>NZ_PDJI01000004.1:1528730-1834476 GCF_002563695.1 Georgenia soli | reverse complement strand
GACGTCCTGACCACCACCCCGCTCGTCGACGGCCACAACGACCTGCCGTACGCGCTTCGCACGGTCGCCGGGTACTCGGTCGAGGGGCTGGACGGGCCGCGCGACGGCCTGCACACCGACATCCCGCGGCTGCGGGCCGGCCGGGTGGGCGCACAGTTCTGGTCGGTGTTCGTGCCCTCCACGCTCCGCGGCGCCGACGCCGTGCTGGGGACGCTGGAGCAGATCGACGCCGCGCACCGGCTGATCGCCCGCTACCCCGACACCTTCGAGCTCGTCTGCACAGCCGACGGTGTGCGCAGCGCCTTCGCCCGCGGCCGGATCGCCTCGCTCCTGGGTGCGGAGGGCGGGCACTCGATCGGCGAGTCGCTCGGCGCCCTGCGCGCGTTCGCCCGCCTCGGGGTGCGGTACATGACCCTGACCCACAACGACAACGTCTCCTGGGCCGACTCCGCCACCGACGCCCCGGCGGCCGGCGGGCTCACCGAGGTCGGGCGCGCCGTCGTCGCCGAGATGAACCGGATCGGCATGCTCGTCGACCTCTCCCACACCGCGGAGTCCACCCAGCTCGACGCGCTCGCCCTCACCAGCGCGCCGGTGATCTTCTCGCACTCCTCCTGCCGCGCCGTGTGCGACCACCCCCGCAACGCCTCCGACGCCGTGCTCGAGAAACTCGCCGCGAACGGGGGCGTCCTCCAGGTGACGTTCGTGCCGAAGTTCGTCTCGTCCGCGGCGGCCGCCTGGGACGCCGAGGCGAGGGCGGCGCTCGACGGCGGTGACTGGCACTGGCCCCGGGCGCCGCGTCCGGGCGAGGACGCCGCGGTGGTGACGGAGGAGAACGTCCGGCTCGACCCGGAGAACGCCTGGCGGCAGCGGCTCGCCGAGTGGGAGTCCGGGCACCCGCGGCCCCGGGTCGGCATCGACGAGGTCGTCGCCCACCTCGAGCACGCCCGCGAGGTTGCCGGGATCGAGCACATCGGCCTCGGCGGCGACTACGACGGTGTCGACCGGCTCCCCGAGGGGCTCGAGGACGTCTCCGGCTACCCGCGCCTGTTCGAGGCCCTCGCCGAGCGGGGCTGGTCCCGCTCCGACCTCGCGGCGCTCGCGGGCGAGAACGTGCTGCGGGTCCTGCGTGACGCCGATGAGGCGGCGTCGGAGGTCCTCTGGCCCACCATGGCCTGAGAGGCCCCGTCTGCCCGCTGCCTCAGGTGCAGCGGCCCGAGCCGAGGGCGGCGAGGCCCTGACGGTCGCCGGGGCCCAGCTGGGTGGTCCCGACGTTCTCCGCGTACATCAGCTCGTTCGGGTCGTCGACGTGGTCGAGGCCGACGAGGTGCCCGAGCTCGTGGACCATGATCGCGCGGACCTGGGCCTGGCCGTCGGCGCGCCGGAGGATCCCGGAGAACTCGGCGGCGTCCAGGTAGACGATGCCGCTGACGTAGCGCATCGCGCTCCCGCCGACGCCCTCGGCGACGCTGCCGCCGATACCGACGACGCTCCCGGCCAGCTCGGGCACCTGCTCGGGGGTGGCCCAGGCGATGAGCACGGGGGAGGGGGCGGAGCCGTAGCGGAGGACGTCGCGGGCGGGCCGGTCGGGGTCCGGTCTCTCGTCGGTGCGGCCGAGGCTCTCGAAGACCAGTCCGGTGGCGTCCGAGACGGTCCCCACGGCCTCGGTCAGCAGCGCCGTGCCGCCGTCGGGGGCGAGCTCGTCGTTGACGACGTAGCGGATCGGCTCGCACGGGTTGTAGGTGACCGGCTCGCCGTGCTGCTCCTGCATGAACGCGAAGGAGCCGGTGCCGGGCGTGACGGCCGGTGCGGCGGCGAGTCGCTCGCCGCCGGGCGCCACGAGCACCATCGCGCCGGCACCCGCGGCGAGAACGGCGAAGGCGGCGACGACGAGAGAACCACGCCGTCGGGGGCGCAGCTCGGGAACCGGATCGGACGGGTACGGCGAGGCGCCGGCCCAGGGACGGTCCGACGGGAACGAGGGTGCCGGCGGGTACGGGCCGCCGGAGACGTACGGCGATGTCGGTGAGTACGGGCCGCTGGGGTGTGGGGCGCCGGAGTACGAGGCGGCCGACAGGTACGGGTCACCGGGCGTGTAGGAGCCGTAGAGGCTGCCGGCGCCGACGCCGTCGCGGCGGTCAGACCGGTCGAGCGCACGCAGCTGCCGATGCATGCGGCGACGCCGCCGCGAGGGACCGAGCGTGAGGCTGTCCCACAGATTCGCTCCCACGACGAGAGTCTGGCAGCGAGCGCGCGGTCGTGCCGGTGGTTTCGGTCAGACGAGGTGGTCGTGATCCCGTGCGCCGCAGCTGTCGCAGAACCCGTCCATCAGCTGGGCGGGCCCGTCACAGTCGGTGCACCAGACCTTGACGCAGTCGGCGTAGATGTCGACGTCCGGCTCGACCTCGGCGATGGTGGCGACGGCCATGGCAGCTCCTCTCGTGCGGTACCTCTGCTGACCGTTCCATCGTCACCCCGACCACTGACATCCGGATGGAGCGACTCACCTTTGTCGACGGTGACACGCATCCCCGCCCGCCCTAACCTGTCAACCGTCGGCGCAACGGGGTCGCACCCCCATGCCCGACGAGCCGGTGACGGTCGCCGCGACGGCCGACGACGCCGCGGCCCTGCTCCGCGCGCTCGGCATCCCGCAGGCGCACGTCGCCGGGTACTCGGGCGGCAGCCTCTTCCTGACGAGCAGGCGCCCGAGAACGTGTTCGCGCACCTCGACGCCTCCACCGCGTACGAACCTGGGGACCGCCTCTCCGGGATCACGGCACCCACCCTCGTGAGTGGAACGCGCTCGTGGACCGGTTCTGGCGGGCCGTGCAGGTCTCGTAGAGATCAGCCGATCGTGGCGAGCCGTGGGAGCAGCGGCGTCATCGCCTCGACGGCGTCGGCGCGCACCACGTACCGGGTGATGCCCCACCGGCGGTGGTGCTCGGCGACCGCGTCGACGATCTCGTCCTCCGTTCCGACGAGCACGTACGGCACGGCCAGCAGCTCACGCGGCGAGACCCCGGCATGGGCGGCGAACTCGGCGGCTGCCGTCTCGGCGTCGTCGGTCACGCTCACCAGCTGCACCAGCGCCTCCAGCACGGGCGGCGCCGTACGCCCTGCCGCACCGCCGGCGACGAGGGCGACCTGCTGGTCCACGACGTCGGTGGTCCAGCGGACCTCGTGCATGTGCCCGTCCGGCAGGGTGCGTCCCAGGCCGCTGAGCCCGACCACGTCCGCGTGCTCGCCGGCGAACCGCAGCAACCGCGAGTTCGAGGTGCCGACGGTGAGCGGGATCCGGTCCTGCACCGGCCGTGGCGACTCGAGCCGCGCGCCTCGGACGGACAGGTACGGGCTCTCGACGCTCACCTCCTCGCCGGCGAGCAGCTCCTGCACGGCGAGCACCACGGCCATGCACCGCTCCACGCGCGCAGCGACCCCAGGCCGCTCCCGGCCGACCGCCCGCCACTCGGCCGGGGTGTGGCCGGCGCCGAGGCCGAGGCGGGCGCGGCCGCCGGAGACGACGTCGAGCGTCGCCACGTCGGCCGCGATGTGCTGCGGCTCCCGCACGCCGGCGTTGCTGACGTAGGAGCCCAGCCCGATGCGCGAGGTGACGGCACCGGCCGCGGCGAGCGCGACGAACGGCGCGGGGACCGCTCCCGGATGGTCCGCCGTCGTCAGACCGGCGAAGCCGCGCGCCTCCACCTCCCGGGCGAGCTCGAGCCACGAGGTGGCGTCCTTGGGAAGGGCCTGGACCGAGACGGAGACCATGGCACAGCGTTGCGGACGCGGAGCGGTCGGTGCCACCTGTTTGTGAAGTGCTGCTCTGCCTCCCGAAAGTGCTGCCCTTTCGGGCCCGTCCCGCGTACGGTGCGGGCATGTCGGAGTTCTTCGCGATCTTCGAGCCGGGGCTGCGCCACCTCATCGAGGAGCGTGAGCGCCTTGAGATGGACGTCCGGCGCCCCGGGGACGGCGCGCCGCCGTTCGGTCCGCTCGACCTGGACTCCGGCGTCGCTTACATCGAGCGGGACCCGAGACCCCGACGCTCCGACGACGAGGAGCCCGACGAGCGCTAGCCGGGAGGCTGCGAGCGGGCCCAGCGCCCGTCGTCGCGGCGGACCCAGTCCTGCGACGACGAGTTGTCGGAGGCCACGTCGGTGAACCAGTAGGTCTGATCCGGGTCCCAGCCCGCGAGCACGGAGCTCAGCCCCTCCCCGACGGCGATCGCCCGGCCGGCCGTGGTGAGGTAACCGGCCACGGTGAGATGGACGCCGTCGAGATCCTCGGCGGCCCGCGCCCAGTCGGGGATCACCCACCTGCCGTCCCTGCCTGTCACGCGGTACCAGTCGTGCCGCCGTGACGCCGTGACCTCCAACGGGTACCGCGCGCACAGCTCGGCCCACGCCTCGGGGCCGTCCACCTCGTAGACGGCCGCGTCGGTGGGCGGCGTCACCGGTACCGCGGTCGCGTGGTCCCAGTCGCCGGCGTCCTCCACGAGCCACAGGCCGGCGGGTCCGAGACCTTCGAGTTGGCGGGTCGACCGGGGCAGCAGCCGGACCGGCGGGATCGACCACCACGAGCCGCTCCACATGGCCCGAGGGTCCGCCGGGCGTTCCCGGCGGGCGACGGCCTCCTCGCGCACCGCCGCGTCGTGCCACCGCGCGAGGCGGCCGGCGATCGAGCCCGCGGACGGGCCGTCCCCGAACGTCACGCTCCACTGCGCGGCGAGATCGACCGGCGTCGTCCACCACGCCGCGGGTGCGGCGTCGGCGACCTGGCGGGCGATGCGTGAGAGCGCGGCGCGCACCTGCGGGGTCGAGGCGAGGACGTCCTCACCGTCGGGCTCCTGCCAGTAGCGGGCGAAGTCGACAGCGTGCGCGAGTGCGGCGAGCAGCGTGCGGTCGTCGAGGTCGGGCGGCGGTAGCTCGTCGATCTGACGAGCGACGTCGGCAGGGGAGCTCCCGGCAAGGTCGGCCGGCCCGCCGGCTGTCATGGTGAGCATGACCCGGGACGTGCCCTTGCCGGGATCGAGGTCGTACGCGGCGCTCATGATCGCCGAACGCAGTGCGAGGCGGACCTGCTCGTCCCCGTGCTCGGCCCCGGCCAGGGAGAGGCACAGGCGGCGGCCGCGGGGACCGGCCAGGAGCGCATCCGGGGCAAGAGCCACGCCGCCCACCCTAGAGGCCGGCGGTGGGTGGAAATGGCTGTCGCGGTCGCCGGGCCGGTGGATATGGTCGCCGCTCGGGTGCGGGGCGGGCAGACGGGCAGGCGGGACGGCGGGACGGACGGGCGGTCGAGGGCGATGGTCGAGGTCAGACGCGGGGACGAGCTCGGGGAGACGTACCGCCGCCGCATCACCGAGGTGTACGTGCGCGCCTTCGCGGACGACTTCGTCGCGTTCTCGCGCGACACCGGCACGCTCGCCGACGCCTTCGAGCACATGCTGCTCCTGGACCGGTTCCACGTGGCGCTCGTGGACGGTGAGCCCGCGGGTCTCGCCTCGCTCACCGAGGGCGACGAGACGCTGTTCGCGCCGCGGTGGCGGGAGCTTCGGCATCATCTCGGGCTGGCGCGCGGGCTGCTCGCCCTCGTGGTGATCCGCCGGTGGTTCATGCGCCCCTCCGCGGGCGCCCGGCCCGGCCTCGCCGAGATCGGGTTCGTCGCCACCGAGCCGGGGCACCAGGGTCGCGGCGTCGGGACGGCACTGCTGCGTCACCTGCTGGCTCTCCCGGGCTACCGCGAGTACGTGCTCGAGGACATCAAGGACACCAACGAACCCGCCCTCGGCCTCTACGCCAAGCTCGGCTTCACGGTCTACCGGCGCCAGAAGGTGCGCCTCGCCCGGCGCGCCGGGTTCACGGAACTCGTGTCGATGAAGCTGGTGCAGGAGCCCGCCCGGCCCGGGTGAGAGGGAGCGAGGACGGCAGGCTTCCCGGGTCGGCGGTCGTGAGGCTCCCCGGGCCGACGGCCGGAGGCTCTACGTTGAGCGCATGGCCCTGTCCCTGCGAGTCGCCGCCGCGCCCCTGGTGCTGCTTCTCGGCGGCTGCGCCACCTGGCCGCCCGGCGGCTCGGAGGAGGAGCTCGTGCCGCCGGTGATCGAGGTGGTCAACGATCGTTCCACGTTCGAGCTCGTGCCCTGGTCGGGCTGCATCTCGGGGAGCACGGTCGGTATGTGCTGGGACGGCTCCCCGGAGCACCCCGTCGATGTCGGCGTCGTCGCGGGGGAGCTGGAAGTGGCGCTGGAGGTGGCGTCCCCTCTCGACGGGTGGCGCTGGGAGGCGGTGGCACGCGACCCCGCTGCGGAACCAGGGGTTGGGGCGAATGACGGTCGCCAGGCGCTCACCGTGGAGCACGACGACAGCGCCCGCCGCCTCGTCCTCACCGTCCCGCCAGGCGGACCCTTCGCGGTGGACCTGTGGGGGCGGGGCGAGAGCGGCGACGCGTCCTACACCTTCATCGCCGTCGGCGTGTCGTAGCTCCTGGCTACGCTGGAGCATGGCCCCTCTGCCGGAGAAGCTCCGCCTGACCCTCGCCCGCGGCAGCACCGGGGACGGTGCGCCCGACTGGGTCGTGCTCGACCTCCACGGCAGCTACCCGACGTACCGCCGCAGCGCCCCCGTCCAGGAGCTGCTGCAGCGCACCGAGTCCTTCGAGGCCCTCACGGCCCGCCTGGACCGCCTCGCGAAGGCTGACTGGGTCCGCGGCGTCCTCGTCCGCGTCGGCGACCTCAAGGTCGGCCTCGCCACCGCACACGCGATCGGTCTCGCGCTCGGGCGTCTGGCGCGGAAGAAGCGTGTGGTCGGGTACGTCCCCCAGGTCTCCATGCGCAGCCTCCTGGCGACGGCGCCTCTCACCGAGGTCGTCGCCCCGGAGTCGGCCGAGGTCTCCCTGCCGGGCTTCGCCGCCGAGCAGGTCTTCTACGGCGCCTTCCTCGGCCGCCACGGCATCAGCTTCGAGAACCTGCGCATCCGCGAGTACAAGTCCGCACTGACCCGGTTCTCGCAGGACCGCATGGACGAGTACGACCGCGAGCAGCTCACCGCCTACGTCACCTCCGCCGAGCGCAGCTGGCAGGCGGACGTCCCCCGGGCACGCGGCGCCGACCCCGACGCCCTGTTCGACACCCCGCTCACCAACGCGCAGCAGCTCCTCGACCTCGGTCTGATCACCCGCATCGCCTACGACGACGAGATCGTCGCCCCCGTCGACCAGCACTGGGGCCGCACGGTCGAGCTGATGATGCCGGACCTCGCCGCGCGGAAGATGGGCCGGAAGGCCGACGGCGTCGCCGTCGTTCCCGTCATCGGCCCCATCGTCACCGGGCACTCCCGCCGCACCCCGCCCCTGCCGTTCCTCCCCGGACCGATGTCGGGCTCCGAGTCCGTCGTCGCCGCCCTCCGCAAGGCCGAGCGGGACGAGCACACGAAGGCGGTCGTGCTGTACGTGGACTCGCCCGGCGGCTCCGCCCTCGCCTCCGACGTCGTCTGCCGCGCCGTCGCCCGGTGCGCCAAGCCGGTCGTCGCCGTCATGGGGGAGGTCGCCGGCTCCGGCGGCTACTACGTCCTGGCCCAGGCCGACCACGTGGTCGCCGACCCGTACACGCTCACCGGCAGCATCGGCGTCGTCGTGGGCAAGCCCGTCCTCACCCAGTTCGACGACCGGCACGGCCTCAACCCCGAGACCGTCGGGCGCGACCGGGCCCTGTTCGCCAGCCCGCACCGCCCCTTCTCCGACGACGAGCGCGCGTGGGCCGAGCAGATGATGGACGAGGTCTACGAGCGGTTCGTCGGCCGCGTGTCCGCCGGGCGCCGCCTCAGCCGCGAACGGGTCGACGAGATCGGGCGCGGCCGCATCTGGAGCGGGCAGGACGCCCAGGAGATCGGTCTCGTCGACGAGCTCGGCGACCTCGACGCCGGACTCGCAGCGGCCCGCCGCCTCGCCGGCCTGCCCGACGACGCACCTGCCCGCACCGTCTCCGCCGGCCCGACCCTGCCGGGCGTGCCGACGTTCGGGAAGGAGGCGGCCGGGGCGCTCGCGGGCCTGTGGCCGTTCGGGTCGGAGAAGGTGCTGACCTGGTTCGACCGCACCGTCACGATCCGCTGACCGCGCCTTGTCCGGCCCTGGACCCGGGGCGCGCCGGGGGACCATCCGTCCGGTGCTGCCGCGCGCTGCCGGACATCACTCGTCCGGTGCCGTCACGCACTTCTGGACGGTCTGTGGAACTACAAGCCGTTGCGAAACGGCCAGCAGCGGCATAGTCCGTCCAGAAGTGGGGACACACCGGTCAGAAGACGTGCCACAGACCGGTGAGCAGTGCCCGTCCGTCGCAGGCCGACCTCATCCCTGAAGACTGATCCGCCGCGTGGGTGCCCGCGGCTAGCGTCTGGCCCACCGCCGCTGCGCTGACGAGGCGGCGCCGTCGAGGGGAGCGGACATGTCTGGAACGGTGCTGCGCCGAGGCCGGGTCCTCGCGCTGCTGGCCATGGCTCTCGCGCTGGTCGCGGCGCTCGTCGTCGGGGCGAGCCCCGCCGGGGCCGAGGGCGGGGACGGGAAGCGCGACGGTAACCACGGGGTACCGCACCCGCCTCGCAAGGAGGCCACCGCCACCGGTTACGGCGGTGCGGTGACGTCGCTCGACCCCTACGCCACGCGCGCGGGCATGGAGATCCTCGAGAAGGGCGGCAACGCCGTCGACGCCGCGATCGCCACGTCCGCCATGCTGGGCGTGACCCGGCCCTACGACGGCAGCATCGGCGGTGGCGGGTTCTTCCTCATCTACGACGCCGAGAACGACGAGGTCACCTCCATCGACGCGCGTGAGACGGCGCCCCTGGCCACGCCCCGCGACGTCTTCCTCGAGAACGGCAAGGAGATCCCGTTCGACGAACGGCGCGTCTCCGGACTCTCGCAGGGCGTGCCCGGCGTCGTCGCCGGCTGGGAGCTGGCCCTCGAGGAGTACGGCACCATGCCGCTCCACAAGCTGCTGCAGCCGGCCCGCGTGGTGGCCGAGCGCGGCTTCGTCGTCGACGAGGAGTACGTGGACCGCACCACCGACAACCTCGAGATCTTCCGGGACTTCACGTCCAGCCGCGAGACGTTCCTCGTCGACGGCAAGGTGCCCGCCGTCGGGAGCATCTTCCGCAACCCCGACCTCGCCAGGACGTACAAGCTCATCGGTCGCGACGGCGCGGACGCGTTCTACGAGGGCGAGGTCGCCGAGGCGATCGTGGACACGGTCCAGCACCCGCCGGTCGTCGCGGGCGCCGAGCGCAACGTCAGGCCGGGGCTGATGGAGCTCGGCGACCTCGACGACTACGAGGCGAAGTGGCGCGACCCCACGATGGTCGACTACCGCGACCACACCGTGTTCGGGATGGGTCCGCCGTCGTCCGGCGGCACCACCGTGGGGGAGGCGCTGAACATCCTCGAGGGCTACGAGCTCTCCGAGCTGCCGGAGAACGACGTGCTGCACCTGCTCATCGAGGCCGAGGCGCTCGCGTTCGCCGACCGCGGCAAGTACCTCGGCGACCCCGACTTCGTCGACGTGCCCGTCGAGGGCCTGCTCTCCCAGGACTTCGCCGACGAGCGCCGCGAGCTGATCCGCGAGCCGTTCGCCGCCACGAAGAAGCCCCTGCCCGCCGGCACGCCGGACGGCGCCGCGGACGACGGCGTCGTCCTCGCCTCGGCGCCCATGAGCACCGGTTCCACCACCCACCTGACGACGACGGACCGGTGGGGCAACATCGTCGCTCTCACCTTCACCATCGAGCAGATCGGCGGCAGCGGGATCGCCGTCGACGGGTACGGCTTCCTGCTCAACAACGAGCTGACCGACTTCGCCACGGACCCGAACGTGGCCAACTCGCCCGACGGCGGGAAGCGCCCGCGCAGCAGCATCAGCCCGACGATCATGTTCGGCCCTGACGGCGAGCCGTTCGTCGCGTACGGGACCCCGGGCGGGGCCACCATCATCACCACGGTGCTGCAGGTGGCGGTCAACCTCGTCGACCTGGACATGGACCTGCCCGACGCGATCGCGGCGCCACGCCTGGGCAACGGGAACAGCGAGAACACCAACTTCGAGGCGACCCTGCCCGTGGCGACGCAGGAGGCGCTGAAGGCGTACGGGCACAAGCTGCCGACCCCGGCCGCCGAGCCGATCGGCAACGTCAACGGTGTGCAGTTCCTCGGCGACGACGGGCTGCTGGCCGCCGCCGAACCGACCCGCTTCCACGGCGGGAGCGCCGCGGTGCTCGAGCCCTGGCCGCACTGACCCCTGCAGGGGCACCGACCCGGCCGGGCGGTGGTCTCGGCGCGGCCACCGCTCGGCCGCTCCCCGGAACCGCGCACCCACCGTCCGGCCGTGCACGCGGTCCGCCGGCGCCGCCGGTGCCTGCCCGTGCGCGTCCCCGCCCGTGCGCGCCCCTGCCTCGCCCGCCCGCCCGTCCGTGCCGAGAACGCCCTAACTACCCGTCCGTGGGCGTGAACGGGCACTTAGGGCGTTCTCGGCGCGTGGCTGCGTGGCTGCGTGCCTGCGTGCCTGCGTGCCTGCGTGGCCGCGAGACCTGCCAGGCCGCGAGACCGGTCAGGACTCGTCGTGGAAGAGATCGAGCCGCCGCGTGAGGCCGAGCTTGCGCAGCACGGCGCTCACGTGCGTCTTCACGGTGGGCATGCCGAGGTGCAGCTCGGCAGCGATCTCGGCGTTCGTCAGGCGTTGCAGGAGCAGGCCGAGCACCTCGCGCTCACGCGGAGTGAGGTGCTCTGGTGGGTCGGGGTGCGGCACCGGCGGGCCGTGCGCGCCGTTCACGGGCAGGGGGTGGGGAGCCCACACGCGCCGGCCGCCGAGGGTGGCGCGGACGCTGGCCACGATCTCGCCGGTCGTTGAGGTCTGGTCCACGAAGCTGTCGGCCCCCGCGAGGTACATAGCGGTCATCTCCGTGGCCGCAGCCCTGGCCGCGAGCACCAGGACCGCGGGCCCGTCCGGGGCGGTCTTGAGCGTGCGGCACAGCTCCGGCCCGAGCGGCCGGCCCTCGAGGCGGACGTCGAGCACCACCAGGTCCGGACGGTGGTTGCTGACGGCACGGACGGCGCCAGGGGCCGACGTCGCCTCGCCCACGACGGCCAGGTCCGGCTCCCCGGCGAGCACGGTGCGCAGGCCGAGCCGGACCACCGGATGGTCATGGACGAGCACGATCTGCGCCATCGCAGCCTCCGCCCCCCAGGCACGGTGAGGCCCAGCGTGCCGGTGCACGGCGCCCCCGGCAAGGGTGGTGGCGAGTGATCGGCACCTGACGGGGGTGAGGGCGGCCGGTGAGGACGGCGCGTGATCGGCGGATACATAGCGCGCTGACCACGCCCGGACCTACCGTGGGGGCATGGCCTCCGCCTCTTCGGACGTCCCGCGTTATCCCGACGGCGTACCCGCCTGGATCGATCTGCTCACCCCCGACCCCGGGCCCGCGAGCGAGTTCTACGCAGACCTTTTCGGCTGGCAGATCCGCGACGTCGACGAGACGCCCCGGCCGTACCGGGTGGCAAGCCTCGCCGGTGCGGACGTGGCGGGCGTCGGCGCCCTCGACATCGGCAACCCCGGCTGGACCATGTACGTCCGCGTGCCGGACCTGGAGGAGATCGAGCGGCGGGTGCTCGCCGCCGGCGGGCAGGTGCGCGAGCCCGCGCACGAGGTGTTCGGCGGCGGGCGCCGCAGCCGGTTCGAGGACCCGGCCGGCGCGGTCTTCGGCGCGTGGACCGGCGGCGAGCACGAGGGCGCCGAGGTGGTCAACGTGGCCAACTCCTGGAACTTCAACGAGCTGCACACACCAGACATCGCCGCCGCGGCCGAGTTCTACAACGCGGTGTTCGGCTGGGAGACCACCGAGTTCGTCCCCGGCACGTGGATGGTGAGGCGCCCGGGCTACGGGGACCACCTCGAGCAGCGGGATCCCGGGACCCGGGCCCGCCACGAGGAGGCCGGTGCCCCGCCCGGGTTCACCGACGCGGTGGGATGGATGGTCGAGGAGTTCGAGGGGACGCCCCGCTGGACCGTCACGTTCGCCGTCGACGACCCGGACGGCGTCGCCGCCCGGGCCTTCGAGCTCGGTGGGTCGGTGACGACGGAGCCGTTCGACGCGGAGGGCTCACGCGTCGCCGAGCTCGCCGACCCGCAGGGCTTCCAGTTCAGCGTCAGCCGCTACGGGGTCGCCTGACCTGGGTCAGACGATGCCGGTCGTGCCGAGCAGGAACCCGATGAGGTAGGTCGCCGCGAGGGCCAGCCCGCCGCCGACGACCACCCGCGTCGCGGCACGCGACCGTGACCCGCCGCCGATGCCCGCCGCCACCGCGCCGGTGAGGGCGAGGCCGACCAGCGTGCCCACGAACGTGACCGGTACCCGCAGCTCCGGCGGGGGCAGCAGGATCGCCAGGAGCGGGAGGAGCGCGCCGCCGGCGAAGGCGAGGAACGAGGCCAGCGCCGCGTGCCACGGGCTGGCGACGTCGGTGGCGTCGATGTTGTGCCGCGCCCGTAGGTGGGCGTCGAGGGCGTCGCGCGCCGAGAGTTCCTGCGCCACCGTGCGCGACGTCTCCGGCGACAGGCCGCGTTCCTCGTACAGCCGCGCGAGCGACTCCAGGCCCACGGCCGGGTCCGCCTCCAGGGCCCGTCGCTCCTCCTCGATGATGTTCTTCTCGCTGTCCCGCTGGCTGCTGACCGAGACGTACTCGCCGAGCGCCATGGACACCGCGCCGCCGATGGCCGCCGCGACACCGGCCGTGGCGATCGCTCCCGTGGACGTGGTGGCACCCGCGACGCCGACCACGACGGCCGCCGTGGAGACGATCCCGTCGTTGGCCCCGAGCACCCCGGCGCGCAGGGCGTTGAGCCGTTGCTCGAGACCGCCCCGTCGACGTTCCTCTTCGCGTCGCGCGGGCCGGTCGCCCTCCACGCCAACGACCGACCCGGCCGGAACGGCGTCCGGGGTCGCGGCACCGGACGTCTGGTCCTGAAGCGCGTGCAACTCATTCATGATCGTCAATGTAGGGCGGGGCGGTCCGGTCCACAACGAAGGAAAGGCAGGCCTTCCCACGCGGATCGGCGTCCCCTACCGCGCCTGGACGCGCTCGTAGGTCTCCAGGAACCGTTCGACGGACATGCCGGCGACCGTGCGTGCGAGGAGCTCGTGGTCGACGTCGGCGGGCTTCCTGAGCCGGAGGCACGACTTCCCCATGTCGACCCGGCCGGTGCCGGCCCGCCACGCCTCCCGGAACGCCTCGACCTCCTCGGGCACCGAGTACACGCCCATCAGGTACACGGAGACGTGGTTCTTCTGCGCCCCGACGCTGACGTACGCCAGCGGCTTGCCGTTGTAGGTCCGTGGGAACCGGGCGAGCGGGACCACCCAGGTGGGCATGCCCCAGTGCATGCCGAGCTCGTAGCCGTCCGGCATCGCCGCGGCGAGGGTGCCGAGGACGTCCCGGAGCAGCTCGGCCCACGGCTCCGGGGCGGCGTCGAGGTAGGCGGCGACGTCGTCGGGGACCGTCCGTGAGGTAGGCGTCATGGGAGTACCTCACCACGAGACTCGGACACGGACCCGCCGGTCGGCGCCAGGAGGCGTCGACCGGCGGGACGGCAGGCCGTGGGCCGACTGTGCCCGGTCAGGGGCGCGGGTCAGCGACGGCCGGGGTGCTGCTCCTGCTCGAACGCCGACGCGGCGGCGACCGCGATGTCCGGGTGGTCGGAGAACAGCCCGTCCATGCCCAGCTCGAGGAAGCGCTCGATCTCGCCGGCAAGGTCGCCGTGCGCGGCAGGGTCGGCGCTCGAGCGGAAGTCCAGCGGCAGGAACTGGTTCTCCGCCCGGAAGGTCCAGCCGTGGACCTCGAGGCCGGCCTTGTGGGCGTCGTCGACCAGCGTCGTCGGCGCCGCGAGCGAGCCGTCGGCGTTCCGCGGGATCATGCGGTCCTTGCAGGCGCCCAGGATGTCGGCGTACCGGGAGATCTCCTTCAGGCCCGCCGGCGTGACGAGGTCGGCGTAGGTGCGCGGGTCACCCGCGGCGACGAGGTCGTAGGGCGCGCCGGAGCAGTCGACCAGCTGCGCGAGGTCGACCTTGATCATGCGGTCGAGCTCGCGCAGGTTGGAGGTCTCGAAGCTCTGGATGACCACCGGGGCCCGCCGGCCCGCGTAGCCGTACTCCTCGAGGATCGCGACGACACCCTCCTCCATCGACAGCCCGATGGAGTCGAAGTAGCTCGGGTGCTTGATCTCGGGGGCGATCCCCATCGGCCTGCCGTCGCACGTCTTCGACTGCGTGGCGAGCTCGACGACCTCCTCGAAGGTGGGGATCTGGTAGAGCCCGTTGTAGGCGGTGTTCTCCGGCCGGAGGTTCGGGATGCGCTCCTCGGCGCGCAGCGTGCGCAGCTCGGCGAGGGTGAAGTCCTCGGTGAACCAGCCCTCCACCTGGCGGCCGTCGATCGCCTTCGTCGTCCTCCGGTCGGCGAACTCGGGATGGTTCTCGACGTCGGTCGTGCCGCCGATCTCGTTCTCGTGGCGGGCGACGAGCACGCCGTCCTTGGTGGAGACGAGGTCGGGCTCGATGAAGTCGACGCACTGCTCGATGGCGAGCTCGTACGACGCGAGGGTGTGCTCGGGGCGGTAGCCGGACGCCCCGCGGTGGCCGATGACGACGACGTCGTCGACGGGGCGGGTGTGGGTCGGCCCGCCGCGGTCGCGGCGGTCGGGGCTGTCCGCGACGGAGCCGCCCGCGAGGGCGGCGGTGGACATGGTCAGGACGAGGGCCGCGGCCGTTGCGGCGCTTGCGATCACTGTACGCATGGCCCTGAGGCTAGGGGCGCGGCTTCCGTCCGGGAATGCGTAGGACGCCCGAAAAAGCGGCCATGGCGCCTTCTTGCCGCCCGTCACCCTCCGGGTGGTCCCACCTGCTCCGCAGGGCGCTCCACCCGGCCCACGCGGGAGAGCTCGCGCCACCGCTTGTTGGTGTCGTGGATGCCGAGCTCGACGGCGGTCAGCTGCACCTGCACGGGGATGCCGGGCCGGCCGCCGACCTTGACGAGGAACTTCCCGCGCCCGGGCGGCTCGGTCTCCCGGTGGTGCACCGGGTCCCAGGCGGGCGGGTCCTGCCAGCCGATGAGCAGCTCCTGCTCGGCGCGGGAGAGCGGCACCGCCTGGGTGAGCATCGGCATCTCCGCGCCGGGGAGCCCGCCCGCCACCACCATCCCGGAGCGCTCGACGAACCCGCGCGCCTTCATGCGGTCCTCCTCGGCGGGCAGGGCCAGCAGGTCGGACATCGTGTGGGAGACCATCACCGTGCCCACGCCGCGGGTGCGGTTGAGCCGCGTGAGGGCGTCGACCCGGTCGACGATGCCGCGGCCGGCGCGCAGGACCCGCCACAGCTCGTCGAGGACCACGAAGTAGTGGCGGCGCGGCTCCACGCCGGCGTCGGCGAGGGCGTTGGCCACGTTGACCGTGCCGAACCCGGCCGACCAGCACGCCAGCATGACCGCGGCCTGCAGGTCGGTCTGGGCGTCGTCGATGTGGCTGACGTCGTAGACCACCGGCCGGTCCCGGCGCATCGGGTTCGTGGTGGGGCGGGAGAACGTGCGGCCGAGCCGACCGCCGTCGACCAGGCCGATCAGCGAGGCCTCGAGGTTCTCCGTCACCTCCTGGTAGCGCTCCAGCGAGCCGCGGTCGAGCGCCACCTGCCGCACGTCCTCGGGCGCGGAGCGGATGACCTCGAGCAGGTCGGGAAGTACCGGCACGCCGTCGTGGCGCTCGTCGAGCACCCGCAAGGCCCGGTCGAGGATCGTCTCCTCCCGGTCGGTCGGGGGCTGGGCGCGCAGGATCGTCAGCAGCGAGGACACCATCGTCAGCCGCCGCTCGTGCGCGTCGGTGAGCACCATCGCGCGGGCGCTGCCGGTGAGGCGCTCGGCCGCCGACGTCGCCTCCCCGGGGTCGAGGACGTTGATGTGCCCGCGGTCCCCGCCCAGGGCGATCACCTGCCCGCCGAGCGCCTCGATGAGGTCGACGTAGTCGGGCTTGAGGTCGCCGAGCACGAGCGGCATGACGCCGTACCCGGCGAGGCCGGCCGCCATGCGTCGCACGAGCGTGGACTTGCCCAGGCCCGGCAGGCCCAGCACGAACGCCGACGGGTTGGAGATGAGGTTCGCCCGCTGGAACCACGACACCGGGTCGCAGCACACCGTGGCGCCGGTGACCATGTTGCGCCCCAGCGGGACCCCGACCATCGGGGTCCCCGAGCCGACGGCGAAGGGCCAGAGCCCGCACACCTGCCGGGTCGAGCCGCGCCACTCCGGCACCGGCTGGATGGAGCCGGCCCGGCCACGCCCGCGCCCCGGCCAGCCGCGCGGCCCCGGGCGGGCGGGGGCCGCCGTCGTCCCCTCCTGCTTCTTCCGGCTCACAGCCGGCTCCGGACCTGGGAGGGCAGGTCGAGGTGCCGCGGCAGCACCAGGCCGAGGGGCAGCGCGGCGGCGAACGCCGTGTCCTGGGAGCCGTACGCGGGCCGCACGCGCAGCCGGGCGGTGGCGGCCAGGTTCTCGACGGCGGCACGGGCGTCGGCCTCGCGCGCCTCGTCGAGGACCGTGGCCGTCACGAGCATGCCGAAGTTGACGAGCCCGGCGCCCGCGGCCTCCTCCTGCGCGGTCAGGGCCGCGGCGCGCGTGGCGAGCACGTCGCGGGCGGTGGGCTTGTCCGAGGAGGACTGCCGGAACTGGGCGGCGCGCAGGTCCGACTCCACGATCGCGGCGGCGGACGCCGCGTCGATGGGCCGGTAGAGCAGCGTCACGCGCTTGCGGGCGACGTCGCGGTGCGGGGCCACCAGCCGCGAGAGGATCGAGGCCTGCACGTTCCCGCGCGGAGCACCCGTCATCGCCCAGGTCACCGACACCCCGGAGTCGTGCCGGTAGTCGTCCCACGAGGCCTCCGCGGCGGAGGGGCCGACGTCGGACCAGGTCAGGCTGGTGGTCAGCCCCTCGGCGTGCGCCTCGTCGATCGCGACGGCGGCCGCCGGGTCGTACGCCACCCGCACGAGCTCGCACAGCTCCAGGGCGTCCACCGGGTGCGCCGGGCCGGCGCCGGTGGCCTGCAGCTCCCCGGTGAGCCCGGGCAGGCGTGCGCCCAGCTCGCGGGCGAACTCGGCCGGCTTGCGTCGTCTGCCGTTGTGCGTGGCGTTGAAGGTCAGGGCCACGTACGCGCGCACGGTGGAGGAGCCGTGCGGGTAGTCGGCCACCGTCTCGGCGAGCAGCGCCCTGGCGAACTCGGGGGCGTCGGGGTCGAGGTTCGTGCCCACCTCGCGGCGCAGGCGGGTACCCGTGTCCGGCGCTGTCTCGATCGTCACCGACGCCGCGACGATGCCCGGCTCGTCGCCCAGGTTCGCCAGCCACAGCCCCCAGTCGGCGACCCAGGAGTCCACCTGCTCCTCGTCCACCAGGGCTGCGCCGTCGGGCTCGGTGCCGATGACGAGGGTGTAGGTGGAGGTGGTGGGCACGCGGATGAGGGCGAAGCGCCGCCCGTACGAGTCGGAGTGCTCGGTGAGCTTCGACGACGCGGCCAGCCCGGGCAGCTGGCACGTGCCCCACGGCACCTGCCCCAGCGGGCCGGAGCGGTAGAGGTGCTCGCCGGCGGAGCGCTGGCGCCACCAGGACCAGCGGGCGGCGCCCTTGTCGAGGGCGTTGAGGCCGTGCTTGTCGCGCACGCCGATCGCCAGGAGCACGACGGCGAGCCCGGCGGCGAAGACGAGCCCGGTGAGCAGGTCCGTGAGCATGACGACGAGCACCACCAGCACGAGCCCGGCCATGAGGATGAGGGTCCCGGCGGTGCCCAGGCCCATCAGGCCCGGCGTGGTGGGACGGCGCCAGTTGCCGTAGGTGCGTGGCACGTGGGGGCTGTCAGCGGTTGCCGGCACGTGAACCGTCTCCTTCGTGGATCGCCGCGCGGGGGCGGGGCTGGTCGGGGTTCCCCCTGCGGGGATGGTGCTGGTCGTCGGCGGGCGGCTCGCCGGGCGGCGTGTCACCGGCGGGCTCGAGGTCGCCCGGCTCGACGCCCGCGCCCGCGTCCGCGCCGACGACTGCGTCGGTGCCCGTGCCCCGGCCGGTCAGGTCGTCCTCGGTGGCGCCCCCCGGCACGCCCGCGCCCGAGCCCTGCCCGCCGGAGCCGGGCGCGCCGGAACCCGGGCCGGAACCGGGGCCGTTGCCGGACCCGCCGGGGCCGACGGTGGTGTCGCCGGCCCGCAGACCGCGCAGCTCGCTCGAGCCGCGGGGCCCCACCAGGCCCACGCCCGCGGCGGCACCTGCCGGTGCGGGCGGCGCCGCCGCGGGTCGCACGCGGTGCACCGCCGCCGCCCCGCTGGGCAGCGCCGCGGACGTGCCCGGCGGCAGCGCGGCGGCCGCCGGCGTGCCTCCCGGGGCCACCGTGCCCACCAGCGGTGCCGCCACGGACATCAGCGCGGGCAGCGCCAGCAGTGCCAGGACCATGAGGATGATGCCGGCGAGGAGCGGGACGAGGCCGGTGCCGTCGTCCGTGACGAGGCCGGTGTCGGTGAGCTGGAACGCGGTCGCGTAGACGATGGCCACCGCCGGCTTGTACAGCACGAACGCGACGATCCACGCGACCACCCGCGAGAACCAGGCACGGCCGACCGCGGTGTTCGTGAACGCCGCCGAGAGCGGGAAGATGCCGGCGAGGATCACGAGCATCGCGCCGCGCAGCACCAGCAGCATGATCTGGACGAACGCCACCACCACGGCGAGCAGCCCGAGGACGATCACCAGCAGCACGCCGAGGGAGTCCGACAGCACCACGAGGTCGCGGACCCGGGTGCCGAAGTCCTCGCCGCCGGTGACCCGCTCGAGCAGCCAGGCGGCGAAGCCGTCCGCGGCGACGACGGCGAGCCCGATCACGGTCAGCCCGGCGCCGGCCACGACCACGAGCGTGAGCAGGGACCGAACCAGGTCGCGCCCGGCGGCGGCGCGCTGCTCCCACGCCATCTTCGCGCCGGCCACGATCACCGAGAGCACGGCCATCGCCGCGGTGAACCACCACAGGGCGTTCTGCGTCGTGGCGACCGGTGCCGACCCGCCGGCGAACCGCTCCGGCGGCACCAGCGCACCCACCACCGCGGACGCCCCCGAGATCAGAAGCACCCCGCCCAGGACGATCCCGACCCGGCCCAGCTGCCGGCCGCCGTCGCCTCGGCGCCCGGCCAGGGCGAGCCAGGCGCCGAGGGCGAGCAGGGACATGACGGCGACGCCGAGGGAGATCCACACGACCCAGCCGAGGACCGTCTCCACCGCGGCGACCGACCCCGGGGCCACGGAGCCGGCCGTGACGGCCCCCTCGCCGTCGCCCGTCAGCGCCGGCGTGGCGACGTTCTCCCACATCTTGCCCAGGGACGACAGCGTGGTGTCGAGGGCCTCGGACACCGCCCCGGCCAGCTGGTCCAGGGCGGTGGAGCTGCCGTCGTCGGCGGTCCAGGTCGAGGTGGCACAGGTGACGTCGAGCGGGCTGCAGCCGCCCGGCGGCACGGGCGTCGTGGGGTCGGCGCTCGACATCTACGCCCCCGACCACAGGGTGTAGCCGGTCAGGTCCGGCACGGGTGCGGGCAGGCTGCCGAGGCCGCCGTCGTCGGTGAGGACGACCTTCCAGTCGCCGTCCTCCCAGCGCAGGTCCAGCACGAAGCTGCCCGTCAGGCCGCCGTCGACGCCCAGCGCCAGGTCCACCGACGCCTCGGTGCCGGTGTAGTCGAGGAGCCGGAAGCCGCGGATCTGGTAACGCACCCCGGTGGGGATCTCGGGGGCGGCGCCGGCCTCGAGGTACTTCAGGGCGGCGTCGCGGCCGGGTCCCTCGGCGGTCATCTCCTCGGTCATCCGGCCGATCAGCTGGGGGGAGGAGCCCATGGCGGCCACGTTCGCGGCGGCCAGCAGCGCCCCGGTGGGGGTGCGCGCGTAGCAGGTGCGGAGGCCGTCGTCGTCCTCGCCCGGGCCCTGGCCCTCGACCGAGGGCGCGGCCACCGTGCCCACGAGCTGCCACGTCGCCGCCGGCGCCCGGGTGAGCGTGCCGGAGTCGGCCTCCTCGGTCAGCCCGCAGACCGACCGCCCCGGGGCTGCCCGGGCGGTCCCGGTGGGTCCGGTGGTGGGGCTCTCTCGGCCTGCCGACGGCGCAGCCGTGGCCGACCCGGGCGCGGCGGTGCCCGGGTCGGCCGGGGCGCCGTCGCCGCGCGCGAGCAGCCAGACGACGAGGATCAGCAGGGCCAGGAGCAGCACGGCGGAGCCCACGAACGCGGGGCGCGTCCACGCGCTGCGCCCCTCGTCCGCCGGCACGTCCGCTCCCTACGCCAGCGCGCCGACGACGAAGTAGGCACCGGAGATGACGACCACCCCCGCGAGCGCCATGCCGATGCGGCCCAGGTGCTCGCCGCCCTCGCCGCGCCGGGCGTTGATCGCCATGAGGGCGCCGGCGACCATGAGGCCGAGCACGCAGATGCCCAGGGCGATCCACTTGGTCCACGACAGCAGCTGGAGGAACCCCTCCATGCCGGGGGGCGCCTCGCCCTGGCCCGGGTCGGGCACGTTGGTGAGGGTGAGCGTGGCGGTGCTGAGTGCGCCGACGACGGGACCGAGCACGTCAGGCCTCCCCGTCGGGCAGGAGCGTGGTGAGGTCGCGGCGCAGCACGCCGACCGCGTGCGGCACGACGTCGTCGCCGGACCGCCACGCCTCGACCCACGGCACCGTCCACACCCGGGGCACCCCGCCGCCAACGAGCTGGGCGAGGTCGCGCAGGGCCCGGGGGAGCCGGCCGGGGGCGTCCGCCATGAGCACGAGGCCGAGCAGGTCGACGCCGAGCACGTCACCGGCGGCCCACTGCGTGGCGGCGACGCGGGCGCTCTCCAGGCCCCGTGCGCTGGTGCGGGCCACGAGGACCACGGGCTGGGGGTCGTTGACGTCGCGCGGGAGCGGCCACGCGTGGCCCGCCGCCCGCGAACCGGTCACCAGCGCCGCGAGGGTGGACTCGCCCGCGCCGCCGTGCGTGCCGAACCACCAGGGCGCCGCCCGCTCGGTGCGGACACGCGCCGGCAGCGCGTTCTCGGGCACCGGCACGCCACGCTGCGGCGTCGCCGGGCCGGTGGGCACGAGGAAGCGGTCGCCGGCGACGACGTCGTCGCGGCTCTTCAGCCGTGGATGGTTGCCCATCTGAGCGCCCCTTCGGGGGTTTGCGTCCGAGGACGGTCCTGATCGGACCACCATCATGCAGTCCCTACGTGATCATGGTGACCTAGTTGACACCACCAATACAGGGTGTGCGAGCCCCGCGCCCGTCGGGCGCCGTGGAGCCGGGACGGAGGTCTCATGCGCGCAGGTCCTGCCGGTGCGGTCCGGCGCGGGGCCGCAGCACTGGTGCTGGGCTGCGTGCTGGCCGCGTGCACGGGCCCCGGACCTGGGCCCTCGCCCGAGCCGCGGCCCGGGCCGACGGCGACGAGCGGGGCGCCCTCGCCGTCGTCCGTCCCGGTGCCGCCCACCCCCACGGGCGAGCCGATGGACGAGCCGGACGCGCCGGTCACCGCGGCGCCGGCCCCGGTGTGGGACGACGCGTCCCGGGCGCAGGCGCGCCGGGTGGCCCAGGACGCCGTGCGGGCGTGGGCCCGACCCGACCTCCCGGCGGCCCGGTGGTTCGACGAGCTGTCCGTGTACCTCACGCCGACGGCGCGGCAGGACTACCAGTGGCTGCAGCCGGCCTCGATCGTCGCGCGCAAGGTGACGGGCGAGCCGAAGGTGGTCGAGGAGCCGAGCGTCTACCTCGCCCGCGTGGACGTCGGCACCGACGCGGGCACGGTGCAGGTGCTGCTCTCGCGCCAGGACGGCCCGACGCCGTGGCTGGTGGAGCGGATCGTGCCGCCCGAGGGGCAGGCCTGACGTGCGCCGCCTTGTGATCGCGCTGGTCCTCGTGCTCGCCTCGGTCGTCGGCGGTGCGCTGACGCTCGTCCTGCTCATCGACGCCGAGGACCGGCTGGACACGTGCAACGTGGACGGCCCGGGGGTGCGGGTCGCGCTCGCCGGGGAGCCAGACGCAGAGGTGAACGGCTACAGCGGCGTGCAGCTGGCGAACGCCGCCGCGATCATCAACGCCGGCGCGGACCTCGGGCTGTCCGTGCGCGACCAGACCATCGGGGTCATGACCGCGATGGGGGAGTCCGGGCTGGAGGTGCTCGACCACGGCGACGAGGCGGGGCCGGACTCGCGCGGCCTGTTCCAGCAGCGGGACAACGGTGCCTGGGGCACCCTCGAGCAGCGCATGGACCCCACCGCCTCGGCGACGATGTTCTTCCGCAGGCTCGCCACGCTCACGGACCGCACCACGCAGCCGCCGACCATCGTGGCGCACCGCGTGCAGGGCAACGCGGACCCGTACCACTACGAGAAGTACTGGCGGGACGCGGTGACGGTCGTGGACGCGCTGGCCGGGGAGAACCTCGACGCGATCGCCGCCGCGGCCGGGCCCAGCCCGTGCAGCGCCCTCAGTGCCGGCGCGGTCACCGCCGAGGGCTGGACCTCCCCGATCCTCGGCAACGTCCGGTACACCTCGGCGTTCGGGTACCGGGTGCACCCCATCAGCGGGGTCCGCACCCTGCACGCGGGGGCCGACCTGGCCGCCGTGGACGGGCACCCGATCTACGCGGCGGCCGACGGCGTCGTCGTCATCGCGGGGCCGTCCTCGGGCGGGAACTCCGGGTACATGGTGGCGGTCGACCACGGCGGCGGGGTGCAGACCCGGTACGTCCACCCCTGGCCGAACGGCATCCTCGTGCGGGTGGGGGACACGGTCACCGCCGGGCAGCAGATCGCGCGGGTGGGCTCGTCCGGCAACTCCACCGGGCCGCACCTGCACTTCGAGGTGCGCGTCAACGGCACCCCGGTGGACCCGATCGCCTTTCTCGCGGCGCGGGGCGTCGCGCTGCCCGGCACGCGGGTGGTCTCGCCGGCGTGACGTCCGACGTCGGTCGGTGGCCCGACGCGGCTGGGCCCGGCCCGGCATGGCCTCGCAGTCCTCATTCCCGACGACGAGGTTGTCGTTCTGGCGAGTTCAGAGGCGATTTCTGACCAGAACGGCCATCTCGTCAGAGGCGCAGCCTGGCGACGGCGGTCGGGGCGGCCTTGAGGGCGTGGCAGCGCTCAGTCGCCGAGCGCCACCAGCGCCTCGTCCCGCTCCGCGACCACCTCGGGCAGCACGGTGGCCAGGGCGTGACCGTCGCGGCCCTGCACGGTCGGCACCCCGTGCTCGGCGGTGGCGTTGCGCAGGGCGGGCGGTTCCTCAATGGCCTCGGGCGTGCCGTGCGCCAGCACCTGCTCGGCCGGGGAGAGCTGCCGGATCGCGATGGCGGCGACGTGCCGCGGGTGCTCCCGGGCCAGCTCGTCGTAGATCATCGGGTCGTGCTGACCGTCGTCGCCGACGAGCAGCCAGTTGATCTCCGGGAACGTGATCAGCAGGTTCCGCAGCTGGGTGCGCTTGTGCTCGATGCCGGAGCGGAAGAAGCCCGTCGGCGTCGGCCCCCAGTCGGTCATGAGCATCGGCCCCTCGGGGTAGCCGTGCTGGTGCATGAACCGCCGCAGCGTCGGCACCGTGTTCCACGCGCCGGTGGAGAGGTAGAAGATCGGCGCGTTCGGGTGCTTGGCGAGGAGATCCTTGTACAGCTCCGCCATGCCTGGCACGGGCTTGCGGGTGGAGGTGTGGCGCACGAACGTGTTCCACGCGGCGATGAGGGCGCGCGGCAGCATCGTGACCATGATCGTGTCGTCGATGTCGGAGACGATGCCGGCGCGCACGCTCGGGTCGACGACCAGCACCCTGGCCCTCACCGGCTCGGCGGCCTTGGCCTCGATGGTCACCTCGTGCCAGCCGGGCTCGAGCCCGTGGTCGCGCACCATCACGTCGATGTAGCCGCCGCGGTCCGTCATGCTCTGGATGGACTGGCCGTTGGCGTGCACCGTCACGGGCAGGAAGCCCACCTGGGCGGTGAAGAAGGACCGCCACCCGCGCTGGGCCTCGGCCGCCACGTTGATCGGCCCGACCGGCGCCACCTCCTCGAGCGCGTCCGGGTCCTCCGCCGTCTCCGGGTCGGCCATGATCACGCGCCCGAGCACGTGCAGGCTCTGGACGGAGCCGTAGCCGATCAGCCCGATCGTGCGCGGGCGCCAGCCCCGGTTCTTCAGGTAGACGACGCTGCGGCGGTTGATGACGTCCTCGACGGAGGCGGCGATGCGGGACAGTCCCATGAGTCACACGCTAGCCGGAGGGCGCGGCGACGGCGACGCGGCCCTGCTGGTGCAGCAACAGACTGCGCGGGCTCTCCTACGCGTTGCAGCCGGCGACCCGGAGGTCGCCGGCTGCACGTGTGCCAGCTGCGGAGGAGCCGCTGAGGTCAGACGCCGTCACCGTGGATGTGGCGCTCGTCCCGGCGCTCGACGCGCTCGGTGTGGGTGGTGTTCGTGCGCTGGCTGTGCATGATCAGCGCGATCACGAGCGCGATCACTCCCGCACCCATGCAGATGTACCCGATCATCGACAGGTCGACGCCCTCGATCACGTCGGACACCGCGAAGGCCAGGATCGCCCCGATCACGATGAGGAAGATTCCTCCACCGATCCCCATGCCGGCTCCTCTCGTCACGACCCGACGGTGCGGGTCTGGTGGGCACAGTGTGTCCGTAGTTGTGACCCACCGCACCCGGTGAGCAGGCGGAGACGGCCGGAAAGCCGCTGCCGCGCCCCGGAAGTTGCGGCGACCGGCGCAGGCCGGTTCGAATGACCGGGACCCTCTCACCCCAGAAAGGCTGCCGCCTTGGCCTACCTCCTCCTTTTCCTCGCCATCGCGGCAGAGGTCGTCGGCACCTCGCTGATCAAGTTCACCGAGGGGTTCACGCGCCTGTGGCCGACCGTCGCGACGCTCGGCTGCTACGGCGTCGCCTTCCTCTTCCTCGCCCAGACCGTGAAGTCCGTCCCCGTCTCCGTGGCCTACGCGATGTGGTCCGGGCTCGGCACCGCCGCGGTCGCCGCGGTCGGTGCGGCCTTCCTCGGGGAGCCGCTGACACTGACCAAGGTGGCCGGCATCGGGCTCATCGTCGCCGGTGTGGTGATCCTCAACCTCGGCGGTGCCCATTGAGCGCGCCGACGTCCGCGACCACCCGCGACCGGCTCGCCGCCCTCCCGGAGGCGGACGCCCCCGTCCGGCCGCTCCGGATGCGGCTCACGGCCTTCGCGATCACGATCGGCGGTCTGCTCTTCGGGTACGACACCGGCGTCATCGCCGGCGCCCTGCCCTACATGACCCGCCCCGCCGACCAGGGCGGCCTGGACCTCACCGTCCAGGCGGAGGGCCTGGTCACCTCCTCCCTCCTCGTCGGCGCCGCCCTCGGCGCTCTGCTCGCCGGTCGGCTCGCGGACCGGCACGGACGACGGCGGACCGTCCTGGGTCTCGCCGTCGTCTTCCTCGTGGGTGCCCTGGGCACGGCCCTGGCCCCCGGGCTGACCGCCATGGTGGTGGCGCGGGTGGTGCTGGGGCTCGCCGTCGGCGGGGCGTCGTCCACGGTCCCGGTGTTCCTCGCCGAGCTCGCGCCGAAGGAGAAGCGCGGCACGTACGTGGCGGTCGACCAGCTGATGATCGTCACCGGCCAGCTGCTGGCGTACACGACGAACGCCGTGCTGGCGAACACCGTGGACAGCCCGCACACCTGGCGCTACATGCTCGCCGCCGCGTCCGTGCCCGCGGTGGCCCTGTGGATCGGCGTGCACTTCGTGCCCGAGACGTCCCGCTGGTACGCCGCCCGGGCCCGGTACGGCGAGGCGCTGACCACCCTGCGGCGCTCGCGGCCGGCCGGGCACGACAGCCTCGGCGAGCTGATGGAGATCGTCGCGGTGACCCGCGCGGAGGAGGGCCGGGAACGGTACGGGTGGCGCGAGCTCCGCCTGCCGTGGGTGCGCCGCCTGCTGGTGGTCGGGATCGGCATCGCCGTGATCCAGCAGGTCAGCGGCGTCAACACGATCATGTACTACGCGCCGCTCCTGCTGGAGCTCACGGGCCTCGCCACCGACGCAGCCCTGACGGCGACCATCGCGAACGGCGTCGTCTCCGTCGTCGGCGCGCTGATCGGGCTGCGCATCGTGCGGCGGCTGCCGCGCCGGACCATGCTGCTCGTGGGCCAGGCCGGCATCCTCGTCGCGCTCCTCGCCCTCAGCGGGGTGTTCGCACTCGCCGTCGAGCCGGCGCTCACCGCGGACGGGGTGCCGCCGGTCGGTGCCAGCTACGCGGTGCTGGCGTTCATGCTGGTGTTCCTGCTGTTCCAGCAGGCCGCGCTGTCCCCGGTCACCTGGGTGATGCTGTCCGAGGTGTTCCCGCTGCAGCTGCGCGGTCTCGGCATGGGGGTCGCTGTCTTCCTGCACTGGTGCGTCAACGCCGCCATCTCTTTCGCCTTCCCCGTCCTCGTGGCGGCGGTCGGCGGGGCGACGACGTTCCTGGCCTTCGCCGTCGTCAACGTCGGTGCCATCGTCTTCGCACGGCGGATGATCCCGGAGACGTCGGGGCGGTCGCTCGAGGAGCTCGAGGCCGACTTCCGTCTCCGCTTCGCCCCCGCCCGGTGAGCCCCCCGCCAGCCCGGTGAGACGTCAACTTCTCCGTGAGGCGTCAACTTCTCCGTGAGAAGTCTTCTTCTCCTCAGAGGTTTCCCCACGGGCGGCCGCTCAGTTCGTGAGGGAGTTGGCGAACGCCTCCGGCGATCGCTCGAGGAGTTCGTGACACCTCGAGGAGGAGTTGACCTCTCGGGGAGGAGTTGACCTCTCGGGGAGGACTTGACCTCTCGGGGAGGAGTTGACCTCTCGGGGAGGAGTTGACAGATCGTGGAGGAGTTGACAGATCGGGGAGGAGTTGACGTCTCGCGCCCCCCAATAAGTCGGGCCTCAGAGGACCTTCGAGAGGAACGCCTGCGTGCGCCCGTGCTGCGGGTTCGCGAGGATCTCGGCGGGGACGCCCTCCTCGACGATGACGCCGTCGTCCATGAAGATCAGGCGGTCGCCGACCTCCCGCGCGAACCCCATCTCGTGGGTGACGACCATCATCGTCATGCCCGTGGAGGCGAGCCGCCGCATGACCTCCAGCACCTCACCGACGAGCTCGGGGTCGAGGGCAGAGGTGGGCTCGTCGAACAGCATCATGTCCGGGTTCATGCACAGCGACCGCGCGATGGCCACGCGCTGCTGCTGGCCGCCGGAGAGGTGACCGGGGTGGGCGTCCGCCTTCTCGGCGAGACCGACCCTCTCGAGCATGTCGCGCGCGACCTTCTGCGCCTCCGTGCGGGAGCGGCGCAGCACCCGCTCCTGGGCGATCGTGAGGTTGCGCATCACGGTCATGTGCGGGAAGAGGTTGAACTGCTGGAACACCATGCCGATCCGGGTCCGGACGCGGTCGATGTCCACGTCGGGGTCGAGGACATCGACCCCCTCGATGAGGATCTCCCCGCCCGAGGGGGTCTCGAGCATGTTCACCGAGCGCAGGAGCGTGGACTTGCCGGACCCGGACGGGCCGACGACGCAGACCACCTCCCCGTGCCGGACGGTCAGGTCGATGCCCTTCAGGACCTCGTTGTCGCCGAAGCTCTTGCGCAGCTTCCGGATCTCGATCGCGGGGGCACCGGGCGCCGTCGTGGTGCGGGCGGCGTCGTTCATCGGGTCTTCGCCATCTTTCGCTCGAGCCACGCGACCAGCCGGGTCAACGGGATGGTGACGAGGAGGTAGAGCATCGCCGCCATGATCAGCGGGGTGCCGTTCGCGTACGTCGTCAGGCCGTCGCGCGCGAAGGTGGTCAGCTCCTTCGTGAGCACGGTCGACCCGGCGATGAACAGCAGCGAGGTGTCCTTGAGCAGGAGCACGAACTCGTTGGTCATCGGCGGGATGACGATGCGGAAACCCTGCGGGAGCACCACCCAGAACATCGTCCGGGCCGGAGACATCCCCAGCGAGCGCGCCGCCTCCGTCTGGCCCTTGGGCACGGCCTGGATGCCCGAGCGGATCACCTCCGCCATGTACGCGGACGCCACCAGGATGAGACCGACCAGGCCGGCGCCGACCTGCCCGCCCGGCACCCGGAGCCCGAGCGCGATGGGGAGCATGTACGCCATCGCGAAGATCGTCAGCAGGGCCGGCACGCCGCGGAAGAGCTCGATGTAGGCGGTCGCGAACCACCGGTACGGCCCCACCGAGGAGAGCTTCAGCAGCGCCATCACCACGCCCAGCACCACGCCGCCGACGAAGGAGATCACGGTGAACAGCACGGTGTTCTTCAGGGCGATCGTGATGATCTGGGGCAGCTGCTCCCGCGCGATGTCGATGCGGAAGAACTGGTTGGTGATGCGCTCCCAGTCCGTGGCGACGACGACGATCACCACCACCGCGGCGAAGATCGCGTAGTTGACGCCCCGGTACAGGCGCTGACGCGTGGTCCTGCGCATGGGGGTCAGGAGCCGCTGGCGGCGAAGTAGGAGTCGTAGATCTTCTGGTAGGTGCCGTTGTCGCGCAGGTCCTTCAGCTGGGTGTTGATCGCCTTGAGCAGCTCGGGGTTCTTGCCCTTGGCGAGGGCGTACCCGTACTGCTCGCCGGTGTCGAACTCCTGGACGATGACGTAGTTCTTGTCCGCCTTCGCGTGCTCGACGTTGACGGGCAGGTCCTGCAGGATCGCGTCGACCTGGCCGGCCTGCAGCGCGGGCCACATCTCGCCGTCGCCGGGGAAGGCGGAGAGGTTCGCCTCCGGGGCGTGCTCGGTGGCGTAGGCCTGGCCCGTGGTGCCCTGCTGGACCGCCACGTTCTTGCCCGCGAGGTCGTCGATGCTCTTGATGTCCGAGTCGGCCGGGACGAGCAGCGACTGGAGGGAGTCGTAGTACGGGTCCGTGAAGTCGAGGTTGGCCTTGCGCTTGTCCGTGATCGTGATGGCGGAGGCGCCGACGTCGCACTGGCCGGCCACGAGGGTGGTGCCGGACTGCAGCGCGTCGAAGCTGACGTCGGCGACGGCGAGCTTGAGCCCGAGGTTGTCGGCGATCGCCTGCAGCAGGTCGATGTCGAAGCCGCCGTAGCCGCTGGGCTTGCTGGGGTCCTCGACCTCGAACGGCGGGTACGGCACCTCGGAGCAGGCGGTGAGGGTGCCTTCCTTGACGAGGTCGAAGCTCGCGGCGGCGCCGGTGGCGCCGGTGCCACCGCCCGCCGGGGTCTCGCTGCCGCCACCGCCACCGCCGCAGGCGGCGAGGAAGAGGGCGGCACCGGCCGCCAGGGCTGCGGCGCGTATGGTTCGAGCGGTCATCTCGGCCTCCGGAGGTCGCGCAGGTGGTAACAGTGTGAGGCATACCACCATGAGTTCGTCACCCGATCGTCAGCTGTCCACTCCATGGGCAGTCGCGCAAGCCGGGCGTGGCGCGGACCCGCCGCTCTAAAGGTGCACGTGCGGGCCGTGGCCGGAGCGGTAGTCGGCCGGTGAGCCGAGCACCCAGGCGGCGAGGGAGTGGCCCAGCGCCAGGCGGCCCTCGGCGCCGTCCCCGCGCAGCAGCGCCGCGAGGTAGCCGCCGCCGAACGCGTCGCCGGCGCCCACCGGCTCCACCACGTCCACGGCCCGGGCGGGGACCCGGGTGACCACCTCGGTCCCGTCCGTGCGGTCGAGCTCGACGGCCTCGACGGCGCCGTCCTTGACGACGACGCGGCCCGCGTTCGGGAAGAGCGCCGCGATCTCCTCGGCGGTGGGCGTGCCCCAGAGCGTCTCGGCCTCGTCGCGGCCGACCAGGACGACGTCGGAGCGGTCCGCGAGCGGGCGGAGCACCTCGGCGGCCTCTGCCGTCGACCACAGCGCGGGCCGGTAGTTGACGTCGAAGGACACCCCGGCACCGGCGTCCCGGGCGGCGTCCAGCACCGTCGGGAGCAGTGCGCGGCACGTCTCGGACAGGGCCGGGGTGATCCCGGAGACGTGCACCCAGCGGGCCGTCGCCACCGGCCACCCGGACACGTGCATGGGCCCGAGCCGGGAGGCCGCGGAACCCCTGCGGTAGTAGTAGACCTTCGCGCCCGGGTCCTTCACGTACACGCCGGTGTTCGCGCACGGGTCGCGGACCACCCACCGGGTGTCGACGCCGGAGGATTCGATCGCCGCGAGCACCCGGTCGCCGAGGGGGTCGTCCCCGAGCGCGGAGACCCACGCCGTCGGCACGCCGAGCTCGGCGAGGTGCTGGGCCAGGTTCGACTCGGCCCCGCCCGGGGAGATCGTGAAGGTCTCCGCCGTCGCGACCGGGCCCGCGTCGGCCGAGGTCACCATCGCCATCGTCTCGCCGATGCAGAGCACCTCGGGAAGGGGCGTCGCGTCCGTCGTGGCCGGCTGCGCCGTCGTCATGACGCCGCCGTCCGGGTGGCCGCCACCGCGGCCGCGGTGAGCCGCTCGACCTCGGCGAAGTTCCCGGCGGCGACGGCGGAGGCCGGCACCATCCAGGACCCGCCGGCCGCCAGGACGGCGGGCAGGGCCAGGTACTCGCCGACGTCCGCCGCGGTGATGCCCCCGGTGGGGACGAACCGCATCTGCGGGAACGGGGCGGCGAGGGCCCTGATGGCGGCGGGGCCGCCGGAGGTCGCGGCGGGGAAGAACTTCACCGCGCGCAGCCCCATGGTCAGGGCCGCCTGGACCTCCGTAGCCGTCGCCGTGCCGGGCAGCACCAGCACCCCGTGCTCCGCGCAGCGCTCGACGACGGCGCGGCTCAGGCCGGGGGAGACGACGAACCGTGCCCCGGCGGCCACGGCGTCGTCCACCTGGCCCGGCGTGACGACGGTGCCGGCCCCGACCAGGAGGCCGGCGCCGTCGGGGTCCGTGAGGCCGGAGTCGGCCATCGCGCGGATCGCGTCCGCCGCCGCGGGGGTCCGGAAGGTCACCTCCGCGACCGGCAGGCCGCCCGCGACCAGCGCGGACGCCAGCGGCACCGCGGCGGCGGCGTCCTCCAGGACGACGACGGGCAGCAGCCGCAGGCCGGCGAGCCGGCCCAGCAGCGCGGCGTGGTCGGCGGGAACCTGCCCCGGGCCGAGGACGTCGTCGGTCATCGGGTCCCTCCGAGGACGGACGGGTTGAGGATGTTCCGCGGACGTCGCCCGGCGACGACGTCCACCACGTTCTGGATCGTGCGCCGCTTCAGCTCCGCGTAGGACTCCTCGGTGTAGAAGCCTGCGTGCGGCGTGAGCACCACGCGGTCGAGCTCGGTGAGCGGGTGGTCGGCGGGCAGCGGCTCGGTCTCGAAGACGTCCAGGCCCGCCCCCAGCAGGTGGCCGGACCGCAGGGCGTCGACCAGCGCGTCGGTGTCGACGACCCCGCCGCGGGAGGTGTTGACGACGACCGCGTGCTCCGGGAGGAGGGCGAGCCTGGTGGCGTCCAGGAGGTGGTGGGTGGCCGGGACGAGCGGCACGTGGACCGAGAGCACCTGGGAGCGGCGCAGCAGCTCCTCCAGCGACACGGCCTCGTAGCCCTCCTCGGTCAGGGTGCCGGGCTCCACGGCGGTGTCGTGGACGACCACCTCGTACCCGACGCCGGCGGCCTTGCGGGCCGTGGCCCGCCCGATCGCGCCGAAACCGAGGACGCCGAACGTGCGGCCGCGGACCTGGAAGATGGGGTTCACCTCGGCCAGGTTCGGGCGCCCGGCGCGGGTGCCGCGGTCCAGCGCCACGAGCCCGCGGCTCACGGCGAGGGCGAGGGCGATCGCGTGGTCCGAGACCGCCTCGGTGCCGTAGTCGGGCACGTTGCACACCGCGACGCCGCGGGCCGTGGCGGCCTCGACGTCGACGGTGTCGACCCCGACGCCGTAGCGGCCGACCGCCTTCAGGTTCGGCAGGGCGTCCATCACCGCGGCGGTGATCTGCGCGTACTGGACGACGAGCCCGTCGGCGCCCTCGGCGTTCGCGATGACCTCGGCGGGCGAGATGCCCTGGGCGACGACCAGCTCGGCCCCCGCCTCGCCGGCCACGGCCCGCTCGATGTCCACCGAGGCGTGGTCGCAGTCGGTGATGACGATCCTCATGCGTCCTGCCACAGGGAGACGACGACCTTGCCGGAGGACTGGGAGTCCTTGGCGGCGGCGAAGGCCTCGACGGCCCGGTCGGCGGGGAGCTCGTGGGTGATGACGTCCTCGATGCCGGGGGTGGCGTCGAGCATCCGCACGGCCTCGTCGATCTCGTCGTTGAAGCGGAAGGACCCGTGGAGCGTGACCTCCTTGGAGATCAGGGGCGCGAGGTTGATGCCCTTCGGCTCGTTGGGGACCATGCCGACCTGGACGTAGGTGCCGGCCCGGCGCGTGGCCACGATCGCGGCGTTGATGGCCGCGGGGGCGCCGGAGCACTCGAGGACAACGTCGAAGGCGGACTCCGGGATCTCCTCCTCGGTGACCTGGATGGTCCGGTGGACGCCGAGCGCGCGGGCACGCTCGAGCGGACCGGGCAGGACGTCGGTGGCGACGACCTCGGCGGCGCCCTTCGCGAGCGCGCCGGCAGCGGCGAGCAGCCCGATGGGGCCGGAGCCGGAGACGAGGACCGTCCTGCCCTCGACGCCGCCGGCGAGCTTGATGCCGTGCAGGCCGACGGCGAGGGGCTCGGCCAGGGCCGCGCGGCGCAGCGGCAGGCTGTCCGGCAGCACCCGCACCATGTCCTTGGTGACGAGGAGGTACTCGCTCATCCCGCCCTGGGTGTGCGGCCAGGTGGACGCGCTGCCGAGGTAGGCGCCGTTCGGCCACAGGTGGCGGTGGTTCTCCAGGCCGGGCTCGGGGGTGCCGAAGGTGGCCGGGTGCACGGTGACCGGGGTGCCGGGGGCGAGCTCGCCCGAGGGGTCGAGGTCGACGGTGCCCGAGACCTCGTGGCCGGGCACCAGCGGCTCGCGGACCACGAACGCGCCGTTGGCGCCCTCGTAGTAGTAGTGCAGGTCGGAGCCGCAGATGCCGCCGAACGCCATGCGCAGGCGCACCTGCCCCTCGCCGGGCTCGGGGGTCGGGACCTCCTCCTCGCGCAGGTCCTGCTTGCCGTGGATGACGATCGCTCTCATGTCGCTTCTCTCGGGTGTCTCGGTGTCTGGGGGACGGTGCGGGCGGGACGGGTCGGGTCAGACGACCGAGGTCATGCCGCCGTCGACGAAGATGTTCTGGCCGGAGACGAAGCTCGAGGCGTCCGAGGCCAGGTAGACCAGCGTGCCGACGAGCTCCTCGAACCTGCCCCAGCGCTGGGCGGGGGTTCGGTTGATCACCCAGCTGTTGAACGCCTCGTCCTCGACCAGCGCCTTGTTCATCTCGGTGGCGAAGTACCCGGGGGAGATGGCGTTGACCTGGATGTTGAAGCGGGCGAGGTCGGCGGCCATGCCCTTGGTCAGCATGACGACGCCGCCCTTGGTGGCCGAGTAGGGCGCGATGGTCTGGCGGGCGAGCATCGACTGCACGGACCCGATGTTGATGACCTTGCCGGAGCCGCGCTCGGCCATGCCGCGCGTGACCTGCTGCGAGACGTAGAAGGCGCTGGAGAGGTTCGCGGCGACGATGTCGTCCCAGTCGTCCGCGTCGAAGTCGTTGAACGGGGCGCGGCGCTGGATGCCGGCGTTGTTGACGAGGACGTCCGGGACGCCGTGCTCGGCGACCAGCGCGGCGACGCCGTCGCGGACGGCGGCCTGGTCGGTGACGTCGAAGGAGACGGCCGGCGTCGGCGTGCCGGTGATGGCCGTGATGTGCTCCTGCGCCTTCTTCAGGGCGTCCGCGTCGCGGCCGTGCAGCACGACCCGGGCGCCCGCCTGGGCCAGGCCGACGGCGAGGGCGTTGCCGAGCCCGCGGGAGGAGCCGGTGACGAACGCCAGCTTGCCGGTGATGTCGAAGAGGGAGTTGACCATCGTTCTTCCTTGCCGATCCGGGGAGTGTGGTGGCTCGTGCGCGCCGGGCGGCGTCGGTCCGGGCGGGACCTGGTCGGCGGGTGCCAGCGGGGGCGCCGTCGTCCGTGACGTCATGCCTGACTCTTCCGTGCCTCAGTTCACAGGCTCGCACAAAGATCATACCTTTGGCAATCCGCGTGCGCCGCGCTCTCTGGTGCCGACCGCGCGCTTTGGTGCCGACCGCGCTCTTTGCGCCGGCTGCGCCCTTTCGCGCCGACCGCGCCCCTTTACGCCGACCGCGCGCCTTTGCGCCGAGCGCGCCCTTTCGCGCCGACCGCGCCCTTTCGCGCCGACCACGCATGGTTCTCCACCCGCGCTCGGCGATTCGACCCGCGGTGGGCGGCTGCCTGGTGGCCGGGTCGCTGGCGTAGCCGTGACGGGGCAGGCGTAGCACGTGAGGGTTGCGGCGGTCGCGGGTAGCGGAGCAGGCGGAGGGCGTGAGGGGCTGGCGGTCGCGAGTAGTGGAGCCAGGCGTAGCGGGCGGTCGGGGCGTGAAAGACGAGGACGGTCGCCGGGCGTGTGCCCGGCGACCGTCCCTGTGGTGGTCGTGGTCCCAGGGCGCGTGCGCCGCGGGACGTGGCGACTAGAAGATCGCGAAGACCAGCAGCGCCAGGAGGAAGCCCAGCACCGACTCGATGGTCTGCTGCACGGTCCAGGTCTTCAGGGTGGTCTTGACGTCCATGCCCATGAGGCGGCCGACCAGCCAGAAGCCCGAGTCGTTGACGTGCCCGGCGAAGACGGAGCCGGCAGCGGTCGCGATGGTGATGGCGACGACCTGCATGGCGCTGTAGTCGCCCGCGGCGACCGCCGGAGCCATGAGACCCGCCGCAGTGACCAGCGCGACCGTGGCCGAACCCTGCGCCACGCGCATGACGACGGCGATCACGTAGGCCGCGAAGATGACCGGCAGGCCGATCGCGTCGAGCGAGTCGGACAGGGCGTCGCCGATGCCCGAGGCGCGAAGGATGCCGCCGAACATGCCACCGGCACCCGTGATGAGGATGACGGAGCAGACCGGCCCGAGGGAGGAGTCGAGAACTTTCTCCAGCGCCGTGCCGTGCTCGCCGCGTCGCGTGCCGAGCACCCAGGTGGCCACCAGCACGGAGATCAGCAGCGCCACGGGCGACTCGCCGAGGGCGGACAGCACCTGGAACCAGGTGGCGTCCGCGGAGACGACGCCCAGGGACCGGAGGAAGTCCAGCCCGGTGTTGAGGAAGATCAGCCCGAGCGGCAGCAGCAGCATCGCGACGACGGTGCCGACCCTGGGCAGGTTCTTGGGCTGGTCGGCGTCGATCTCGCCGAAGAAGCCGGGGATGGGCAGGACGTACTTCTTGCCCACGCGAAGGCCCCACAGGTAGCCGGAGACGTACCAGAGCGGGAAGGCGATGATGATGCCGACGAGCAGCACGAGGCCGAGGTTGGCGCCGTAGAGCTCGGTGGCGGTCACCGGTCCGGGGTGCGGCGGCGTGAACACGTGCATGACCGAGAAGGCGGCGGCCGCCGGGATGCCGAAAAGCAGCACGTTGTTCCCGAGGCGGCGGGCGACGGCGAAGATGATCGGCAGCATGACCACGAGGCCGGCGTCGAAGAAGATGGGGAAGCCCATGATCAACGACGCGATGCCGAGTGCGAACGGCGCCCGCTTCTCGCCGAAGACGTCGACCAGCTTGTCGGCCAGCACCTTCGCGCCGCCGCTGTGCTCGACGAGCTTGCCGAGCATGGCGCCGAGCCCGACGAGCAGGGCCACGGAGCCGAGGGTCCCGCCGAAGCTGGACACCATCGTGTCCACGATGGCGTTGGTGGGGATGCCCGTGGCGAACGCGGTGAGCAAGCTCACGAGGATGAGTACGAGGAACGCGTGCATCTTGAACCTGATGACCAGGATCAGGATCAGCGCGATCGCACCCGCGGCGATCCCCAGGAGCGGGCCTGCTCCCAGGGTCTGAGTCCAATCTTCCATGAAAGTCTCCATCGATAGGTATGCGCCCGCGCGGAAGGAGGGGTATCGGCACGGGGACTGTCCGGTACCCTTACAGAAAGATCACACCTTTGCCAAACCACCCGGAGGCGGCATGGCGGCAGCACCGGTGCTGCACAGCGACCTGCTCGACCGGCTAGGTCGGGAGATCGCTGCGGGCGTTCACCCGGCGGGAACGGTCCTCACGCTCGCGCGGCTCGAGGCGCGCTTCGGCGTCTCCAGGACGGTCGTCCGCGAGGCGGTGCGCGTGCTGGAGTCACTCGGCATGGTGGAGCCCCGGCGCCGTGTCGGCGTCGTCGTCCAGGACGTCAGCACCTGGACGGTCCTCGACCCGCGGGTCATCGGCTGGCGCCTCGCCGGCCCGGGACGGGACGCGCAGCTGCGCAGCCTGACTCAGCTGCGTCATGCGGTGGAGCCGACGGCGGCCAGGCTCGCCGCGCAGGCGCGAGGCGCGGGGCAGGGGCCCGAGCTGGTCCGGCTGGCACGACGGCTGCGCGAGCTCGGCGAGCAGGGCCTGGGGGACACGGAGGAGTACCTGCAGGCGGACGTCGACTTCCACCTGCTGCTCATCCGGCTGAGCGGCAACGAGATGTTCCTCGGGCTGCAGCGCACCATCGCGGAGGTCCTCATCGGGCGCACACGCGTCGGCCTCACCCCGGCCTGGCCCGCGCCGCACTCGCTGGACGACCACGAGGCCGTCGCCCGGGCGGTGGCGGCCGGGCAGGAGGAGGCCGCGGAGGCGGCCTCGCGGGCCGTGGTGGCCGAGGTGTGGCTCGAGCTGGACGACCCGGGTCGGCGCGACGTGGCGCCGTCGCGAAGCACCGCCGGCAGAGGTGATGCCGCGGAACAGGCCAGGCCCGGCGACGCCCCGGGTGAGGTCAGCGACGCCCCGGAGTGACGTGCCGCGCGGCCGGCTGCGTCACCCGATCCAGAAGATGACGAGGCACAGGGCGAACCCCAGGACCGACTCCAGCGTCTGCTGCACCGTCCACGTCTTCAGGGTGGTCTTGACGTCCATGCCCATGAGGCGGCCGACCAGCCAGAAGCCGGAGTCGTTGACGTGGCTGGCGAAGACCGATCCCGCCGCGGTGGCCAGGGTGATGGCCACGATCTGCAGGCTGCTGAAGTTGCCGGCCGTCACGGCCGGCGCCATGAGACCGGCCGCGGTCACGAGCGCGACGGTCGCCGAGCCCTGGGCGACGCGCAGCACCACGGCGATGATGTAGGCGGCGACGATGATCGGCAGCCCGAGGTTGCCGAGCGAGGTGGACAGGGCGTCGCCGATGCCGGACGTGCGGAGCACCCCGCCGAACATGCCGCCGGCGCCGGTGATGAGGATGACGGAGCAGACGGGACCCAGCGCCGAGTCCACGATCTTCTCGAGTGCGGTGCCGTGCTCGCCGCGCCGGTTGCCGAGCACGAAGATCGCCACGAGCACGGAGATCAGGAGCGCCACGGGGGCGGAGCCGATCGCGGAGAGGACGTGGACCCAGGTCTGCGTGTCGTCGACGACGCCGGCGCTGCCGAGGAAGTCCAGGCCGGTGTTCATGAAGATCAGCACCAGCGGAAGCAGCAGGATCGCGATGACGGTGCCGACGCTCGGCGGGTTCTCCTGGACGTCGTCGTCGACGCTGCCGAAGAGGGCCGGCACTGGCAGGACGTACCGGCGGCCGACGTAGGTGCCCCAGAGGTAACCGCTGACGTACCAGAGCGGGAAGGCCATGATGACGCCGGTGAGCAGCACGATGCCCAGGTTCGCGCCGTAGAGCTCGGTGGCCGCCACCGGGCCGGGGTGCGGGGGCACGAAGACGTGCATGACCGAGAACGCGGCCGCGGCCGGCATGCCGTAGAGCAGGACGTTGTTCCCGAGCCGGCGGGCCACGGCGAAGATGATCGGCAGCATGACGACCAGGCCGGCGTCGAAGAAGATCGGGAAGCCCATGATCAGCGAGGCCAGGCCCAGGCCGAACGGGGCCCGTCTCTCGCCGAAGACCGACACCATCTTCTCGGCCAGCACCCGTGCCCCGCCGCTGTGCTCGACCATCTTGCCCAGCATGGCGCCCAGCCCGATGAGCAGGGCGACAGAACCCAACGTGTTCCCGAAGCTGGTCACCAGCGTCGGCACGATCTGGTCGGCGGGGATGCCCGTCGCGAACGCGGTGAGCAGCGAGACCAGGATCAGCGTGAGGAACGCGTGCATCTTGAAGACGATGACCAGCACCAGGATGAGTGCGATGGCCGCCGCCGCGATGCCGAGGAGCGCCCCGGCTCCGAGGGTCTGGGTCCAGCCTTCGATCTCCATGACGGTCTCCGTCCGTGCCGGGCCGGTCGCCCGCCGTCAGGAAACCGGCTGCCCTCTCGGTCGTCGTCGACCCTGCCGGGACATCCCTGTCCGGTCGGGCCTGTGACCCTGCATGTGACCGAGACCCTAGGGCACGACGCGCCGGACGGCTCGCGGAGAGAAACGGCGCACGGGCCCGACGTGCATCGAGCCGTGCACGGAACGCGGTGCAGCGCGGTGGAGGGGGTGAGGCGACGGCGCCGCTACGCGGTGAGCTCGAGCCGCTCGATGATGTCGGCGGTGATCTCGTCCGGCGTGCCGGAGATGTCGACGGCGATGCCCGGCTCGTCCTCGGCCAGCGGCTCGAGCGTCTCGAACTGGGAGTCCAGGAGCGAGGTGGGCATGAAGTGCCCCTTGCGGTGCGCCATCCGCCCGGCGATGAGGTCCTTGGGGCCGCCCAGGTGGACGAAGCAGACGTCGTGGTTCTCGCCCTCGAGGACGTCCCGGTAGACGCGCTTGAGCGCCGAGCACGTCACGACGGCCTTGCGCCCGGCCGCCGACTGCTCGTCCAGCCAGCTGCGGATCGACGCGAGCCACGGCCAGCGGTCCTCGTCCGTCAGGGGAGTGCCGGAGGCCATCTTGTCGATGTTGGCCTGCGGGTGGAACTCGTCGGCCTCGGCGCTGACCCACCCCAGCCGCTCCACGAGCTCCTCGGCGATCGTCGTCTTGCCGGACCCGGCGACGCCCATGAGTACCAGGTGCTTCCGTTGGTCAGTGGTCACGATGTCTCCGTGGTCGGGCGTCGGGCAGGTACCTCAACACCGTGCCACCCGTGACCGGCCGGGGCTGAGTCCTTGCCGTCTGTTGCCGGAGTGACACGCCCCACGCTCGCCGCCCCTGGACGGGGCCGCGGACGACGGCGCAGCCCATGAGTGGAGGGCGACGACGGCGGCGCGACGACGGCGGACGTCCGGCTATCCCTGCGTCACGGGTACCGGCTGCGGAGCCACGTTGAAGTTGTCCCGGAAGACGTTGTCGGGGTCGTAGCGCCGCTTGAGCGCGCGCAGCCGCTCCAGCGTCGGTGCCGGGTAGGCGTCGAGCAGCCGCTCGGGCCGCGGGTCGGTCTCGAAGCTGGGGTAGATGCCCGTGAAGTGGTGCTGCATCGAGTCCCAGATCCGGTCCAGCCGGGTGCGGGAGGCGCCGAAGGCGACCACGGAGAAGTTCGCCGAGCGGTGGGCGAACGCGGTCGCGCCAGGGTCGACGTCGGAGATCGCCCCGCCCATGGCCCGGATCTGGAAGAAGAACGTCTCCCCGCTCCTGACGAGCCGTTTCGCGTCAGCGGCGAACTCGGGCGTGAGGTGCTCGAGCAGCCCGGACCGGGTGACCGGCTCGCCCTGGGCCTGGTGGGCGGCGTCGGGCAGGCTGACCACGGCCGGGTAGGGGACGATCTGGGCCGACTGGCCCAGCAGCGGACCGAGCTCCGCGAGGGGGCGGAGGCGGGCGAGGACCGTGGCGGGGTCGTCGGAGTTCACGGCGGTCATGAGCTGGGCGACCACCTGCCCCTCGCGCGGGCGGCCCATGATGAGGAAGCTCGTCGTGTCGCGCGGCGCGGCCTCGACGGCGGCGCCCCAGCGCTGCAGGAAGCCGGCGGTGTCGGTGGCGTCGAGGACGAGCTGGGCGAAGCCGATGTCGCCCACCTCGTCGGCCTCGAACTCGAAGGCCGTGACGACGCCGAAGTTGAACCCCGCGCCACGCACGGCCCAGAACAGGTCCGCGTGCTCGGTCTCGTCCGCGCGCACGTGCGTGCCGTCGGCCAGCACCAGCTCGACGGCGCGCAGGTGGTCGATCGTGAGGCCGTGGTCGCGCCCCAGGAAGCCGATGCCGCCGGTGGTGGCCAGCCCGCCGACGCCGACGCCGCCGTAGTCGCCGGAGGTGAGCGCCCAGCCGTACGGGTGCAGCGCGGCGGCGACCTCGCCCCAGCGCGCGCCGGGGCCGATCCGCACGCGGCGGGTCGCCTCGTCGAGGACCTCGATCGTGCTCAGCGCGGAGACGTCGACGACGATGCCGCCGTCGTTGGTGGAGCGGCCCGAGATGCCGTGGCCGGCGCTGCGCACGGACAGCGGCACGGGCTGCGTGCGTGCGAACGTGACGGCCGCGGCGACCTCGCCGGCGTCGCGGGGCCGCAGCACGAGCCCGGGGGACCCGCCGCGCATGTAGTTCGAGCGGACGGCGGGGTAGAGCGCGTCGCCGGGCTCGACCGCGCGCTCGGCGAGGGGCGCGGGGAGCTGGTCGTAGGCGATGAGCTCGCGGCGGCGGGCGCGTACGCGGGCCGGCCGGACGGTGCCCTCGGCCACCCCGCGGCCGGCGCGCTCGCGGGTGACGGCCTCCCGCAGGGCGGGGGCGACGTCGCCCGCGAAGCGGCGCATCGTCTCCGGGTCGTCGGTGGCGAGGACGATCGTGCCGACGCCGTCCTCGACCACCAGGGGCAGGAGGTCCTCGACCCACTGCGCGGCCGGCCCGGTCAGGAACCCACCGCCAGGGGCGTCGGTGAACCGGCCGGCGACGTTGACGATGCGGCGGATCTCCCGCGGGTCGCGGCCGGCCGTGGCTGCGGCGTCGTCGATCCGGGCGTTCCCCGCGCGGAGGGACGGCAGGCCGGAGACCCCGCCCGGCACCACCCAGCCGTCGGCGCTCGTGCCGACGAGACGGAGCATGCGCGGCCGGCCGCCGCCGATCCAGACGGGGATGTCGTGCGCGGGTGCGGGTCCGCCCTGGGCGCCGTCGAGGCGGTGGTGCTCGCCGGGCACGTGGAGCGGCGCCGGCGCGGACCAGATCGCGCGCACGACCTCGACGGCCTCGGCGAGCGCGTCGACCGACTCGCCGGGTGTCAGGCGGCCCGTCCCCATGGCCTCCATCGCGTCCCAGAAGTGTCCGGCGCCGAGCGCCAGGGTGACGCGGCCGCCGGTCATCAGGTCCAGGCTGGCCGCGGCGCGGGCGACGACGGCGGGCGGCCGCACCGGGACGTTGAGGACGTTCGGGGCGAGATGGATGCGCTCCGTGCGGGCCGCCACCCAGCTCAGCAGCGTCCACGTGTCGTGGAACCGCGGCTGGTAGGGGTGGTCCTGGAACGTGACGAGGTCGTAGCCGAGGTCCTCGCTCAGGCGGGCGAGCTCGACGGGCGCCTGCGGATCGTCGTTGCTCGGGGTGATGAAGATGCCGAGCTGGAGGGGGTGACCGTAGTCCACGGGTCTCCTCATGCCTTCGGGCCCGCCGTCGCGGCCGCGACCGCGCCGGGCGGGGTGCCTGGACCGCCGCGCTCGGCCGCCACCAGCTCGCGGACCGCGGGCGCGACCTCCTGGCCGAGCAGCGCGAGGGTGCCCTCGTCGTCGCCCATGAGGATGTAGCCGGAGACGCCGTGCTGCAGGGTGAGGGCCGCGAGCTGCTCGGCCCACTGCCGCGGCGGGCCGACGAGGAGCCGGTCGGACTCCTGGGTGGTGAACTGGCCGCCGACGTTGAGCAGCCGGCGCACGGCCCGCGGGTCGCGGCCGGCCTTCGCGGCCGCCTCGTCGATGGTGGCGTTGCCGTCGGCGAGGGCGGTCAGCGACCTCAGGTAGGGCAGCGAGGGGAGCCACCCGTCGGCCTTGCGACCGATGAGGCGGAGCATCCGTGGCTTCAGCGCACCGAGCCAGATGGGGATGTCGTGGGCCGGGGCGGGGCCGCGCTTGGCGCCGTCGAGCCGGTGGTAGGTGCCGTTCACGACGAGGCGCTCGCGGGTGCTGGTGTCCCAGATGCCGCGGATGACGTCGATCGCCTCGCTGGTGGCGTCGACGGCCTGCCCGGCGCTGAGCCGCCTGCCGCCCATGGCCTCGACGGCGTCCCAGAACGAGCCTGCGCCCAGCGCGAGCTCGAGGCGGCCGCCGCTGAGGAGGTCGAGGCTGGCGGCGGCGCGGGCGAGGACGGCGGGCGGGCGCAGCGGCAGGTTGACGACGTTGGCCGAGAGGTGGATGCGTTCCGTGCGTGCCGCCGCATAGCTGAGCAGCGTCCAGGTGTCCAGGAACGCGGGCTGGTACGGGTGGTCCTGGAAGGTGACGAGGTCCAGCCCGGCCGCCTCCGACGCCTGTGCCAGCGCGACCGGGCGCTGGGGTGCCGCGCTGGTGGGGGTGATGAACGACCCGAAGATGAGGTCGTGCCCGTAGTCCGTCATACCTGGCTCAATGCCCGGACGGCCGACCGATATTCCGCCCGCCCACCCTGCGGCGAGATGTCATCTTCTCCTTGAGACGTCACGTCTTCCGGAAGGGTGCGAGGACGTGACCTCGCGGAGGAGTTGACCACTCGCGGAGGAGTTGACGACTCGCGGGGGAGGAGGGGTCAGGGGCGGGGGACGTTGCGCAGGTTCGACCGGGCCATCGACATGACCTCGCCCATGCCGCCGCCGAGGATCTGCTTGGTCATCGCCGTCGCGAAGCCACGGATCATGCCGGAGGTGATGGACGGCGGGATCGACAGTGCGTTGGGGTCGGTGATGACCTCGACGAGGGCCGGCCCGGGGCGGCGCAGCCCGTCGCGCAACGCCTTGCGCAGGTCCTTCGGGTCCTCCACCCGGACCGCCGGGATGCCCAGCGCGAGCGCGACCTTGCGGTAGTCGACCGCAGGGGAGTCGGTGCCGTACGAGGGCAGCCCCTCCACCAGCATCTCCAGCTTGACCATGCCGAGCGTGTCGTTGTTGAAGACCACGACCTTGACCGGCAGGTCGTAGTTGCGCACCGTGATGAGCTCGCCGAGGAGCATGGACAGGCCTCCGTCGCCGGCGAGCGCCACCACCTGCCGGGACGGCTCCGCCATCGCCGCGCCGATCGCGTGCGGCAGGGCGTTGGCCATCGAGCCGTGGAGGAAGGAACCGATCACGCGCCGCCGGCCGTTCGGCGTGATGTACCGGGCGGCCCACACGTTGTTCATGCCGGTGTCGACGGTGAAGACGGCGTCCTCCGCGGCGGCCTCGTCCAGGACGACGGCGGCGTACTCGGGGTGGATCGGCCGCGTCTTCTCGACGTTGCGCGTGTAGGCGCCGACCACCTTGCCCATGAGGTCGGCGTGCTTCTTCGTCATCTGCCGGACGAACTTGCGGTCCGTCTTGCGCCGGATCATCGGGTTGAGCAGGCGCAGCGTCTCCCCGACGTCGCCGTGGACGGGCAGGTCCAGCCGGGTGCGCCGGCCCAGGTGCGAGGCGTCGATGTCGATCTGGGCGGTGGGCACGTCTGCCGGCAGGAACGAGTCGTACGGGAAGTCGGTGCCCACGAGGACCAGCAGGTCGGCGTCGTCCATCGCGCTCTGGCAGGCGCCGTAGCCGAGGAGGCCGGACATGCCGACGTCGAAGGGGTTGTCGTACTGGATGATCTCCTTGCCGCGCAGCGAGTGCCCCACCGGAGCGGCGGCGAGGTCGGCGAGCTCGAGGACCTCCGTGCGGGCGTCGCGGGCGCCGGCCCCGACGAACAGGGTCACCTTCCTCGACCGGTTGATCGCCTCGGCCAGCGCCCTGACGTCCTGGAGATTCGGGACCACGCGGGCGGGGCAGGCGCCGGGGATGAGGATGGGGGCGTCGTCGTCGGGCACCTCCTCGTCCGCGACGTCGCCCGGCAGGGTGAGCACGGCGACCCCCGGGGCGGTGAGCGCGTGCTGGATGGCGGTGCGCGTCACGCGTGGGACCTGCCTGGACGTGGAGATCATCTCGGAGAACACCGACGCCTCGGTGAACAGCCGGTCCGGGTGGGTCTCCTGGAAGAACTTCGTGCCGATCTGCGCGCTCGGGATGTGCGAGGCGATCGCCACCACGGGCACGCGGGAGCGGTTGGCGTCGTACAGCCCGTTGATGAGGTGGAGGTTGCCGGGCCCGCAGGAGCCTGCACAGGCCGTCAGCTTGCCGGTGACCTCGGCCTCGGCCGCCGCGGCGAACGCCGCCGCCTCCTCGTGGCGCACGTGGACCCAGTCGATCCCCGGGGTGCGGCGGACGGCGTCGACCACGGGGTTGAGCGAGTCCCCGACGATGCCGTAGATCCGTTCGACGCCGGCGGCGACGAGCTGGTTGACGAGGAACTCGGCGACGGAGCGGGCCACGGCAGCCTCCTTCTTGGGGTGGCGGACGCTCCCGATCCTCCCCCGGGACGGGTTGGGCCGCAGGTTGAGGGGTCGAAGCACGGTCGGACGGCGGGCAGAAAGTCCTTTGCGTCGGGTCTTGCCGGATTCTTCGGATGCCGTATACGCTTGCGCCAATTCCTATAGGACACGAGGAGGTGTCATGCGCTCCGTCGACTTTGCGCCGGCCGACCTCATTGGCTTCGGTTCCGCGGCGCTCGCGGCGGTCGGTGTGCCTCAGGCGCACGCGCAGCTGACCAGCAGATCGCTCGTGGCGGCCGATTCACGCGGGATCAGCTCGCACGGGCTGCTACGCCTCCCGCTGTACATCGAGGCGATCCGCGCTGGCGGCATCAACGCCACACCCACTCTCACCTGGTCCGCGGGGTCGGCTGCGGTCGCCGTCCTGGATGCCGACGGCGCCCTCGGGCAGGTGGCGATGTCGGCCGCCGTCGACCGTGTCGCGGCCCTGGCCAGTCAGAGTGGCGTGGGGGCCGTTGCCGTTCAGAACAGCACCCACTACGGGGCCGGGGCGTACTGGTCAGACCGGCTCGTGGCTGAGGGCATGATCGGCATCGTCACGTCGACCACCGGCCCGACGGTCACTCCGTTCGGCGGCTCGCAGAAGCTCTTGGGGACCAACCCGCTCACCGTGGCGGCGCCGAGCGTCGGTGCGGTGCCGCTCACCCTCGACATGGCCACCAGCAACGGCGCTTACGGGAAGGTCGTCGCCGCCCGGAACGAGGGCACGGAGATCCCGGCCGGCTGGGCCGTCGACAAGGACGGCCGTCCCACTGTCGACCCGGCCGCCGCGCTGGCCGGTGCGCTCCTGCCTTTCGGTGGCGTCAAGGGCTCGGGACTGGCGGTCCTCCTGGAGGCGCTGTCGGCGTCGCTGACCGAAGCGGCGTTCGCCTTCGAGACGGAGGACATCTGGGTGAACCGGTCGTCCCGGATGAACACCGGGCACCTCGTCCTCGCACTCGACACTGCCGCCTTCACGGGGCGGGACCACACCGAGCGTCGGGTGGCGCACCTGCAGCAGCGCATACGTGGCTCCGCCGGGCCCGGCCAGTCGGCTCTCGCGCCCGGCGACGCCGAGCGGGCCACCGCCGCACGTCACGAGGGCCACGTCCCGCTGGCGCCGACCACCGTCGAACTGCTCGACGAGCTCGCCCAGTCCCTCGGGCTCACCCTGCCCGCCCCCCGACCACCGTCCGACCCGACCTGAACCACTAGTCCAGCTCCACGACGTTCAAGGGAGAACCAGTCATGGCCATTCGACGCACCTCGGGAACCGCCCGCCGCACCGCACTCGCAGGCGGCCTCGGGCTCACCCTTGCCGCAGTCCTCGCCGCCTGCGTCAGCGGGGAGAAGGTGGACACCGGTGACGTCGCCGCAACGGGCGGCGCCGACGACGTCATTTTCCGATTCGCGCACGTCTATGACGCGCAGCACCCTGTGGAGACGTGTGGTGTCGCTGCCATCCAGGAGTCACTGGCGGGCAGCGGCATCAACATCGAGAGCTATCCCTCGGCGCAGCTCGGCAGCGAGGCAGAGTCGCTGGAGCAGATCGCCAGCGGTGGCCTCGACATCGCGGTGGCCGGGCCATCCTTCCTCGGCGTCTGGTACGAGGACGCGGCGGTGCTCGACGGCGCGTACCTCTTCAAGGATGTCGACCACTTCGCAGAGACGGTCCAGGGCGACGTCATCGCTGACATCCACGACAAGCTCTACGAAAAATCCGGGATCAAGGTCATGTCGACCTGGTACTACGGCACCCGGCACGTGACCTCCAACACCCCGATCAGCTCCCCGGAGGACCTCCAGGGCGTCAAGCTACGTACCCCTGACGCGCCGCTGTACCTCAAGAACATCGGCGCCATGGGCGGCACCGCCACCCCGATGGCCCTCGACGAGGTCTACACGGCCCTCCAGCAGGGCACGCTCGACGCGCAGGAGAACCCCGTCCCGACCATCGAGTCCTCGAAGTTCTTCGAGGTCCAGGACTACATCAACCTCACCGGACACATGGTGCAGGCGGTGCACGTCCTTACCCACGACGGGATTCTCGACTCCCTCACCGAGGACCAGCGGACGCGGTTCGACGAGGCGATGCAGGCGGGCGCCGACGCCACTCGTGAGTGCATCGAGACGCAGGAGAAGGAGACCGTCGACCAGTGGAAGCAGGACGGCACCATCACGGTCAACGAGGACGTCGACCGGGAGGCCTTCGCCGAGCAGGTCAGCGAGCAGCTGCCGGGCCAGGTGCCGTGGGGTGACCTCTACCTCGAGATCCAGGGCGAACGGTGACCGGGGGCGGCACGCCACCCGCGGCGCCCGAACCGGCGGACGCCGTCCACGAGCCGGCCGACAGCCCTGACTACCTGGAGCGGCGCAGCCGCGTCTACCGGGCGATAGTCAACCTGGAGCGATACCTGACCACCGGAATCCTCGTCGGGACGTTCGTGGTGATCATGCTGCAGGTGGTGACGAGGTACGCGTTCTCGAGCCCGCTCAGCTGGACGGAGGAGCTGGCGAGGTTCCTGCTGGTCTGGCTCACCTTCCTGGGCGCCGGGTACGTGATGTCCCGCCGGCTGCACATCTCCGTCGACCTGCTTGTCGCCCGGCTGAGCAAGCGAGGCGCCGTCGTGGTCGACACGTTCGCCACGCTCGTGGTGCTAGTCGCGTCCGCGGCGATGGCGATCGCCGGCGTCAGCATCGCGGCGGACGCCGCTGACCTTCTCGCGCCAGCCACGCGGCTGCCGATGTCGGTGGTGTACACCGCCGGGGTCGTCGGGTTCGGTCTGATCTTCCTCCATGGCCTCGCCAACCTCTTCGTCAACCTGCGTCACCCGGAAGAAGTGCCGGGAGCCATGGAGAACATCGAGAAGGAAGGTTTCTGACCGATGACGCTCCTCATCATGCTTATTGGCCTCCTGGTGCTGCTGTTCCTGCGCGTGCCCGTGGCGTTCGCGCTCCTGGTGCCCGCCCTGGTCTACGTGGTCACCGATCCCACCGCCTCGCTCGGCATCGGTGTCCAGCAGACACTGTCCGGGGTCAACAACTTCCCGATGCTCGCCGTGCCGATGTTCATCCTGCTGGGGAACCTCGCGAACGTCTCGGGCATCACCGACCGCGTCTACAGCGCCGCCATAGCTTTCCTCGGTCACATCCGCGGCAGCCTCGGATACGTCAACATCGCGACCAGCTTCGGCTTCTCGTGGATGAGCGGTGCCGCCATCGCGGACGCGGCAGCGATGGGGCGCGTCCAGGTGCCCCAGATGATCAAGCGGGGATACCCGGCGGGCTTCAGCGTGGGTATCACCGGCGCCTCCTCGCTGATCGCCCCGATGATCCCGCCGAGCATCCCGGCCATCATCTACGCCGTCACGGCAGGGCTGTCCGTCGGGGCGCTCTTCATCGTCGGGATTGTGCCGGCGCTGCTGCTCGTGACCGCGCTGGCGGCCATGGTGTGGTGGCAGACCCGCAAGAAGGACCACCTCCGCGAGTACAAGGTGGGGTGGGGGGCCCGCGGCCGAGCCGCGCTGGCATCCCTGCCTGCGGTCGGGGCCGCCGTCGTGATCCTCGGCGGCATCCTCGGCGGCGTGGCCACCCCCACGGAGGCCTCGGCAGCCGGGGTGCTGTACATCTTCATCCTCGCGCTCGCGTACCGAGAGATGACCTGGCGCAAGCTCTACGACGTGCTTCTCCAGACGGTCGAGACGGCAGGCTCAGTCCTGCTGATCGTCGCGGCGGCCGCCCTCTTCGGTTGGGTGCTTGCCCGGGAGCGGGCACCTCAGCTGGCCGCCGACTTCATGCTCGGGCTCACCAACGACCCGGTGATGTTCCTCATCCTGGTGAACCTCTTCCTGTTCGTCGTCGGGTGCCTGCTCGAGCCGACGGCCGCCATCCTCATCATCGTCCCCGTGCTCTCGCCCGTGGCCGAGACCTTCGGCATCCATCCCATGCACTTCGCCGCCATCGTCATCTTCAACCTGCTCATCGGGCTTCTGACGCCGCCGGTGGGACTGGTGCTGTTCGTGCTCTCGAGCGTCACCAAGATGCCCGTGGCCGACGTGATCAGGGGTGTCCTGCCGTTCTTCGTCCCGATGGTCGCGGTGCTGCTGCTCGTGACCTTCATCCCCGCCTTCAGCCTCTGGCTCCCTGGCCTGCTCGGCTTCCTCTAGATCAATCGAGAGAGTGCTCTGATGTCACGTATCGAATCGGTCCATGTCCGCGACATTCGCTTCCCGACCTCGCTGGAGCTGGACGGATCTGACGCGGTCAACGTCGACCCCGACTACTCGGCCGCCTACGTCACCGTCACAACCTCCGACGGCGAGACCGGCCACGGGATGGTCTTCACCTGCGGCCGGGGCAACGAGATCGTCGTCGCCGCGATCGAGAGCTACGGGCGCCTCCTCGTGGGTCGTGAGACCGACGAGCTGATCCACGACCTGGGGGCCGCGTCGAGACTCCTCGTCCACGACTCCCAGCTGCGCTGGCTCGGGCCCGAGAAGGGCGTGTCCCACATGGCGTGCGGAGCGCTCGTCAACGCGCTGTGGGACCTGCGTGCCCGGCGTGAGGGCAAGCCGCTGTGGCTGATGCTCAGCGAGATGTCGCCCGAGGAGCTCGTCAGCGTCGTCGACTTCACCCATATCCGTAACGCCCTCACGCCCGAGGAGGCCCTCGAGATTCTCCGCCGGGCCCAGCCGGGCAAGGCGGAGCGGGTCGCCGAGCTCCGTCGGACCGGCTACCCGGCCTACACCACCACCCCGGGATGGCTCGGGTACAGCGACGAGAAGCTCGTCCGGCTGAGCAAGGCGGCGGTCGAGGCAGGCTTCGGCATGATCAAGCTGAAGGTGGGTGGCGACCTGGACGACGACCGCCGCCGCATGCGCCTCGCCCGCGAGGCGGTGGGTGAGCATGTGCGTATCGCCATCGACGCGAACCAGCGCTGGGAGGTCCAGGAGGCGATCGACTGGGTCCGCGAGCTTGCCGACTACGCCCCCTGGTGGATCGAGGAGCCCACCAGCACCGACGACGTGCTCGGGCACGCAGCGATCCGCCGCGGCATCGCCCCGGTCAAGGTGGCGACCGGCGAGGCCGTCGCCAACCGGATCGTGTTCAAGCAGCTGCTCCAGGCGGAGGCGATCGACGTCATGCAGATCGACGCCACCCGGGTCGCGGGCATCAACGAGAACATCGCGAACATCCTGCTCGCGGCCAAGTTCGGCGTCCCGGTGTGCCCGCACGCCGGCGGGGTCGGCCTGTGCGAGCTCGTCCAGCACTTCTCCTTCTTCGACTACGCCGCGGTGAGCGGCTCGCAGGAGGACCGCGCCGTCGAGTTCGTCGACCACCTCCACGAGCACTTCGTCGAGCCGGCCGCGCTAGAGGCGGGACGTTACGTCGCCCCGTCCCGCCCCGGCACGGGGGCGCAGATGCACGAGGAGTCCCTCGAGCGCTGGGAGTACCCCCGCGGCGGCGGGTGGCTCGAGGTCGGCGACCGCGCCGCCGTCAACGAGATGGCGGGTCGGCAGAGTTGACCACGTTGACCACCACCGTCCAGCTCGGCGAGGCCGTGCGCGGGGCGCACGGTGCCTACGAGGCTGCCCGCGGCGCCCCTCCCACGGAGCGTGCCGGGTGGCTCGAGGCCGTCGCGCTCGCGCTCGACGCCCACGGGGACGAGCTCGTTCAGCTCGCCGGGGAGGAGACGCACCTGCCTGAGGGGCGCCTCAGGACCGAGCTGCTCAGGACCACCTTCCAACTGCGCCTCCTCGCCGAAGAGGTGCGCAGCGGGCAGGTCCTCGACGCGACGATCGACCACGCCGACCCGTCGTGGGGCATGGGGCCGCGCCCCGACATCCGCCGCGTCAACGTCCCGCTCGGTGCCGTCGGCGTGTTCGGTGCGTCCAACTTCCCGTTCGCCTTCAGCGTCCTCGGCGGGGACACGGCGTCCGCGCTCGCCGCAGGCTGCGCCGTCGTCCACAAGGTGCACGAGGCGCACGAGCGGCTCGGCCGCCGCACCGCCGAGATCGCTATCGCCGCGCTCACGCAGGCCTCCGCACCCGCCGGCCTCCTCGCGATCGTGACCGGCCGCAGCGCAGGCGAGTCGCTGGTGGACCACCCGCTGATCAAGGCCGTCGGGTTCACCGGCTCGACCCGTGTGGGCCGGCTCCTCCTCGAGCGCACCGTCGCACGCCCGGAACCCATCCCCTTCTACGGGGAGCTGGGCAGCGTGAACCCCGCGTTCGTCACCGAGCGCGCCTGGGCGGAGCGTCGCGAGGAGGTGCTCACCGGCTTCGCCGCCTCCTTCACCCTCGGCATGGGGCAGTTCTGCACCAAGCCGGGTCTCCTCTTCGTCCCGGAGCTCGACGCCGGGGCGCGGAGGACACTGGAGCAAGCGGTCGCCGCTGCACCACGTTTCCCGATGCTGACCGAGGGGCTGGCGGAGGGCTACCAGCACGCCCTCGAGCACGTCGCCGGCGGCGCCGAGACGGTCGTCCCCGGTGAGCCTGGGGTCGCCCCGGCGCCCACAGTCCTCGCCGTCAAGGCCGAAGAGGCGCGCCGACGCCCCGAGCTCCTCGCGGAGGAGATGTTCGGGCCGGCCAGCGTCGTCGTGGCCTACGGCTCCGAGGACAACCTCGCCGAGCTGGCCGAGCTTCTCCCCGGCCAGCTGACCGCGACGGTGCACGGTCAGCCCGGCGAGGCGCCGGACGAGCTCGTCCAGGTCATCGAGGAGCGCGCCGGGCGGGTCATCTGGAACGACTGGCCGACCGGGGTGACTGTCAGCCACGCCCAGCACCACGGCGGTCCCTTCCCCGCGACCACCGCCCCCGGCACGACGTCCGTCGGCACGGCGGCCGTGCAGCGGTTCATGCGCCCCGTCGCCTACCAGTCGTTCCCCGACGCCCAGCTGCCCCCGGCGCTCCAGGAGGCCAACCCTTGGCGTATCCAGCGCCGGGTGGACGGCCGGTGGACAGAGCACGACGCCGGCGACCGGGCCGGCGCGGCAGCCGAACGAACCCAAGGACCACGATGAGCACAACGACGCAGATCCTGCCCCAGGACGCCGCAGCGGCGGTCCTCGTCGGACGGGTGTGGGATCCCGAGACCCAGGGCCCGCGGCCGGTGGTGGTGCGCGGGGAGGAGCTCCACGACCTGTTCGACGTCGCGCCCACCGTTTCCGAGCTTCTCGAGCACGACGACGTCGTGGCCAGGGTCCGGGACGCCCGCGGTACGCGAAGCTGGCGCCTGACCGACCTGATGGAAGCCCCTGACGACGGCGACCTCTCGCACGCCCGCCTTCTCGCTCCCGTCGACCTGCAGGTCGTCAAGGCGTGCGGGGTGACGTTCGTCGACAGCATGGTCGAGCGGGTCATCGAGGAACGCTGCGCCGGCGACCCCACGCGGGCCGAGGGCGTCCGGGCGGCGATCGCCGCCGCGATCGGCGGCGCGGTCGGGGACGTCGAGCCGGGGTCCGACGAGGCGCGCCGCACCAAGGAGGTCTTGCTCGCCCAGGGGCTGTGGTCACAGTATCTCGAGGTCGGGCTCGGGCCCGACCCTGAGGTCTTCACCAAGGCGCCCGTGCTCGCGTCCGTCGGGTACGGCGCACACGTCGGCATCCCTGAGTTCTCCGCCTGGAACAATCCCGAGCCGGAGCTCGTGCTCGTCATCGACTCCGCAGGACGGGTGCGGGGCTGCACGCTTGGCAACGACGTCAACCTCAGGGACGTGGAGGGACGCAGCGCCCTGCTGCTCGGCATGGCCAAGGACAACAACGCCTCGAGCGCGCTGGGCCCCTTCGTGCGACTCTTCGACGACTCCTTCACCCTCGACACCGTCCGGGACGAACGGATCCGGCTTCGGGTGGAGGGCGAGGACGATTACCTCCTTGAGGGCGAGAACCACGTCGGTCGCCTGAGCAGGTCCTTCGAGCGGCTCGTCGCGGCGGCCACGGGCCCGCACCACCAGTACCCGGACGGGTTCGTGCTCTATACCGGCACGTTGTTCGCTCCCACTCAGGACCGGGACACCCCCGGGCAGGGGTTCACGCACAAGCCGGGCGACCGCGTGTCGATCAGCAGCCCGCACCTCGGGACGCTGACCAACGTGGTTGCGCGCACCGAGACGCTGCCGCCGTGGCGGTTCGGGGTGCGTTCCCTGATGACGTACGTGCGTGCCCGGTCCGCCGACACCGCGCTGGCGGCTTCGGGCACCGCCGGAGGTGCCGCGTGAAGCTCCTGAGGGTCGGTGTCCCGGGCGCCGAGACCCCGGCCGTGCTCGTCGACGATGACCGGGCCGGGCCGGGCCGGGCCTATGACCTGTCCGCGCTCACGGCGGACATCGACGGCGCGTTCCTGGCCACTGACGGCATCGGTCGGACGAGACAGGCGCTGGCCGACGGCGAGCTCCCGGTGATCCAGCTCGACGGCCTGCGGGTGGGCCCCCCTGTGGCACGACCGTCCGCCATCGTGTGCATCGGGATGAACTATGCCGCTCACGCCCGAGAGTCGGGGGCAGAGCCGCCATCGTCCCCGGTGGTCTTCCTCAAGACGCCGAACACGCTGGCGGGGCCGGACGATGTCGCCAGCATCCCCCGCAACAGCACGCGCACCGACTGGGAGGTCGAGCTCGGTGTCGTCATAGGCCGGCGGGCCAGCTACCTCGCCGACCGGGAGGAGGCGCTCGCCCACGTCGCCGGTTATGTCGCGGCGAACGACTTGTCCGAGCGCACTTTCCAGCTCGACGACTCCGGCGGGCAGTGGTCCAAGGGCAAGTGCGCCCCCGGCTTCTCGCCGCTTGGCCCCTGGCTGGTGCCCGCGGACGAGGTCGACCCCTCCCGGCTGCGGCTGCGCAGCTGGGTGAACGGGGAGATCCGGCAGGACTCGACGACGGCGGACATGATCTTCGGCGTCGGCCACATCGTCCACCACCTCAGCCAGTACATGGTGCTCGAGCCGGGCGACGTGGTGCTGACAGGGACCCCGGAGGGTGTTGCCCTGTCCGGGCGGTACCCGTACCTGCGTGACGGCGACGTCGTCGAGATCGAGATCGAGGGACTGGGCAGACAGCGACAGGCTTTCGTCCAGGCGTGAGGGACCGAGAAGAGGAGCAGAACGGAATGAGCAAGGACCTCGACGGACTGGTTGCGCTCGTGACAGGGGGTGCGTCGGGCATCGGGTCGGCCACGGCCGATCTGCTCGGCGAGCGGGGGGCGAAGGTCGCGATCCTCGACCTCAACCCCGACGGAGGGCACTCCGGCCACCTCTCGCTGCGCTGTGACGTCGCCGACGACGCGTCTGTCCGGGCCGCTGTGGCCGACGTCGTGCGCGAGCTCGGTGGCATCGACATCGTCGTCAACAACGCGGGCATCGGCGCACAGGGGACGGTCGAGGACAACGACGACGACGAGTGGCGCCGTGTCCTCGAGGTGAACCTCCTCGGCACCGTCAGGGTGAGCAGGGCGGCCCTGCCCCACCTGCGGCTGTCGAGGGCCGCGGCGATCGTCAACACGTGCTCGATCGCCGCTACCGCAGGACTGCCGGCCCGCGCTCTCTACGGGGCGACCAAGGGGGCCATCCTCTCGCTGACGCTGAGCATGGCCGCGGACCACCTGCCCGAGGGCATCAGGGTGAACTGCGTCAACCCGGGCACTGCGGACACCCCGTGGGTCGGCCGCCTGCTCGAGCGGGCCGCCGACCCGGTCGCGGAGCGTGCGGCACTGGAGGCTCGGCAGCCGCACGGGCGCCTGGTCAGGCCGCAGGAGGTCGCGGCCGCCATCGCCTACCTCGCTTCCCCACTCTCCGGATCCACCACCGGGACGTCGCTGGCGGTCGATGGCGGCATGCAGGGGCTGCGGCTTCGGCCGGGAAATAATTGAGCCATGATCGCAACTCCGCCCGGGGTCACTCTGTGACCGCCAGGCCAGACGACGTGCCGCGGATCCGTCGCACGACCGAAGACGTGTACGACGCGCTCCGAGCCCGGATCCTCGAGAACGAGATCGAACCGGGCGAACGCGTGAACATCGACGCACTCGCGCGAGACCTCGGCGTCTCGCAGACACCGGTGCGTGAGGCGGTCCGCCAGCTCGAGGGGGACAACCTCATCGTCAAGGTTCCAGGAAAGGGCTATCGGACCACCCCGCTGCTTGATCTGGAGCGACTGCGGCAGCTGTTCGAGTTCCGCCTGCTCGTCGATGTGTGGGCTGTCGAGGTAGTGACGACGAACAGGCTTGGTAACCCGGCACGCGTGATAGGGCAGGAGATCGACAGGTTCGAACTGTCCATCGCGGGCAAGACAGACATCCGGCGTGAGCTGGTCCTTCACGACACCCGGTTCCACGGCTACATCTTGCGTGCGCTCAGCAACGAGGTCGTCCGCGAGGCCTACGAGCAGACCCACAGCCACCTGCACACCTTCCGGCTCTACGCTGCCGACATCGATGGAAGCATCACGATCGCGGAGCATCGCAGGATCTGGGCGGCAGTGGAGAGTTGCGACGGGAGCGCCGCAGCCGCAGCGATGCACGAGCACCTGACTGCCGCGTTCTACCGGTTCGCTGCGGCGTTCGACGAGGCCCCAGGGACACTCCGGGGGCCCGCGACGCACCGGCTGTACTGACGCTCTCGGCCGCTCGGAAGGCTGCCGCTGCAGGCTCCACCGCTCGCGGGCTCCCAGTCGGCGGAGTCGCCTCTTGCCGGCTCAGTGCCCGGGAAGGTGCGCCGGGTCGCCCTGGTCGCGGCGCCGCAGCAGCGGGGCGACGCCGACGGCCGTGAGCACGGCGACGCCGCCGCTCGCGGCCACCATGACGAAGCCGCCCGTCGAGCCGTGGCCGTCGATGAGCACCCCGGCCACCGACGAGCCGACCGAGACACCGACGTTGATGCCCGTGCTCAGCCACGTCAGTCCCTCGGTGAGGCGCTGGCGGGCCACGAGGTGCTGGACCATCGAGTTGCCGTTGATGATCGTCGGCGAGATCGCGAAGCCGGTCACGAACATCACCGCGGCCATGACCGCGATGCTCCCCACCAGCAGGAACAGCCCGGTGCCGGCCGCCAAGACCGCGACGCCGACCACGAACCGGCGCCAGGCCGGGCCGGTCCAGGTGTGGGCGCCGTAGAGCAGGCCCGCCACCACGGACCCGAGCGAGAAGATGCCGAGCAGCACGCCGGCCAGGCTCGGGCGGCCGTGCTCGGCGGTGAACGCGACGATCGAGACGTCCGTCGCGCCGAAGATGCCGCCCACGAAGAGAAAGACGACGACGATCCCCACCAGGGCGCCGGACCGCATGACCGATCCGCGGTGCGCGCCGCCCTCGAGACGAGGCTGGGCGGGCGGCTCGGTGCCGCGCTGGGCGAGGAAGGCGTAGCCGCCCACCACGATGACGACGGCGGCCACGGCGGTGCCGGCCCAGGGGGTCACCGAGGTGGCCAGGATCGTGGCGATGACGGGGCCGAGCACGAACGTCGACTCGTCGAGCGCCGACTCCCACGAGTACGCCCGGTGCAGCTCCTTCGGGGTGCGCACCGCCTGGGTCCAGCGGGCGCGGACCAGGGCGCCGAGCGACCCGACGCTCGCGCCCGAGACGACGGCGCACGCGTAGACGGTCCACAGCGGTGCGCCCGTGACGGCCGCGACGACGAGCCCCCCGAGCGCCAGACCGGAGATGGTGACGGCCGGCGTCATGACCCGCGCCTGGCCGAACCGGTCCACGAGCCGGGCGAGCTGCGGCGCGCAGACGGCCTGCGCGATGACGAACGTGGCCGAGACCGTGCCGGCGGTGGCGTAGGAGCCGGTGATGCTCGAGAGCATCAGGACGATGGCGATGCCCACCATCGAGACGGGGAAGCGGGCCAGCAGGCCCGCCGCCGAGAACGCGAGAGTCCCGGGCAGGCCGAGGATCTCGCGGTAGGGGTTGGGCACCGAAGAATTCTTCCACCGACGACGCCCGTCCGGGACGGCGGACGGTGGTGAGGTCGGACACCAGCCCGGCCACCTGGCACCATGACGGCCATGGCGACGGACGACGGCGTGAGGACGGATCGCGGGGCGCTCGCCGTCGCGCTCGCGGAGGCCAGGGCGGGACGTGCGGAGGGTGGCATCCCCATCGGGGCTGCGCTCGTCGTCGACGGCGAGGTGCTCGCCGTCGGACGCAACCGCCGGGTGCAGGACGCCAGCCCGATCCTGCACGGCGAGACGGACTGCCTCGCCAACGCCGGGCGGCTGCCGGCGAGCGTCTACGCCCGCGCGACCATGGTCACCACGCTCTCCCCGTGCGACATGTGCACCGGCGCGATCCTGCTCTACGGCATCCCCCGCGTGGTGATCGGCGAGAATCGCACGTTCCTCGGCGGGGAGGAACTGCTGCGCTCCCGCGGGGTGGAGGTGGTCGTGCTCGACGACCCCGCCTGCGTGGAGCTCATGCGCGACTTCGTCGCCGCGGAGCCCGCGTTGTGGAACGAGGACATCGGCGAGGACTGACGCCGGGTCACGGCGCGGGGTGCCGCACGGAAGTTGTCGTCCCGGGGAGTTGTCCCCCGGGGGACTTGTCCCCATGGCTGGTGGGGGACACGGGCGGTTTCGGACCGGTAGGAATGGTCCCAGCGGATCTCGCCGGCAGGCGGCGGGTCCTCGATCCCACGAGGGGGAGTGACGCCAAGATGTCGAACATCAACGTCTCCTATGACGAGATGCAGCGTGAGGCCAACAACCTGGTCACCGCCAAGGACCAGATCGTCGCGGACCTGAACCGGTTGCAGGCGCAGATCCAGGGGCTGGTGGAGTCCGGGTTCGTCACGGACCAGGCCTCGGTGCGGTTCAACGAGTCCTACCAGCAGTTCACCACGGGTGCGCAGTCGACGATCGAGGGGCTGCAGGACCTCTCGCAGTACCTCGTCAACGCGGCCCAGGCGCTGGCCGACACCGACTCCCAGCTCGCCGCCGGCATCTGACAGACCGGCCGGGACCGCCCTGGCCACCCGCGCGGTGAGGTCGGTCCCCGCCCGGTCGTCCCCGCCCGGTCGGCGGCGTCCCCGCCCGGTCGCCGGCGCGGGAGCATGGCGGCGTCGTGGGTGCGACAGAGCTCGTCAGTCGAACCAGGGGCCCATCCCGCCGACGCGCGTCACGGCGACGTGCAGGACGAACCCGGGCGGCGGGTCCGGCATCGGCGGGAACGTCGTCCCGGGGCCGACGTACGTCTGGGCGAGGCGGTGGAGCAGCTTGGGGGCGCCGCCCTCGACGACCCGCGCCCGGCCGTGGACGACGAGATGGTCGCGCATCCCGACCGGGTTCGTGGCAGTGCCCTCGAACGACAGGGCCACGCGCGGATCGCGCCGGACGTTGGCCAGCTTGCGCTGCCCGGCCATGAGGTGGGCGGTGACCAGCTCGTCACCCTCGACGCCGACCCACACCACGCTCACCTGGGGCGAGCCGTCGGCGTTGACGGTCACCAGATGTCCGAGCGCCCCGGACTCGATCAGCTGCCGGGCCGCGTCGTTGAGCCGTGCCATGAGCCACTGTCCCACCGGTGCCGACGGCGTGGTGAGGCTTTCCGGAGGGCGTTCCCTCCGGTGCGCCGGACGTCAGGCCAACGCCCCTCGGACGACCAGCTCGAGGACCGGCCGTGGGTCGGCGTCGTCGTGCCGGGCGATGCTGTGGAGAAGCAGGCCCTCGAAGCAGGCGGCGATGCCGGCCGCCGCCACCTCGGGGTCCCTCGCACCGAGCGACGCCATCGCGACGACGGCGGAGCTGACCATGCCTCGTCGGGCCGCGGACAGCGCGTCCCTGAGGTCGACGTCGTGGCTGGCTTCCATGAACAGCACGAGCCGGGCGGTCGTCTGGGTGCGTCGCGTGCGGCTGAGGTAGTCGAACAGGTCGCACAGTCCGTCGACGAACTCGGCGGCGGAGGCGGGCTGCGCGAACGCGGCACCGACCTCCGCCTGCTCCAGCTCGAGGATGCGCTCGGCCACGCCCGTGACGAGCGCCCTGCGGGTGCGGAAGTAGTTGGACGTGGACCCGTTCGGCAGGCCGGCCTGCCGGTCGACGCGGGCGTGGGTCAGCGACCGGAGCCCCTCGGTGCTGAGGAGCTCGACCGCAGCGTCCACGGCACGTGCTTTCGTCGGGGTCATGTCGGTAACTATAGGAGTAGTGACACGGCACTACGCAAGTAGTAGCGTCACGTTATGGAGCGCACCAGGCGCCCGAGAGGCGTCGCAGCCAGGACCGGACCGGAGGGCCCCGGGCTCCCGGAGCTGGAAGGCGTGGAGCACCGCTTCGTCGACCTGCCCGGGCTCCGCATGCACGTCGCCGAGGCGGGCGCCGGCGACCCACTCCTCCTGCTCCACGGCTACCCGCAGCACTGGTGGTCGTGGCGCAAGGTGCTGCCCAGTCTCGCCGCGCACTATCGCGTCCTCTGCCCCGACCTCCGGGGAGCGGGGTGGACTGACGCCCCGGCCGACGGGTACGAGGCCGACCAGCTCCTGGCCGACGTCGTCGCCCTGCTCGACGCGCTCGGGGTGGACACGCTCCACCTGGTGGGGCACGACCTGGGCGGCATCCTGGGCTACCGCCTGTGCCTGGCCCACCCCGAGCGGGTACGGAAGTACGTGGCCGTCGCGGCGCCGCACCCCTTCCCGGACCTGTCGCCCCGGATGCTGCTGTACGTGTGGAAGGTGTGGCCCATGTTCCTCAGTGCCGCGCCGGTGCTGGGGCCCTGGCTCCTGCGCGCAGGCGGGCAGTGGTTCCCGCGTCACCTGATGACCGGCGACACCTCCGATCCCGACGTCTGGTCGGAGCAGGATCTCGACATGTTCCTCGGCCGGCTCCGTGACCCGGTTCGTGCCCGCGGGACCGCAGCGCTGTACCGCAGCCTCGCGGTGGACGAGGCGCGTCGCAGCGTCGCGGGCGACTATCGCGGCGCCCGGCTCCGCACGCCGACTCTGGGCATCTACGGAAAGGTTCTCTACGTCGGTCACCAGCCCAGCGGGATCCCCGAGATCTTCGCCGGGTACGAGGACCACGTCGACGAGATCTCGTGGGCGCACATCCCCGGCACCGGCTACTACCTCCCCGAGGAGAAGCCGGAAGCCTTCCTCGAGCGTGTGCTCGAGTTCTTCGAGGGAAGCTGAGCCGACGACGGCGAGAGTCACCGGGCCGCCGCGCGGTGCGCCGACGCCCGCCGGTACGTTGCCAGCTATGACGGAAGACACCAGGACCATGCGCGAGCGGATGCTCGCCGGAGACCTCTACATCGCCGACGACCCCGTGCTGGCCGAGGAGAACCAGCGTGCCCTGGACCTGATGGACGCCTACAACGCGACCTCCGTGCGGCAGGGGCCGCTCCGCCGTCGGCTGCTGGAGGAGCTGCTCGGCTCGGTCGGCAAGGGCACGGAGATCCGTCCGCCGTTCTACGTCGACTACGGCAGGCAGATCAGCGTCGGGGCGCGGACCTTCGCCAACTTCGGGCTCGTGGCGCTCGACGTGGCACGGATCGTCATCGGCGACGACGTGCAGATCGGCCCGAACGTCCAGCTGCTCACGCCGACGCACCCGGTCGAGCCGGGCCCGCGGCGCGAGAAGTGGGAGGCGGCGGAGCCGATCACCATCGGGGACAACGTCTGGCTCGGCGGCGGCGTCATCGTGTGCCCGGGCGTCACCATCGGGGAGAACACGGTGGTCGGGGCGGGCGCCGTCGTCACCAAGGACCTGCCCGCGAACGTCGTCGCCGTGGGCAACCCGGCGCGGGTCGTCCGGGAGATCATCGACTGAGCTGACGCAGTGCCGCGGGCAAGGGCCTTGGTACCCAGGGACGGGCGCCCGGACGCTCCGATACTGGCTGAGGGGCAGGGGCCCCGGCCGCAGTGAGAACGGAGCCGTCCATGGAGCTCGGTGTCTTCTCCCTCGCCGACATCCACCCGGCCGTCGACGGCGGACCCCGTCCGACGCCGGGCGAGCGGCTGGACGAGGTGGTGTCTTACGGAACGCTCGCCGACCGGCTCGGGCTGGATGTCTTCGGTGTCGGCGAGCACCACAGCCACGACTTCGCCGTCTCGTCACCCGCCGTGGTGCTCGCGGCGGTGGCGCAGGCGACCGGGCGGGTGCGCCTGGCCTCGACGGCCACCGTGCTGACCGCGCTGGACCCGGTGCGCGTGTACCAGGACTTCGCCACGCTGGACCTGCTGAGCCAGGGCCGCTGCGAGATCGTCGCCGGGCGCAGCGCCTTCGCGGAGCCGCTCCGCCTCTTCGGGGTGGACCCGGACCGGCTCGACGAGGTCTACGCCGAGAAGCTCGACCTCCTGCTGCGGTGCCGGGACCAGGAGCGCGTCACGTGGGCGGGATCGTCTCGGCCGGACCTGCTGGAGGCCGAGGTGCCCCCGCGCCCCTGGGCCGACCGGCTCCCGGTATGGGTCGGTGTGGGTGGCTCGCCGACCAGCGCGCTGCGCGCGGGCGACCTCGGTCTGCCGATGATGCTGGGCTTCGTGGGCGGCACCCTCGACAACGCCCGGCGCCTGGTCGACACCTACCGTCTCGCCGGCGAGCAGGCCGGCCACGACCCGGCGACGCTCCGGGTGGCCCTCGCCGCGCAGCTGTACGTCGGGGCCGCCACGGCGCCGGCCCGCGAGGACGCCTACCCGTTCTACCGCCGCCACCTCTCCGCCGGGGCCGGACGCGCGGGCGGCTGGGACGTCAGCCGCGGCCAGATGGACGACCTGTCCGAGCGGGGCGGCTCGCTCATGCTGGGCGGGCCCGAGCATGTGGCCGCGAAGATCCTCGACCTGCACGAGCTGCTCGGCGTCGACCGCTTCCTCGGCCAGATCGACTTCGGCGGCATGCCTAGGCACATGGTCGAGGAGTCGCTGGAGCGGTTCGCCGGTGAGATCACGCCCCTCGTGCGGGCGGCCGTCGGCTGAGGGCTCTCACGCCGGCCGGGGCGCGTACATGATGACGGCGACGCCGGCCAGGCAGAGGAGCGCGCCGACGACGTCCCAGCGGTCGGGGCGGAAGCCGTCGACCAGCACGCCCCAGGCGAGCGAACCGGCGACGAACACGCCACCGTAGGCCGCGAGGATGCGGCCGAAGTGCGCCTCCGGCTGGAGGGTGGCCACGAACCCGTAGAGGCCGAGCGCGATGGCTCCGGCGCCGACCCAGATCCAGCCTCTGTTCTCGCGCACGCCCTGCCAGACGAGCCAGGCACCGCCGATCTCGAAGAGGGCGGCGATCGCGAAGAGCAGGACGGAACGTAGCGGCATGGGTCTCCCTCTCGGTGTCGGATCGACGCTACCGGCCGCGTCGGAGCCCGGAGGTCACCCTGTCTGAATCAGGGGCGGGGCAAGGGTCATCCCCGATGTGCGCAGCCGGAGGTTCGGGCACCGTGGTGGATGAAGCACTCCGACCGGAAGGACCACCATGAACGTGCACGACTCGCTCCGCTCCCAGGGCCTCGTCCGCCCGAGGAACGATCGGATTCTCGGCGGCGTCTGCGCCGGCCTCGGCCGACGGTTCGGCCTGGACCCGTGGGTCGCGCGGGTGCTGTTCCTCGTGCTGCTGTTCGTCCTGCCGGGCAGCCCGCTCGTGGTCTACCCGATCCTGTGGATCCTCATGCCGAACGAGTGAGCGCGCCGCCGGCGCGAGGTGCGGCAGGCACTTGACGGCGGGGTGCGACGCGCCTAACGTACAACCAAATGGTTGTACGTGGCAGCGAGCGGCTCGCGCTCGACGACGACGAGATCGACCGGATCTTCCGGGCGCTCGCCGACGCGACCCGGCGCGACATCGTCCGCCGCACCCTCCGCGGGGAGGCGAGCGTGACGCAGCTCGCCGCCGCCTACGACATGTCGTTCGCGGCGGTGCAGAAGCACGTCGCGGTCCTGGAAGGGGCCGGCCTCGTGACCAAGCACCGGCAGGGACGCGAGAGATTCGTGCGCGGGAACCCCGACACCCTTCGCAGGGCGCAGACCCTGCTGGACCAGTACGAGCAGATCTGGCGCGGACGGGTCGACCGGCTCGACGCGCTCCTCACCGACGAGTGATCCGCTTCAGGAAGGCGCAGCCATGCCCATCAGCTCCGTCGAGAAGGACCTCGACGCCCTCACGATGACCATCGTCGCCGAGTTCCCGGTGCCCGTCCGCCGGCTCTGGGACGCCTACGCCGATCCCCGACAGCTGGAGAAGTTCTGGGGCCCGCCCGGGTGGCCGGCCACGTTCGCCCGCCACGACATGGCGCCCGGCGGCCGGTCGAGCTACTGGATGACCGGCCCGGGCGGTGAGCGTGCGGGCGGGTACTGGGAGTTCGTCGCCGTCGAGCCGGAGCGCTCCTTCGAGGTGATCGACGGGTTCGCCGGTCCCGACGGCGCACCGGACCCGGCGATGCCGACCATGCGGATGACCTGCACCTTCGACGAGACCGACGCCGGCGCGCGGGTGACCACGACCACCCGGTTCGGCTCCCTCGACGAGCTGCAGAAGCTGGTCGAGATGGGCATGCAGGAGGGCATGACGGCCGCCATGGGGCAGATGGACGCCGTCGTCGCCGACCTCGCGTCCTTCGCCGCCGGGCGCGCGGCCGAGGCGCAGTTCCTCGGCGATACGCAGGTCCGGGTCAGCCGCGTCATCCGTGGGCCGCTCCAGCTCGTGTGGGACGCCCACCACGACCCTGCCCTGCTGCAGCGTTGGATGCTCGGGCCCGACGGCTGGACGATGCCCGTGTGCGAGGTCGCGACCAAGGTCGGCGACGTCTACCGCTTCGAGTGGGAGCAGGCGGACGGCGGGGGCCGGTTCGGGTTCACCGGTGAGCTGCTGGAGTCCATGCCGCCGCACCGCGCCGTGACGACCGAGCGGATGACCGGTGTCGAGGGACAGGGGGCCGTCAACGAGCTGACGCTCACCCCGGTCGAGGGCGGCACGCTGCTCACCGTGGTCATCACCTACCCGGACGCGAAGACGCGCGACGAGGTGCTGGCCACCGGCATGGTCGACGGCCAGGAGGCGAGCTACGCCCGCCTGGAGTCCGAGGTCCTCGCCCTGGCCTGACCCGGGCTCGCCGCGGCCCGGTGCAACTCCGGGCGTGCACCGGGCGTGCACCGGGCCGGCCGGCGCCCTACTCGGCCAGCGCCTCGTCGACGACCTTCTTCGCCTCGGCCTGCACCTGCGCGAGGTGGTCGTCGCCCTGGAAGGACTCGGCGTAGATCTTGTAAACGTCCTCCGTGCCGGAGGGGCGGGCGGCGAACCACGCGCTGGAGGTGGTGACCTTCAGGCCGCCGATCGCGGCGCCGTTGCCGGGCGCGTCCACGAGCCGGTCCACGATGGGCTCGCCCGCGATCTCCGTGGCGGCGACGTCGGCGGGCTGGAGCTTGCCGAGCTTCGCCTTCTGCGCCTTGGTGGCGGCGGCGTCGATGCGGGCGTACGAGCTGGCGCCGTAGCGCTCCACCAGCTCGGCGTGCAGCTGGCTCGGCGACTTCCCGGTGACCGCGATGATCTCCGAGGCCAGCAGCGCGAGCAGGATCCCATCCTTGTCGGTGGTCCACACGGTGCCGTCCTTGCGCAGGAACGACGCACCGGCGGACTCCTCCCCGCCGAAGCCGACGGAGCCGTCGAGCAGCCCGGGCACGAAGTACTTGAAGCCCACCGGCACCTCGATCAGCCGGCGGCCCAGCCCGGCCGCCACCCGGTCGATCAGCGCGGAGGAGACCAGGGTCTTGCCGACGGCGGCCTCGGCCGACCAGTGCGGCCGGTGCGAGAAGAGGTACTCGATGGCGACGGCGAGGTAGTGGTTCGGGTTCATCAGCCCGCCGTCGGGGGTGACGATGCCGTGCCGGTCGGAGTCGGCGTCGTTGCCGGTGGCGACGTCGAAGGGGGCGGCTCCGCCGTCGCCGCGCATCTTCTCCCGCAGGGACGCCATCGCGTAGGGGGAGGAGCAGTCCATGCGGATCTTGCCGTCCCAGTCCAGCGTCATGAAGGACCAGCGGGGGTCGACCTCGGGGTTGACCACCGTCAGGTCCAGGCCGTGGCGCTCCCCGATCGCGGCCCAGTACTCCACCGAGGCGCCGCCGAGCGGGTCCGCGCCGATGCGCACGCCGGCCCGGCGGATCGCGTCCAGGTCCAGGACGTTGACGAGGTCGTCGACGTAGGCGGTGATGAAGTCGTTCTTCCGGGTGGTGTCGGCGGCGACGGCGCGCTCGAACGGGATGCGCCCGACCTCCTCCCAGCCCTCGCGCAGGATCTCGTTCGCCCGGGCGGCGATGGCCGACGTGGCGTCCGAGCCCGCGGGCCCGCCGTTGGGCGGGTTGTACTTGAAGCCGCCGTCGCGCGGCGGGTTGTGCGACGGCGTGACGACGATGCCGTCCGCCAGTCCCGGGCCCTCGGTGCGCACGCCGCCGGAGGTGCCGGCGCCGTTGTCCCGCAGGATCGCGTGCGAGATCGCCGGGGTGGGCGTGAAGGAGTCGCGGGCGTCGATCCGCGTATCCACGCCGGCCGCGGCGAGCACCTCGAGCGCGGTGCGCCAGGCCGGCTCGGACAGCGCGTGGGTGTCCCGGCCGAGGTAGAGGGCGCCGTCGTAGCCCTGCGCGCGGCGGTACTCGACGATCGCGGCCGTCGTGGCGACGATGTGGGCCTCGTTGAACGCGCCGTCGAGGCTGGAGCCCCGGTGCCCGGACGTGCCGAAGACCACCTGCTGGGCCGGGTCGTCGAGGTCGGGCGTGCGGTCGTAGTAGGCGGAGACGACCTCCCCGACGTCGATGAGGTCCTCGGGCAGGGCTGGGGTACCGGCGCGCTCGTGCATGGCCCGATCCTGCCACCGCCCGCCGACCTCGGCATGGACACGGAGTGTCCTCCCGGTGTCGGGCAGCCTCGTACGCCCCGGCAGGCGCCCGGCCGGCCCCGCGCGCGCTCCCGCCCCGGCCTACCCTTGCCCCATGACGATTCCTGACACTCCCGGCAGCAACGTGAGCGTGGACGACCTCGACGCCGCCGACCCGATCCCCGACGGCTACGTCCTCCTCGACGTGCGCGAGCACGACGAGTGGCAGGCGGGTCACGCGCCCGGTGCCGTCCACATCCCCATGGGTGAGCTGCCCGCACGGGTGGACGAGCTGCCCGAGGGCGAGCTCGTCGTCGTCTGCCGCTCCGGCGGCCGGTCGGCCCGCTCGGTCCAGTGGCTCAACCAGGTGGGCTACGACGCCCACAACCTGGCCAGCGGCATGAAGGGCTGGGAGGCCGCGGGTCTGCCGCTCGTCCGGGACGACGGCGCAGCCCCCACCGTGCTCTGACGGTCGCCGGCTCCCCGGCGGCCGTCTGCTGCCGCCGGTCGTCTCCCTTCCGCTTCCACCCCTCAGCCGCCTGCTGCCGTCGGTGTCCGGCCAGATGCGCCGCCCGCGTGCTTCCGTAAGTGACGCTCCGCAGATGAAGTCGGCCTGGGCCCACTGATCCTGCGCAAGCCCACTTACTGAGCGCGGAGTACCGGTCGGCGAGGCCGGCGCCGCAGGAAGGGCCGGTGCGCTCCGGCCCGCGAGCAGGGGCCGGTGCACTCGGGCCCGGGAGCAGGGGCGCCAGCCCGGTGCCCGTACTCTTGGGCGCCATGGGTAAGAAGAGCCGCAGCAAGCGTCAGTCCCGCCCCGAGGGCACCCCGAGGCCGAAGCGTCAGGAGGTGCCCTTCGTCGAGCGTCCGTTCGAGGGGCTGCCCGGCGAGACCGACCTGGTCGCGATGCGTGAGGTCGTCCCGGCCGCGTCGATGGCGGTGCGCACCACCGCCGAGCACGGTGCGCGCGACGTCCAGCTCGTCACCCTGCTCCCCGAGATGCTGCCCGCCCTGCATCGCGAGGACGGCACCGTGCTCGTGGCGCTGCAGACCGCGGCCCACTCGGGGGACGCCTCCCGCGACGTCGCCGCCGCCCTCCTCGCCGCGCTGGAGCTCGAGCCCGGCAGCGCCCTGACCGGCACCGGGCTGCCCGAGCCGGGGCCGCGGCTGCAGGACGTCCTCGATCTCGAGGGCCCCTTCGACCTGACCGTCCACGACACCTTCGCCTTCTGGCTGACGGACGACGCCGCGAGCGAGACCGAGGTCGCCGCCGCGCTCGAGCAGGCCAACAGCAACATCATCCCGACCGTGAAGATCGACGGCGTCGACTCGGCCTACTGGTGCCGCATGGGGCGGGAGTTCCTGCGCTGGGCCCGCCCGGAGGACCAGGAGAAGGTGCTCGACGCCGTCGCCCGCCTGCACGCCGCCCGCGAGTCCGCCGTCGACGACGGCGCGAAGTTCGTCGGGGCGTTCCGCTCCTGCGGCATCCTCATCCCGGTGTGGGAGCTCGCCCCCGGCACCGAGGCGGAGGAGCTGACCGGCCCGCTCGCCGCGTTCGAGAAGAAGCTCGACGACGCGCTCGCGAGCACCGAGCCGCTGACCGCCGACGAGCGCCGGGCGCGCGCAGGGATCGTCTCGCGCCAGGTGAGCCTGCGCTGACCGGCCCGCGGCCGCGGCTGACCGGCCGCGGCCGCGCCCACGGCGTACAATTTGTCCTGTTCTCGAACCCCGCAGGGGGGTGGGCGACGGCGCTCGCGGCGACCGGGCCGCCGTCCGCCCGACCGAGCAGATGCGGTCGCCTGGTGATGTGATTCCTGCGCCGACCACCGGTCGGCCGACCTCGTGAGTGGCACGGCAGCGATGCCTGCCCACCCGCCCCGCCGGTTGACGCCGTCGGCGCGTCGAGGTGTTTCTCAGATGTCTGACATCAGCCCGATGGCCGTCGGTAGCGGCCTGAAGATGCGTGCCGGGTTGTGGGGGGAGTGCCTGGCGGAGTTTCTCGGCACGTTCGTGCTCATAGCGTTCGGGTGCGGCTCGGTGGCCATGGCGGTCGCCGGCCTCCCCGGCTCCGGCCGCACGGAGGGGCCGACGACGTTCTTCCTCGGGACCGGGGACTGGATGCTCATCGCCTGGGGGTGGGCCTTCGCCGTGGTCTTCGGCGTCTACGTCGCCGGAGGCGTCAGCGGTGCCCACATCAACCCGGCGGTGACCCTGGCCTTCGCGGTCCGCCGGCACTTCTCCTGGGGCAAGGTCCTGCCCTACTGGATCTCCCAGCTGCTCGGCGCCTTCGCCGGCGCGGCCCTCGTCCTGCTCGTCTACCACGACGCGATCCGCGCCTTCGAGGCCGCCAGCAAGCCGGCCGGTCACAACCTGGCGTCGTTCTCGATCTTCGCGACCTTCCCGGCGCCGTACTTCAACGGCGGGGTCGCCGGCCCGCTGATCGACCAGATCGTCGGCACCGCGTTCCTGCTCATCCTCGTCGCGGCGGTCATCGACCTGCGCAACACCGGCGTCATGTCGAACCTGGGGCCGCTGGTGATCGGCCTCGCCGTCGGCGCCATCGGCCTGTCGTTCGGCGCCAACGCCGGTTACGCGATCAACCCGGCCCGCGACCTCGGTCCGCGGCTGCTGGCCTGGGTCGGCGGATGGGGGCAGCTGGCGATGCCCGGCAACGGCGGCTGGTTCAGCAACTACTTCTGGATCCCCATCGTCGGCCCGCTCATCGGGGGTGTCCTCGGCATCGTCGTCTACGACCTGTTCGTCGGTGACGTCCTGTACGCGCGGCTGCGGCTGGCCGAGCGCGGGGAGGGCGAGGCGGCCGCCAGGCCGGAGCCCGAGGCGGACCGGAGCGGCGCACCGCACACCGACGCGGCGACCACGCCGGAGCGCGAGGCGGACCGGAGCGGCGGACGGCACGCCGAGACGGGCGTGTAGCCGAGCCCAGGAGGTACCCAGGAGGTACGCGGGAGGGCGCCAGGGACCCGTCGGGGCGCCTGGCGCCCTTCCCGTGACCAGCTGCCCCCTTCCCGCGGCCAGCTGCCCTTTCCCGCGGCCAGCTGCCCCGCGACGTGCCGGCCTGCGCCAGGCGCGGACCGGCGCGCCGGCGCCCTTGAAGGGGGGTGGTCCCGGGTTCCGTCATGCCGAGGTCAAGGGTCGTCGCGGTCTGGGTACGCAGTTGGTCCGCAACGCGGATAGGCTTTGCCACGTGAGGCACGGAGCGAGGAGCCAGCGGGTCGCCGTCGTCATCCCCGCCAAGGACGAGGCCGACCGCATCGCCTCCACCATCCGCGCCGCACGCGCCATTCCCCACGTGGATCTCGTCCTCGTCGTCGACGACGGCTCGGAGGACGACACCCAGCACGTCGCGCGCCGCGCGGGCGCCGTCGTCGTGCGTCACTCGGTCAACCGCGGCAAGGCCTCCGCCATGGAGACCGGCGCGTCGGTCGCCGCCATGCGTGACGTCGAGGGCGCGCCGCGCCGGCTGCTGCTCTTCATCGACGCCGACCTCGGCGAGACCGCCGTCGCCACCGCCCCGCTCGTGCCCCCGGTGCTGGAGGGGCGGGCGGACTGCACCATCGCCGTCCTCCCCCCGCAGCCCGGCGCGGGCGGGCGCGGGATCGTCACGGGCCTGGCCCGCCGCGCGATCTCCCAGGCGACCGGCTGGTCCCCGACGCAGCCGCTGTCCGGCCAGCGCTGCCTCACCCGTGAGGCGTTCGACACCGCCACCCCGCTCTCGCGCGGCTGGGGCGTGGAGACGGGCATGACCATCGATCTGCTCGTCGCCGGCTTCACGGTGCAGGAGGTGCCGTGCGACCTGCGGCACCGGGCGTCCGCCAACGACCTGGCCGGGCAGATCCACCGCGGCAAGCAGTACCGCGACGTCGCGCTCGCCGTCAGCGCCCGCAAGGTGCGCGGGGTCCGTGTGCCGCCGACCCGCCGCGGCGACAACCCCGCCAAGCAGCGGCCCGGCCGCCCCTACCGCGCCTGGTCCGAGGCCTCCGTGACGTCCGCGGGCGAGGCGTCGGACTCGCCCGGCACCCGCACGGACGACGGCGGGACCGAGGTCTGAGCCGGCTCGCCCCGGGCGAGCAGCCATCCCGCCAGGACCGAGACGAGCAGCGGCACCGCGAGCGAGATGCCGATGGCCGGCAGGACGATCCCGGAGTCGTTGGCCAGGAACGCGATCGTGAACGTCACGGCCAGCGAGAGGACGGCCGGGCGCAGCATCGGCACGTCGGCGTCGATCCGTCCGACCGCCCCGCCGCCCACGAGCCAGCCGTAGCTGTCGTTCTGGCCGCGGCGGGCCGCGTTCCGCAGCGGCCGCGTCAGCAGCACCACCACGACGACGATCCCGCCGATCGCGAGGAACGTCAGGGTGGAGCCGAAGAGGTTCGTCAGGTTCTGCGCGACCTTGCGGCCCACGACCGACCACAGCCCGCCGTCGAGGACGGTCTCGACGAAGCGGCCGAGGTGGGAGCGCTCGGACGGCGGGCGTAGCCAGTCGATCACGGAGAAGCTCGCCGCGAGCACGCCGGTCACCCCGAGCACCACCACGATGCGCTGCCACGTCAGCCGGATCCCGGCGGCGAGCAGGGCGAGCACCAGGAAGCCCGGGACGAGCGCGGGAGGCCCGCCGAAGTCGGCGCCGATGGTCGGTGCGCCGTCCAGCACGACGGCGACCAGCCCGATCGCCCCCACCACGGCCGCGGCGAGGGCGCCGCGGCCCTTGCGCACGAGCGGGTCGGCGACGCAGGTGGCGACCAGGATCGTGGCGGCGGCGAACAGCGAGAAGGAGGAGTTGTTGAAGCCGTAGAACCGCCCGCCCACCTGCGGCTCGACCCCCATGAGCGAGGAGAGCTGCAGCGTGGCCCCGGTGAGCACGTCGACGGCGAGCACCACCGTCGTCAGCCCGGAGACCACCGCGACGGGGCCGAGGATGCTCCGGCGCCACGGTCCCAGCACGGCGACGGCGGAGATGGCCGCGGCGATCAGCGCGGTCGCGGACAGCACCACGACGCCCGGGCTGGGTGCCCGCCACCACGGCAGCATGTTGGCGAGGTAGGAGGCGACCGGGATGGCGCCGACGGCCACCGCCACCGCGCGGACGGCCCGCAGCGCGGTGGCCGGCCGGCGCGAGCGCAGAGCGGCCACCGCCCGCCTCGCGGTGTGGGACTCCCGCCGCCCGAGCCAGTCCGCCGCGCGGTCGAGGTTCTTCCGGTTGAGGCCCACGGTGACGGCGGCGTAGAGCAGCAGGTTGACGACCACGAGCGCCGAGTGGAACGGCCCCTTGACGGGGCGGACGGCCACGGCGTGGTCGCTGACGTCCTGCAGGTGGGCGGCGCGCGCGGCGCCGGAGAGCCCGTCGGGCTCCACGCGCAGCGGTGCCCCGACGAGGCCGGCCGGGCCGTCGATCCCGAGCCACGCCAGCATGGTCGGCGTCAGGTCGGTGGACTGGACCATGCCCGGCTGCCGGGTGGACCGGCTGTCCAGGAGCGCGCCCTCGGCGGGCACCTCACCCAGGGCGGGCCCGTCGGCGACGGCCAGCTGCATCATCGACCGGGTGCCGGAGTCCGCGAGGGAGACGACCAGCACGGTCGCGTCGGGGGTGGTCTCCCGCACGGCCGTGAGCACGGCCCCGATGCGCTGGTCGATGCCCGCCACCTGCTGGCTGCGCGCGGGCGAGCGCAGGAGCCACGCCTCGCCCGGGGAGGGGCTGGGCGTCTCGGACGGGTCGGGCTCCGGCATCGGCTCCCGGGCGAGCGACTCCGCGCCCACGAGCGGCCGGTTGCGGTCGCGCACGGAGCCCACGTCCACGACGGCCAGGGTGTGTCCCGGCAGGTTCGCGGCCACCTGGTGGCCGAGCCGCTCGGGGTTGGCGAACGCGAAGGCGTGGTCGCCGGCGACGGTTCCGTCCGTCGTGGCCAGCGCGACGGCCGCGCCGGGGCCGACGGCGAGCGACGGCGTGCCCGTGGACACCAGCAGGTCGCCGAGCAGACCGGGGGTGGCGTCGTAGGCGTCGTTCGCCGCGGCGTCGAGGTAGGTCTGCCACGCCGGGACGGTGCCGTCCTCGCCGACGTTCTGCAGGCGACGGCAGGTGCCGTAGTCCTCCATGGGGACGTCGGCCGCCCGGCGCCCGGCGGAGAGGGCGAGCCAGCCGTCGGCCGGGCAGGTGGTCGAGCGCACGGACCGCACCACGAGGTTGGCGGCCGCGCCGCCGCCGGTCAGCTCCCACAGGTTCGGGGTGGCGAGCGCGGAGAGGTCCTCCCAGCGCAGCCCGGTGGTGCCGATGACGACCAGCGGCGCGTCCGGGTCCGCCGGGTCGGCGGCGGTCGCGGCCGGCCGGCCTGCGGCGGTGCTCGCCGGCGCGGCGGTGGTGCTCGCCGGCGCGGCGGTGGTGCTCGCCGGCGCGGCGGCGGCCACGGCGGTGAACAGCGGCAGCACGAGGGGCAGGAACAGCCCGAGCACGACGGCGACGGCGAGCACCAGGACGATCCGTCGTTGCCTTCTGCTGCGCCTGGTCACGCCGGAAGCCTACGTGTCCGCCCGTGGACGGCGCCCGGGCGGCCGGACGCGCGCGGCTAGGCTGCGGGCGTGGAACGCGACACCGACACCGCGGGCACCCCGGCCGCGTCGGGCGCCCAGGAGCGCCGCCCCCGCTACGTCTACCTCGGGCCCGAGGGAACCTTCACCCAGGCCGCGCTGCTGCAGGTCACGAGCCCGCAGGAGGCCGACCTCCAGCCGTGCCCGGACGTGGTGACCGCGCTGGAGCGGGTGCGGGCGGGGGAGGCCGACTACGCCGTCGTCCCGATCGAGAACTCGGTCGAGGGTGGGGTGAACGTCACGCTCGACACCCTCTCCACCGGGACCCCCCTCGTGATCGTCGGCGAGATGCTCGTGCCGGTCACGTTCACGCTGTGCGCCAGGCCGGGCACCCGGCTCGAGGACGTCCGGCGCATCTCGACCCACCCGCACGCGTGGGCGCAGTGCCGCCGGTGGATCACCCAGCACCTCGACGGTGCGACGCACGTGCCCGCCACCTCCACCGCCGCCGCGGCCGCGCTGCTCGCGTCCGACGAGCCGAACCCGGGCTTCGACGCCGCGCTGTGCTCGGAGCTGTCGGCCCGCCAGTACGGCCTGGAGGTCCTGGCCGCGGGCGTGGCGGACAACCCCCACGCCGTCACCCGCTTCATCCGGGTCGCGCGCCCCGGCGCGCTGCCGGGCCCCACCGGCGCGGACAAGACGACCCTGATGGTCCACCTCGCCGACAACGAGGCCGGAGCCCTGCTGAGCATGCTCGAGCAGTTCGCGACCCGCGGGGTGAACCTCTCCCGCATCGAGTCCCGGCCCATCGGTGACTCGCTCGGCCGGTACTCCTTCTCCATCGACGCCGAGGGCCACCTGGCGGAGGAGCGGGTGCAGGCCACGCTCATCGGCCTGCACCGCGTGTGCCCGACCGTGCGCTTCCTCGGGTCCTACCCGCGGGCCGACGGCCGGCGCCCCCACGTGCGGCCCGGCACCTACGACGCGGACTTCCGCGCCGCCCGGGACTGGGTCAGCGGCCTGCTGGCCGGCTTGCGCGTCTCCGGGGACTGACCTGGTCCGCCGGGCACCCCACTGAGCTGGCCCGGCGGCCACACTGGCCGGTTCGCTGCCTCCACCTGCTCGCCGAGTGCTGCGATGCTCGCGCACTGCTGCCGTGCTCGCCGGTTCACCACATCCGCCCGCTCGCCGACTGCTGCCGTGCTCGCCCAGAGCTGGGATTTCCGCCCCGTGCGCCCGTCCAGCCGTGCGCGCTCGGCGGATTAGCCCGCAGTCGAGAGATTCAGTCGCACTGCTCGCCCCCAGTCGGCGCGCGCATACCCTGCGGACACGCGCGCACCCGGTGACTTCACCCCCATTTGCGGGTGCCGCAGCTGCCGCTGGTGGTCAGTGCGAACGCCAAGGGCAGCCTCACATGGTGCGGACGATCAGGCCGCCCTTCTCCACCCTGGCGTGGATCGTCGTCGCGTAGCCGACGAGGTCGCCGTCGACCTGGACGTGCTCGGGCTCGTCCGTGCGCACGACGACGGACCGGGCGCGCCGGAACTCGATGGTGCCGGAGGTGTAGGGCACGAGGTCCTTGCGGATGCCGATGCCCTGGAGGGTGACCTTCCGCAGCAGGTCCGCCCATCCGATCAGGCCGCCGCGGGTGTCGATGGCGGCGATGTCGAGCCAGCCGTCGTCGAGCTGGGCGTCGGGGAAGAGCACGATGTTGCCCGGCAGGCGCCCGCAGTTGGCGAACAGGATCGTGCGGGCGGTGAACGGCTCGCCGGGGTCGGAGTCGCCCAGCTCGGCGGTGGCGTGGATCTTGCGGCCGGTCAGGTGCTTGACCCCGGCGACGAAGTACGCCATCCAGCCGAGCTTGGCCTTGAGCTCGTCGTCGGCGGCGGAGACCATCGCGGCGTCGAAGCCGAGACCGCCGATGACGAGGAAGACGTGCTCCTTGTCCGGGTCGTCGTCGGGGATCTCACCGGCGTCGGGCGGCTCGACGCCCTTCGCGGCGGCACCCTCCTCGGGGATGGCGGCGTCGAGCTCCGGGCCGCGAGCGGCCTCGCCGGAGTCGGTCTTCTCGGCCGAGCGTGCGGTCGAGGCGTCCGCCCGGCCGCGGACCTTCTCCTCGTCCTCGGGTGAGAGGGGCTCGGTCCGAAGCCACCCGAGGTCCATCTGCCGGTTGCGGCCCGTCAGCGCCGTCGCCACCAGCTCGCGCTGGCTGCCCAGCGGCAGGTCGAGGTTGCGGGCCAGCAGGTTGCCCGTGCCGAGCGGGATCAGCCCCATGGGGACGCCCGTCCCGGCCAGCGCCTCCGCCACCGCGCGCACCGTGCCGTCGCCGCCGGCCGCGACGACGACGGACGCGCCGTTCTCGAGGGCCTCGCGGGCCTGGCCGAGGCCCGGGTCCTCCACGGAGGTCTCGAACCACATCGGCTCGCCCAGGCCGACCTCGGCGGCGGTGCGGTTGACCAGGTCCCGCAGGTAGTCCAGGTCCATGGACTTCGACGGGTTCACGACCACCGCCGGCGGGCCGGTGCGCGGTGGTGGCGGAAGCTTCTCGGCCTCCTCCTCCGCGGAGAAGGAGGGGGTGCGCTTCCGGACCGCCCGCCACGCCAGGATCCCGAGGATCACCGCGGCCAGTGCCAGCACGAGCGCCACCACTGCCACGACTGCGATCCACTGCTCCGACGTCATGGGCGAAACCTACCCGCGGCCGGGGGCACACCGCCCGCCCAGGAGGAACTGACGTCTCGCGGAGGAACTGACGTCTCGGGGAGGAACTGACCTCTCGCGGAGGAACTGACCTCTCGCGGAGGAACTGACGTCTCGGGGAGGAACTGACCTCTCGGGGAGAAGTTGACCTCTCGCTGCGAGGGTGGGGGTCCACCGGGCGGGCCCGGGGGCGGTGCGCCGACCGGCGGCCGATAGGCTCGGAGGCATGATCGACCTGCGAGCCCTGCGCGAGGACCCGGAGAAGGTGCGCGCCAGCCAGCGTGCCCGTGGCGCGGACGAGTCCCTGGTGGACGCCCTCCTGGAGGCCGACGCCCGCCGCCGCTCCACGCTGTCCCGCTTCGAGGAGGCCCGGGCTGAGCAGAAGCAGGTCTCGAAGTCGGTCGGCAAGGCGTCCCCGGAGGAGCGGCCGGCCGTCCTGGCCCGCGCCAAGGAACTCGCCGAGGGCGTCAAGGCCGCGGAGGCGGAGTCGAACGAGGCGGCGGCCGCGCTGGAGCGGCTGCTCTACCAGGTGCCGAACGTCGTCGCCGACGGCGTCCCGGCCGGCGGCGAGGACGACTACGTCGTGCTGCGCCACGAGGGCACCGTCCGCGACTTCTCCGCCGAGGGCTTCGAGCCGAAGGACCACCTGGACCTGGGTGAGGGCCTGAGGGCGATCGACGTCAGGCGAGGCACCAAGGTGGCCGGTGCCCGCTTCTACTACCTCACCGGCATCGGGGCCCGCCTCGAGCTCGCCCTGCTCAACGCGGCCATGGACCAGGCGATCGCCGCCGGGTTCACCCCGATGATCACGCCCACCCTGGTCAGCCCCCAGACGATGTCCGGCACCGGGTTCCTCGGCGCCCACGCCGACGAGATCTACCACCTGGCCACGGATGACCTGTACCTGACCGGCACCTCCGAGGTGGCGCTCGCGGGCTACCACACCGACGAGATCCTCGACCTCTCGGCCGGCCCGCTGCGCTACGCCGGCTGGTCCACCTGCTACCGCCGCGAGGCCGGCTCCTACGGCAAGGACACCCGCGGCATCATCCGCGTGCACCAGTTCAACAAGGTGGAGATGTTCACCTACACCACCGTCGAGGAGGCCGAGGCCGAGCACGCCCGCCTCCTCGCGTGGGAGGAGGAGATGCTCGCCAAGGTGGAGCTGCCCTACCGGGTGATCGACACCGCCGCCGGGGACCTCGGCGACTCTGCCGCCCGGAAGTTCGACTGCGAGGCGTGGCTGCCCACGCAGAACCGCTTCATGGAGGTCACGTCCACCTCCAACTGCACCACCTTCCAGGCGCGGCGCCTGGGCATCCGGGAGCGGGCCGAGGGCGGCACCCGCCCGGTGGCCACCCTCAACGGCACCCTCGCGACGACCCGGTGGATCGTCGCCATCCTGGAGAACCACCAGCAGCCGGACGGCTCCGTGCGTGTGCCCGCGGGCCTGCGTCCCTACCTCGGGGGGCTGGAGGTCATCGAGCCCGCATGACGGGGACCGACCGCCTCGCTCCCGTGACCGAGCGCGCCGCCCGCTGGCAGACCCTCGTGCCCGACGCTGTGCCGCCGGCCGGCCCGGACCTCATGGTCGCCCTGGACATCGACGGCACCCTCCTCACCCACGACGGCGGACTGGGGCCCGAGGTCCGCAGCGCCGTCGCGGACCTGCGGGACTCCGGCACCCACGTCGTCCTGGCCACCGGCCGCTCCGTCCAGGCCACCGTGCCGGTGGCGCGCGAGCTCGGCCTGACCGACGGGGCGATGGTCTGCTCCAACGGCGCCGTCTGCGTGCGCATCGACCCGGGGCACGAGCTCGGCTACGAGATCACGGACGTCGTCACCTTCGACCCCGGCCCCGCGCTGCGCCTGCTGCGCGAGGAGCTCCCCGACGGCCTGTTCGCCGTCGAGGATCTCGGCCGGGGCTACAAGGTCACCGCCCCGTTCCCGATGGGGGAGCTCACGGGCGAGGTCGAGGTGGTGCCCTTCGAGGAGCTGCTCGAGGCCCCCGCCACCCGCGTGACGCTGCGGGCGCCGCACCTCAGCTCCGCCGACTTCGACGCCCTGGTCGACAGGATCGGCCTGCACGGCGTGGGCTACGCCGTCGGCTGGACCGCGTGGCTCGACATCTCGCCCGAGGGCGTGAACAAGGCGAGCGCCCTGGAGATGCTCCGCGGCCGCCTCGACGTCGGCGACGGCGCGACCGTCGCGATGGGCGACGGCGGCAACGACCTGGAGATGCTGGCGTGGGCCGCGCACGGGGTCGCCATGGGCAACGCCGGGCAGCACGTGCAGGCGGTCGCCGACGCCGTGACCGGTGACGTCCACGAGGACGGCGCCGCCGTCGTCCTGCGGGCGCTGCTCGAGCGCTAGGGGGAGCCGGGCGCTGCTCGAGCGCTAGGGGGAGCCGGGCGCTGCTCGAGCGCTAGGCGGAGCCGTGCGCCGCTCGAGCGCCAGGGGGACGCGCGCCGGGTCCCGCGAGCAGTCAGGCGCTCGGTGCAGGGCCCACGGAGCCGCGCCGCACGACCCGGGTGCGGACGCGCTGGACGGCCGGCACCTCGGCGTGCGGGTCCTCGACCAGCCGCAGCAGGGTCGCCGCGGCGGTCTGCCCCATGGCGTAGTGCGGCAGCGCGATGCTGCTCAGGCCCGGCCGCAGCTCCTGGGCGAGGACCGCGAGGTCGTCGAACCCGACCACGGAGAGATCCTCGGGGATCCGCAGCCCCCGGGCGGCGGCGGCGTGGTAGACGCCCACCGCCATCTGGTCGGTGAACGCGAAGATCGCCGTCGGAGGGTGCGGCCGGTCCAGCAGGACTCCCGCCGCCTCCTCCCCGCCGGCCGAGCACGACCGGGCCCGCGCCACCAGCGCGTCCTCGACGGGCAGGCCCCGCTCCGCGAGCGCGGCGCGGTACCCGGCGGTGCGGCCGTCGGAGGCCGGGCTGTCCTCGCGGTCGAGGACGAAACCGATCCGCCGGTGCCCGTGGTCGGCCAGCTCGGCCACGGCGGCGCGCGCGCCGGCCTCCTCGTCGGGGATGACGGACGGCACCGCGCCCGTCCCGTCCTGCGCGTCGAGGAGGACGAGCGGGGTGCCGTGCGGCGGGACCGGGGCCGGGACCACGCGGTGGGACATCGTCGCCCACAGGACGCCGGCCACCTGCTGCTGACGCAGCACGGCGAGGGCGCGGCTCTCGATCGCCGGGTCGCCGCCGGTGTTGACCACCATGAGCACGTGGCCCGCCGCCCACGCCGTGTCCTGCGCCCCCTGGATCAGCTGCCCCGCGTACGGGGTGGTCGCGATGACGTCGCTGATGAAAGCGAGCGTGCCCGACCGACGGGTGCGCAGCCCGCGGGCGAGGGCGTTGGGGGCGTAACCGAGCTCGTCCGCCGCCTGCCGCACCCGCTCGCGGGTGCTGTCCTTCACCCGGGCGCCGCTCACCTCGTTCAGGACCGCCGAGACGGTGGACGGCGCCACGCCGGCGCGGCGGGCGACGTCGCTGATGCGGACCCGTGGACTCACGCTCTCCTGCTCGTCGGGGGGCCGGTCGGCCCGGTGGGGACGGTGAGGAGGCTCATCGTGCCGCAGCCGGGCTCAGGACCGCCAGACCGCCGTCGTCGGTGGGGACGACCGGCAGGGGATCGGCGAGCGCCCCCACGAAGGCGCCGTCGGGCCCGATGTTCTCCCAGGCGAAGAAGTGGTCCGCGCCGCCGTGCCGCAGGATCCGCCCCGCGTAGCGGCTGGCCACGTCGTCACCGACGAGGAACGGACCCTCGTCGAGCGTGTACGGGCCGGTCGGCGTCTCGGCCCGCAGGAAGTGGGTCCCGCCCACGGCCGGGACCCCGCGTGCGGTCCGCGCCGCGCTCTGGTCGCCCGCCGTGGCGCAGAACAGCACCTGCCAGGCGTCACCGACGCTGACGAGCTGCGGCACCTCGAGGTGGTAGAAGTCGCCCGGCTCGGACAGGGGCGGACGGGCCTCCCACGTGAGCAGGTCGGTGGAGGTGGCGTGGCCGACGACGCCGCGCCCGTCCACCGGCCCGTGCGGCACCCGGGCGGTCAGCAGCATGTGGAACAGGCCGGTGCTCTCGTCCCGGAAGACCCACGGGTCGCGCCAGGCCTGCTCGCGCACGCCGGGGTGGAGCAGCTCGTACCAGCGGGGGTCGGCCTCGAGCACCATGCCGTGCCGCTCCCAGTGGACCAGGTCCGCGGAGCTGGCGCGGCCGACCCGCTGCACCCGCCCCTCCTCGGCGCGGGAGACCCCCGTGTAGAACATCTGCCAGCGGTCCCCGTCGCGCACGACGCACCCGGTCCACGTGGCCAGGTCGTCGAACTCCCCGGCCGGCCCGGCGGTCAGCGCGTCGGGCAGCACGCGCCAGGACCGCAGGTCGCGGGAGACGGCGTGGCCCACCGTGGCGCGGTGGTGCCGCAGGTCCGGGTCGCCGAGCGAGCGGGGCGCCTGGAGGTAGAACACGTGCACGTCGGGTCCGTCGACGGCGAACCAGAAGTCCCAGATCCACCTGTCGTCGAGTTGCAGTCCCAAGGATCAGCCCTTCAGTCCGGAGGAGGCCAGCGACTGGACGAACCAGCGCTGGAAGGCGAGGAAGACCACGAGCACCGGCAGCACCATGAGCACGCCGAAGGCGAAGATCTGCCCCCAGTCGTACGGCGGTTGTCCCTGGAACACGGCGATCGCGAGCGGCAGCGGGCGCCGCTGCGGCTGGTCGACCATCATCACCGGCCACAGGAACGAGCCCCACGTGGTCAGGAACGTCAGGATCGTCACGGTCGCGAACACGGGCTTCGACATCGGCACCACGATCCGGAAGAACGTCCGCCACGTCCCCGCCCCGTCGATGCGGGCCGCCTCCTCCAGCTCGCGGGGCAGCCCGACGAAGAAGGAGTAGAAGAGGTAGATCGAGAAGGCGCTCGCCACGAACGGCAGGAACTGGATGTAGTAGGTGTTGCGGTGGTCGTTGAGCAGGTAGAACAGCGGCACCGCGATCGCCTCGAACGGCAGGATGGTCAGGGCGACGACGGTCAGCAGCGCCGCGTCGCGCCCGCGCCACCGCAGCCTCGCCAGGGCGTAGGCCGCCATGGAGTTCACCAGCAGGCCCCCGAGCACGACGACCGTCGTGACGAGCAGCGAGGTGAGGTAGAAGTCGCTGAAGTACCCCGTGGCGGGGCTGGAGAAGCGGTCGAGCATCCCGGTGTAGTTCGCCAGCGACGCGTCCTTCGGGACGAACCCGGCCAGGCCGTCGATGACGTCGCCGGAGGGCTTGAGGCTGCCGACGACGAGGTAGGCGACCGGCGCGACGAAGACGAGCGCCAGCAGGGTGAGGGCGAGGTAGGTCAGGGTGGTGCGCAGCTGTCTCATGAGATCTCCCGGTCCTCGCGCAGCAGGCGGCGCTGGACGAGCGTGATCGTCAGCACGATGAGGAAGAACAGGACGGTGATGGCGGACGCGCGGCCCACGTTGTTCGCGTCGAAGGCGGTGGTGACGGCCTGGTACATGACCGTCGTGGTCGCCTGCTGCGGGCCGCCCTGGGTCATGATGTAGATCTGGTCGAACAGCCGGAACGACAGGATCGTCGTCACCATCACGACGAAGATCAGCGTGTTGCGCAGGCCGGGGAGCGTCACGTGCCGGAACTGCAGCCAGCGGCCGGCGCGGTCGAGCGACGCCGCCTCGTACAGGTCCTTGGGGATGCCCTGGAGCCCGGCCAGGAGGATCACCATCTGCAGGCCCACGCCCTGCCAGACCGACATGATGATGATGGCCGGCAGCGCGGTGGCGGTGTCGCCGAGCCAGTCGTAGGGGCCGAGGTGCCCGAACGAGATGGTGTCGAGCACGGCGTTGAGCATGCCCAGCTCGCCGCGCGCGTAGATCACCTTCCACACCACTGCCACCAGGGCCATGGGGAAGACGACCGGCATGAAGAAGAACGTGCGGAACACCGGCATGCCGCGCAGGGGCCGGTTGAGCAGGAGCGCCAGGGTGAGCGCCAGGGCCGTCTGCAGGGGCACCACCACGACGGCGAAGATGACGTTGTTGAGAAGGCCCCGGTAGAACTCGCCGCGGAAGTCCGGGTCGAGAAGGATCCGCCGGTACTGCTCCAGCCCCATCCAGTTCGGCGGCGTCGGGGCGTCAAGCCTGACGTTGTGCAGCGAGAGCCAGCCGGCCATCACGAACGGGACGACGACGAACATCAGCAGGCCGGCCGCGGCCGGCAGGAACATCGCCCAGGCGGCGCGGTCGTCCCGGCGCAGCCTCCCGCGGCGTCGGCGCAGCGGTGTCAGCGGTGGTGCCTGTTGCGGTGTCTGGGTGGTGGTGGTCATGACTGGTCCCCTCGAGAGCGGTGCCCGGGGCGCGCCGGCGGCGCGCCCCGGGCTCGTGGGCGGTGCCGTCAGCTCTGGCCGTAACCGTCGTTGTCCTGGAAGTCGAGGTCGATCGTCCGCGCGGCCTGGTCGAGGAGCTTCTGCGCGTCCCCGCCCTCGTACGCGCCGAAGAACGCCTCGGAGAACTGCTGGCTGATCACCGGGTAGGCCGGGGTGATCGGTCGCGGCGTGGCCACGCAGTCGGTGGTCGGCGCGGCGTCACCGCAGGTGCGTGCGAGCGACTCGGCGAAGATCGCCAGCGGGCCGTCGGCGCCGTACAGGCTCGAGGACTCGGTGACCGTCCTGGTGGCCGGCGGGGCGGCGTTGGCGTCCGTCATGGCCGCGACGGCGTCGTCCGAGGTGAGGAAGTCGAGGAAGCGGCCGGCGAGCTCGGGGTTGTCGCTCTCAGGGCTGACTCCCCAGGCCCAGGAGCCCTGCCCGCTCTTGGGGCCGGACCCGAAGTCGGGGAGCGGCAGCACGACGAGGTCCTCGCCCAGGGCCTCGGAGTAGGGGTTGTAGACCCAGTGGCCCACCCAGCTCAGGGCGACCCGGCCGTCGACGAACGCGGCGTCGTCGGTGTTCGGGTCGGTGTACTCGCGCCAGCCGGCGAAGCGCTCGACCGCCTCGACCACGGCCGGGCTGTTGAGGTGCCCGTCGGCCGCGCCGTCGACGACGATCTGCTCGCCCGCGGACCACGCGACGGGAAGGAAGCCGTAGGTGGGCCACTCCGCGCCGTAGTTCTCCTTGATGTCGAGGACCTTGCCGTCGTCGTCCGTCGCCGCGAGCTTCTCGAGCGCGGCCTCGAACTCCTCGGCCGTCCAGGCGTCGTCGAGGCTCGTCGGGTACTCCACCCCGGCGGCGTCGAGCAGGGCCTTGTTGCCGTAGACGCCGAGGGAGGCGTCGAACTGGGAGACGCCGTAGAGCTCGCCGTCGGCCGGGTTGGTGTTCTGGGCGAGGACCGACTCGGTCTGGTTGTCGACGGTCTCGCCGGTGACGAGGTCGCCGAGCGGCGCCAGCTTCCCGGCGTAGACGAGGGAGGCCATCATCGGCCCGTCGAACTCGAGGACGTCCGGGAGGTCCTTCGGCGAGGTGGTCGTCACCGTCGAGGTGTAGTCGGCCTCGGGGACGAACTGCAGGGTCGCCGTCCCCTCGCCCTGGGCGTTGAAGTCGTCGATGGCCTGCTGCAGCGCCTTGACCTCGGACTCCTGGCCCTGGTGGGCCCAGACGGTGATCTCGTCGGCGGCCGCGGTGCCGCCGTCGCCGCCGCCACCTCCCTCGGCGTCGCTGCACGCCGCGAGGACGAGCAGGGGGACGGCCAGGGTCGCTGCGGCGAGTCGGGTACGCATAAGGTCCTCCACGTTGAGTTGCCGAATCGATTCGGCACGACTCTTGCAGTGGTGTCCGGCGAATGTCAACGGGGCGGTCCGGTAACGCCGGGAATCGGTGTCCGGATCGCCCCTGGCCGACGGGTACGAGAGCTCCCGCGCCGCCGGCGTCCGGGCCTTTCGTCCCGCCCGAGGCGCCCGAGGCGCCCGAGGCGGCCGATCCAGCTACCCCGAGGGGCCAGTTCGGCAAGTCGCCGGGCGGGCTCGAGCGGTGAGCGGCCGGGCGGCGATCCAGGGCCGTTCGTCCTGTGCCGGGTGCGGCGGACCGGGCCGTCACGGAGTGTTGCCGGATCGTTACCCGTGCGTCACCCCGTTGTGTTGCACATCACGGCCCCGAACGGCTTTGGTTGGGGCGTGGGCGCACTGCTGCGCCCATGACGCTGACGTGACGAGGAGTACCGCAGTGAAGATGATCAACCGACGTCGTACGACGGCGAGCCTGGCGGGTGCCGCTGCGCTCGCCCTGACCCTGGCCGCCTGCGGCGGCGCCGACGACCTCGGCGGTGGTGGCGGTGGCGGGGGCGGCGGGGCCACCGCCGGCGGCGGCGAGACCGACTGCTCCGCCTACGAGGAGTACGGCAGCTTCGAGGGGGAGAAGGTCACCCTCTTCTCCTCGATCCGCGAGGTCGAGGCCGACCAGCTCCAGGACACCTTCACCGACTTCACCGAGTGCACCGGGATCACGGTCGAGCACAACGGCTCCGGCGAGTTCGAGCAGCAGGTCGTCGTGCAGGCCGAGGGCGGCAACGCCCCCGACCTCGCGATCTTCCCGCAGCCCGGCCTGCTGCAGCGCATGGTCAAGGAGGGCCACGTCGTCGCGGCGCCGGACGCGGTGGAGAAGAAGGTCGACGAGGGCTGGTCCGAGGACTGGAAGAACTACGGGACCGTCGACGGCGAGTTCTACGCGGCCCCGCTGATGGCGTCCGTGAAGTCCTTCGTCTGGTACTCCCCGACCGCGTTCGAGGAGAACGGCTACGAGGTCCCGAAGACCTGGGACGAGCTGATGACCCTCACCCAGAAGATCGCCGACGAGAAGGGGTCCGACACCACCAAGCCGTGGTGCGCGGGCATCGAGTCCGGCGGGGCCACCGGCTGGCCGGCCACCGACTTCATCGAGGACATGGTCCTGCGCTCGGCGGGCGGTGACGTCTACGACCAGTGGATCAACCACGAGATCCCGTTCAACGACCCGCAGATCGTCGAGGCGGTCGACATGGCCGGGGCGATCCTCAAGAACCCCGACTACACCAACGGCGGGCTCGGCGACCCGCGCACCATCGCGACGACGTCGTTCAACGACGGCGGCCTGCCGATCCTGGACGGCGAGTGCTTCATGTACCGCATGGCGTCCTTCTACGAGGCGCAGTGGCCCGAGGGCACCGACGTAGGCCCCGACGGCGAGGTCTTCGCGTTCTACCTCCCGGGCATGACCGAGGACGAGTCGCCGCTGCTCACCGCGGGCGAGTTCGTCGGCGCCTTCAACGACCGTGAGGCCACGGCGGCCGTCCAGGCCTACATGGCGTCCGGCGACTGGGCTAACACCCGCGTGGAGATCGGCGGCGTGACCTCGGCCAACAAGGCCGTCGACCCCGAGCTCGCGTCCTCCGACGTGCTGCGGCTGGCGATCGAGCTGCTGCAGGACGAGAGCGCCGTCGCCCGCTTCGACGGGTCCGACCTCATGCCGTCCGAGGTCGGCGCCGGGTCCTTCTGGACCGGGATGGTCGACTGGGTCAACGGGTCCGAGACCAAGCCGGTCCTCGACCAGATCGAGGCCTCCTGGCCGGCCAGCTGACCTGACTGATCGACGGGGGCACGGCGCGAGCCGTGCCCCCGTCTCGGTATCGAAGGAGGTACCGGGGTGGACTTCTTCCTCTACTCCAAGTTCGGCCAGATGATCCTGGCCGTCATCGTCTTCGCCGCGGTCGTCGCGCTCCTCCTCGGCCTCGCCCAGCTGGCCGACAGGTACAGCGGCCGCAGCCGGACGTTCTGGATGGTGCTGCTCTTCGGTGGCCCCGCCGCGTTCCTGCTCGGCCTCGGGCTCATCTACCCGGCTATCCGCACGACGGTCATGTCGTTCATGGACCGCAACAGCCAGGAGTGGATCGGGTGGGCGAACTACGAGTGGGTGTTCACGAACCCCGACTCGCTGCAGTCGTTCATCAACACGTTCTGGTGGGTGGTCCTCGTCCCGACCGTCTCGACGACCGTCGGCCTGCTGTACGCGATCCTCGTGGACAAGTCCAGGTTCGAGAAGGTCGCGAAGTCGCTGCTCTTCGTCCCCATGGCGATCTCGTTCGTCGGCGCCGGCATCATCTGGAAGTTCGTCTACGAGTACCGCGGGGCCGCGCAGGAGCAGATCGGCCTGCTCAACGCCATCATCACCGGGATCGGCCTCGAGCCGGTGCGGTTCCTGCAGGACGCGCCCTGGAACACGTTCTTCCTCATCGTCGTGATGATCTGGATCCAGGCCGGGTTCGCCATGGTCCTGCTCTCCGCAGCGATCAAGGCGATCCCGGACGACATCGTCGAGGCGGCCCGGCTCGACGGCGTGAACGCCTGGCAGATGTTCCGCAACATCACCGTGCCGAGCATCCGGCCCACCCTGGTGGTCGTCGTCACGACGATCACCATCGCCACCCTGAAGATCTTCGACATCCCGCGCGCCATGACGGGCGCGAGGTTCGACACCCAGGTGCTGGCGAACATGATGTACGACCAGTCGTTCACCTTCGGCAACAACGGCACCGGGTCCGCGCTGGCCGTGATGATCTTCCTGCTCGTCATCCCGATCGTCGTCTTCAACGTCCGGCAGATGATCAAGAACCGGGAGGTGCGCGGAGCATGAGCGGAACCACGCCGGCCAACCCGGCCGTCGCCGTCGAGAGCCCCGTCCGGACCCTGCCCGACCCGATGGGCACGCCGGCGCCGCGCGTCGGCGCCTCCACCCGGGCCAAGCGCATGCTCACGTCCCGGGCCGGCTCAGCCGTCGCCGTCGTCATCGCCGTCCTGTGGACCGTGCCGATCGTCGGGCTGCTCGTCAGCTCCGTGCGCCCGGAGGCGGAGATCCGCACCTCGGGGTGGTGGACGTTCTTCTCCAACCCCGCGTTCACGCTGGCGAACTACCAGGAGGTGCTGTTCGGGCGGGCGTCGTCGGGGCAGCTGTCGAACTTCTTCGTCAACTCCCTCGTCATCACGGTGCCCGCGACGATCATCCCGCTCGTCGCCGCGACGATGGCCGCCTACTGCTTCTCGGTGCTGCAGTGGCGCGGCCGGGACACCGTCTTCGTCATCGTCTTCGCCCTGCAGATCGTCCCGCTGCAGATGGCGCTCATCCCGCTGCTGCGGATCTTCGCCGGCACGGAGGTCATCCAGAACTTCCCGTACCTGGCGGTATGGGTGGCGCACGCGTGCTTCGCCATGCCGCTCGCGACCTTCCTGCTGCACAACTTCATGGCGGAGATCCCCCGGGAGCTCATCGAGGCGGCCCGGGTCGACGGCGCCGGGCACGTGACCGTCTTCCTCCGGGTGATGCTGCCGCTGCAGATCCCGGCGATCGCCTCGTTCGCGATCTTCCAGTTCCTGTGGGTGTGGAACGACCTCCTCGTGGGCCTGACCTTCACCGGCGGGAACAACGCGGTGCAGCCGCTCACGGCGCGGCTGTCGGAGATGGCCGGCTCGCGCGGGCAGGACTGGCACCTGCTCACCTCGGGTGCGTTCGTCTCGATCATCGTGCCGCTGATCGTGTTCTTCGCCCTGCAGAAGTACTTCGTGCGCGGCCTGCTCGCGGGGTCCGTCAAGGGCTGAGTCGCTCCAGGCACGTGGCAGGGGCCCGTCCGACCATCACGGTCGGGCGGGCCCCTGTTGGCTGACCGCACGCGAGAAGCGCTGTCGTTCACCGCCCGCGAGAACGCCCGTCCCGTCCGCACGCGAGAACGCCCGTCCCGTCCGCACGCGAGAACGCCCTAATGTCCCGTCCGCGCCCGCATACCAACCTTTAGGGCGTTGTCGGCAGCCGGCGTCCGCAGCTGGCGTCGGCCGTCGGCCGTCGGCAGTCGTTGCGAGTCAGGGGACCAGCAGCACCTTGCCGAAGACGTTGCCGGAGTCGAGGAGCTCGTGGGCGCGAGCCGCCTCGGCGAGCGGAAGCCGGTCTGCGACGACGGGACGGAGCCGACCGTCGTCGAGCATCGGCCAGACGCGCTCACGGACGTCGGCGACGATCGCGGCCTTCTCCTCGAGCGGGCGGGCCCGGAGGGTGGTGGCGTGCAGGCTGGCGCGCCTGGTCATCAGCCGGCCGAGGTCGATCTCGCCCTTGCGGCCCTTCTGGGTGCCGATCACCACGAGGCGGCCGCCGGTGGCGAGCGACCGCACGTTCTGATCGAGCCCGCCGGCTCCGAGGACGTCGAGGATCACGTCGGCACCGCGCCCGTCCGTCGCCTCCTGCACCGCCGCCGCGACGTCCTCGCTGCGGTGGTCGATGGCGACGTCGGCGCCGAGCTCGCGGCACCGCGCCGTCCGCTCCGGCCCGCCCGCCGTCGTGAGGACCCGGGCCCCGACGGCGGAGGCGAGCTGGATCGCCACGGACCCCACCCCGCCGCTCCCGCCGTGGATCAGCACCGTCTCGCCTGCCCGCAGCCCGGCCACACCGACCAGGTTCGACCACGCCGTGCACGCGGCCTCGGGCAGGGCGGCGGCGTCGACCAGGTCCAGGCCTGCCGGCACGGGCAGCAGCTGGCCCGCGGGGACGGCCACCAGCTCGGCGTAGCCACCGCCGGCGAGCAGGGCGCAGGCCTGCTCGCCGAGCTTCCAGCCAGTCACGCCCTCGCCGACGGCGGCGACCGTGCCGGAGACCTCGAGGCCGAGGATGTCGCTGGCACCGGGCGGGGGCGGATAGTGCCCGGCCCGCTGAAGGATGTCCGCGCGGTTCAGGCCAGCGGCGGCCACCTTCAGGAGGACCTCGCCGGGGCCGGGCCGGGGATCGGTGACGTCGGTGAGCTCGAGGGCGGAGTCGTCGGTCACGGTGATGGCGCGCATGCGGCCATCGTGCCCAGCCGCCGACGGGTGCGGCGAATCGGACGGCGCGGCGGGTGCGCCGTCGGGCCGTTGCCCCGGCTCGCCTACACTTGGGGCCGCCGCCGGCTCAGCGCTGCGGCAGGGAGGGCTGACAGAGCGGCCGAATGTGACGGTCTTGAAAACCGTTGTGGGGCAACCCACCAAGGGTTCGAATCCCTTGCCCTCCGCGCTCGGCCCTCGGGGCCCGTCGTTTTTGCCCAGGGCTCCGCGGCAGGTAGCCTGTCCGATGGACTTGGAGACGTCGCATAGTCAGGTCTAGTGCGCGGCCCTGCTAAGGCCGTGACGGGGCAACCCGTCCGTGGGTTCAAATCCCACCGTCTCCGCTCTTGTGACGTTCCCGGACGTCACGGAAAGCCCGGACCCTCGGCACGAGGTTCCGGGCTTTCTTGTCCTCACATCATCGCGGTGCCGAGGCTGAGGATGTTGCCGTCGGGGTCGTTGAACCAGACGGCCCGGCCTTCGTCGAAGGTGGCCACGTCACCGTCCCACTGGACCCCTTCCATCTCGAAGGTCTGGAACTCGACACCCTTGTCGCGGAGGTTCTGGACCTCCGTGTCGAAGTCGCCGTCCGGTGCCTCGAACGCCATGGCGGTGGCCTTGTTGCTGCCGGCGTAGGAGGACTCGTAGACGAGGAACTGGCCGGACCCGGCGGTGTAGACGATGCCGCCGGTCTCCTCCCTCCCTTCGAAGCCGAGCGTCTCCTCGTAGAAGGACCGGGCCGCGGCGAGGTCCTTCACAGCGAGGGTGGGCACCGGGCTGTAGGTGGAGAGCATGACGACCTCCCGTGCGGGTCGGCCGACCGTCGACCGACCGGCGCACCTGACGCTAGAACCGGCTCACGGGGTAGTCAACGGGTCCCGGTTCGCGCTGATCGGCGGGTCACTGGAGAGTCGTCCGCACGCGGATTTCCGGACGATCGGGCGCTCGTTTTCATAGCAGGCGGGGCGGTGGGGTCTGTGTCATCGTGTTGGTCCGGACCACGTGCCGCTGGTCACACGACCCGAACGAGGAGTCGCCATGGATGACAAGCTCAAGTTCGCCGGGCTCTTGCTCGGTGGATATCTGCTCGGCCGTACGAAGAAGATGAAGACGGCGCTGATGCTCGCGACCACGCTGGGCGCGAAGCAGCTGCAGAGCAACCCGGAGATGCTCGCCAAGGCCGGCAGTTCGCTGCTGTCATCGCCGGAGGTCAAGAAGCTCACCGAGGAGCTGACCGGGCGGCTGGCTGAGGCGAGCAAGGCTGCCGCCATGGCGGCCGCGACCCGGGGCGTGGAGTCGGTCACCGCGAACCTGCAGGAGCGCACCGAGAAGCTGGCCAGCCACGCCACCGAGCAGGTGCAGAAGGCCGCGGACGAGGCCACCGGTCAGGTCAAGAAGGCTACCGAGGATCTGCAGAAGAGCACCGACGAGGTGCAGAAGACCGCAGGCAAGGTGACGAAGGCAGCCGGCAAGCTCAGGCCGACCAAGCTCGCGGGTCGGGGCGAGGAGGAGCCCGCCGAGGACGAGGGTGCCGAGGAGGAGCCGCAGGCGGAGGCCGAGGAGCCGACCGAGGAGGAAGGCACCGAGGAGCCGGAGGCTGAGGGTGAGGAGCCGGCCGAGGACGGTGGCGAGGAGGAGCCGCAGGCGGAGGCCGAGGAGCCGACCGAGGAGGAAGGCACCGAGGAACAGGAGGCTGAGGGCGAGGAGCCGGCCGAGGACGAGGGCGCTGAGGAGGAGCCTGAGGCTGAGGCTGAGGAGCCTGCCGGGGACGAGGGCGAGGAGCCGGCCGAGGACGAGGCGGCTGAGGAGGAGCCCGAGGCTGAGGCTGAGGAGCCTGCCGGGGACGAGGGCGAGGAGCCGGCCGGGGACGAGGCGGCTGAGGAGGAGCCTGAGGCCGAGGCTGAGGAGCCTGCCGGGGACGAGGCCGCAGAGGAGGAGCCCGAGGCAGAGGCTGAGGAGCCTGCCGGGGATGAGGGCGGCGAGGAGCCTGAGGCGGAGGAGCCCGCCGAGGAGCCACAGCCCCGTGCAGGTCGAGGCCAGGCGACGGGTCAGTCGCAGCGCCGCCCGCAGCAGTCCGGTCAGCGCAGCGCGTCACAGGGAACGAAGCAGAAGGCAGATGCCAAGCAGTCAGGCGGCACGCAGCGGAAGGCGTCGACCGGAACGGCGCGGAAGAGGCCGGCGAAGAAGCCGCTCCCGCCGACCCGCCCCCAGCCCTAGTCAACCGACCCGCCGCGAAGATCACGGTGAAGGAGCAGCCCCATGAACGATGAGACATCCCGCGACTCAGGAGCGGGTACGGCCACGTCAAGCCTGCCGCTCGCCGCCTTGAAGCAGTCGGCAGGTGGCTACGCACGGGCGCTCGGCGGACGTGCCGTCGACAAGCTGACCGGCAGGGTCAGCGGCCTGTCCGACCGCCTCACCGCGTACGCGAGCGGGGAGAGCCACGATGACGACGACGGTGACGACGACAGGCCCAGCGCCAAGGCCGCGGCCGCGTCCAAGGCCGCCGAGAAGCTCGCTGAGGGGAAGTCGCCGCTGACGGCCGGGCTCTCGGCCGCGGCCTCGGGCGTCACGGAGAAGGTCAAGGGCATCTTCGGCGGCGGAGGCGGTGGGGGCCGCGGCGGCAAGAAGAAGTTCAAGTTCAACAACATCGTCGAGAGCATCGACGTCGGGGCGCCGGTCAGCGTCGTCTACAACGCCTGGACCGAGTACGACAACTGGCCCAACTTCATGAAGAAGGTCGAGAAGGCCGAGCTCGACGACGAACAGGGCAAGGTGGCGTTCAAGGGCCAGGTGTTCTGGTCCCACCGCGAGTGGAACACCACCATCAAGGAGCAGGTGCCCGACAAGCGGATCGTCTGGGACTCCAGCGGCCCGAAGGGTCACCTTAGCGGCGCGGTCACGTTCCACCCGCTGGGTGACGAGCTCACCCGCCTCGTCATCATCGTCGAGTACTACCCCCAGGGCTTCTTCGAGAAGACGGCCAACATCTGGCGGGCGGTCAACCGGCGCCTGCGGCTCGAGCTGAAGTTCTTCGTCCGCCATGTCATGACTGACACGATCCTTCACCCCGACGACGTCGAGGGCTATCGCGCGGAGATCCACGACAAGGAGATCGCGCGCACCCACGACGAGGTGATGGAGGAGGAGCAGGCCGCAAGGGAGGCCGAGGAGTCGGAGCAGTCCGAGGAGCCCGCCGGCGAGAGCTACGAGGAGGAGCCCGAGGGCGAGGCGGCCGAGGAGTACACGGACGAGGAGGAGTACGAGCCCGCCGAGGGCGAGGGCTCCGAGGACGAGTACGAGGAGGCTCCCGAGGAAGGTGCCGAGGGCGAGTACGAGGAGGGGGACGAGTACGCCGAGGAGGCTCCCGAGGAGGGCACGGAGGACGAGTACGAGGAGGCGCCCGAGGAGGGTGCTGAGGACGAGTACGCCGAGGAAACTAGGTAGGAGGCACCATGAGTGCGGTTACCACGAGGTCCCGGGGCGGGTACGTCGACCGTCCTTCGTCCGCGTCGCTCGCGGACGTCGTCAACATCATTCTCGACAAGGGCTTGGTCATCGACGCCTTTGTACGGGTGTCACTCGTCGGGATCGAGCTGATCACGATCGACGCCCGTATCGTCATCGCGAGCGTCGACACCTATCTCCGGTTCGCCGAGGCGACCGGGCGGCTCAACCTCGCGGAGACAGGGGGACGCGATCTGCCCGAGCTCATGGAGGGACTGACGGAGAGCGGGGCCCGCGGTAAGACCAAGGGAGTGCTGTCGAGCGCCAAGGAAGCCCTGACCGGGGGCGACGACGACAAGGGCTCCGGCGAGGAGCGACGGCGCCGCGCCCCCGCGAAGGAGTCCTCGTGACGGCACCCGCACCGGAGGAGGTCGACACGCTGCTGTACGTCTACGGGCTCGTGCTCGCCGACAGCGACGTCCCCGAGGACCTCGAGGGCGTCGCCGGCGAGCGCGTGCAGGTGGTCGGGCTCGGTGACGTCGCCGCCCTGGTCTCCGAGCTGCCGGGAGGAGAGCTCGTGGGCCTGCCCGCCGAGGTACGTGCTCACGCGAACGTCCTCGACACCGTCGCCTCGACCGTCGCCGTGCTGCCGATGAGGTTCGGTACCGCGGTGCCGGACGTCGACGCCATCGAGGACGCCGTGCCCGCCGAACGGCTGGACGGCTACGCCGAGCACCTCCGCCGTCTGGCCGACGCGGTGCAGTTCACCGTCCGTGCCCAGTACGTCGAGCAGGCCGTGCTCGCCGAGCTGGTGAACGAGGAGCCGGAGATCCGCCAGCTGCGCGAGGCGACCCGTGACCAGCCGGAGGACGCGACGTACTACGCCCGCATCCGGCTCGGCGAGCTGGTGGTGAAGGGCTTCGACCGCAAGCGTGAGGCGGACGCCGCCCGGCTCGTCGAGGAGATCACCCCGTTCGCCCTCGAGCTCCGCCAGCGGGAGACCGGCCAGGTCGAGGACGTCCTCGAGGCGGCCGCCCTCGTCGGCCGCGCACAGCAGAAGGCGTTCGAGGACGCGCTCGAGGCGCTGGCGGAACGGACCGCGGACCGGATCGTCTTCCGTCTGGTCGGGCCCCAGGCCCCGTACGACTACGTGCCTGAGGAGTGAGCGTGGGGCTCCTCAGCGGTCTGTTCACGCTTCCCCTCGCGCCCGTGCGCGGGACGATCTGGGTCGCCGAGCAGGTGCTCAACGAGGCGGAGCGCGAGTACTACGACGTCGGGAAGATCCGGCGGCAGCTGGATGACGTCGGACAGGCACGCGAGAGGGGCGAGATCAGTGACGACGAGGCGGACGCACTCGAGGAGTCGTTGGTCGCACGGCTGATCGAGGCGAACCGCCGGCAGAGAGAGGGACGATGAGCGAGTCCGACACCGAGACGTCGACCAGGGAGGCCCCGCGCCGACAGGCGGGGGAGGGGGCCGCGCGGACGCAGAAGCAGCCCCGGAAGCAGTCGGACGCGCCGCGGCGCAGCTCCGGGAGCCCGGCGAAGCAGGAGTCGTCGGGCGACCAGAGCGCGGACTCCCGTCCGGCGCGGTCCGCGCAGGAGTCCGACACCGAGACACGTGGCAACGACGACGGTGGGAAAGCCCGTGCGTCGTCGGGCGGGAGCGAGAACCGTCGGGACGAGACCGAGCGTCCGCGCCGGCGCCCCCAGGGAGACGACGGCGAAGGTGGCGGCGAGCAGGAGCGCACGCGTCGACGGCCCGAGGGAGACGACGGTGACGGCGGCGGCGACCAGGAGCGCACGCGTCGACGGCCCGAGGGAGACGACGGCGAAGGTGGCGGCGAGCAGGAGCGCCCGCGCCGCCGCCCTGAGTCGGACGACGGCGGAGCGGACGAGGAGCGTCCGCGTCGTCGAGCCCAGGGGCACGACCAGGATGACCGGGACGCTGACGACCGCCCGCGCCGTCGGCGCGACGATGACGAGGACGAGGACGGCGACGGCCGGCGAGGTCGCCCGCGCCTCGGGGCAGGCCGTGCCGCACGGCTCGCCGTCCACCAGCTCGCCGAGCTGACCAGCCGCACCATCGAGGGCGTGGTCGGCGTGCGTCGCGACGGCGAGAGCTGGATCGTGCTCATCGAGGTGGTCGAGGACCCGCGCGTCCCGAGCACCGCAGACATCATGGCGGAGTACGAGGTCGAGCTCGACGGCGACGGCGAGCTCATGGGCTACCGTCGGCGTGCGCGGTACGCGCGCGGTCACACCGAGGAGTGATGGGCTTCTTGCGGCTTGACCCGGAGGAAGGGGGCCGGGCATGAGCGTGGTCGCAGGGCGGAGCGGTGGCCTCGAGCCGCAGCGCGACAGGGACGGGTCGCTCGTGCACGTCATCGAGACGCTGCTCGACAAGGGGCTCGTGCTCAACGCGGACATCATGGTGTCCGTGGCCGGGGTGGAGCTCCTGGGCATCCGCATCCGTGCCGCTCTGGCCTCCTTCGAGACGGCCGCGAAGTACGGGCTCGAGTTCCCCGCCGGGACCAACACCGAGACGCTGGCGTGGCGCCGGGCGATCGAGCAGAAGGACACGTGCCCCAGCTGCGGCAAGACGTCGCCGACCGCGCAGCTGCTGGAGGAGTTCTGCCCGTGGTGCGGGTGGCGCAGCGCCCAGGCGCAGCGTGCCGCCGAGCGGACGGAGGTCGAGGGGACAGGCCGCGGCGAGGTCGAGGGGTCGGACCGCAGCGACGACGAGCCGGATCAGGACGAGACGGCGGATCGCGACGACGAGCCGGATCAGGACGAGACGGCGGATCGCGACGACGAGCGCGATCAGGACGACACGGCGGACCAGGACGAGGCGGCCGACCGCGCAGAGGTGCCGGACCGCGATGGCTGAGCCCGCCGCCCAGGCGGTCGCCCCGCGGGCGATGGAGCCCACGCGCGACCTGGGTGCCACGCTGCCCGACCTGCTGGAGGTGCTGCTCAACAAGGGCGTCTACCTCGACCTCGACCTCATCATCACCGTGGCCGACATCCCGCTCATCGGGGTGAACCTGCGGGCCACGATCGCCGGCATCGAGACGATGCTCGAGTACGGGATGATGCGATCCTGGGACGAGCAGACCCGCGAGTGGGTCAGGCGCTCCGTCTCGCGTCACCTCCCGCTCGCCGAGGACGAGGAGATCGTCATGCGGATGGCCGGCGGGCACCGTGACGACGAGCGGCACGGCACCTGGCGCCCGGGCACGGTGTACCTGACGTCGCGCCGGCTGATCGTGTGGCGGGCGGACCCCAAGGAGGTGCTGTGGCAGGCGCGCCTGGAGGACGTCACAGGCGTCGACCTCCGCACGGAGCGCAGCATCGGCGGCGAGGACCGCGTCCGGCTCGCCGTCACGACCACCGACGGCACGGCCACCCTGTCCGCCGCTGCACCGGAGCGCCTCCACGGCATGCTCCGCGAGCAGGGGATCGGTCCGGCCGCGCCGGCGCGGAACCCGCGGCCGGAGTCGGCCGCGCACGAGGGCAGCCTCTGGTACCAGGAGCAGCTCGCGAGCGGGCCGGTGTGGCGCGGCGGGACCGCCGTCGTCGACCGTGCCGGGGGAGTGACCTGGAAGGGGGCCCTCGACCAGCGGCCGGCCGTGCGGCTGCGGGCGGAGCAGCTGCTGTCCGTCGACGTCGAGAGCGGCCGGACCCCGGCGGGCTCCGCCGTCGTCGTCGTCCGCACGCCCACGGGCGGCGTGCGGTTCGCCGCCCAGGACCCCGGGCCCTGGGTGCGAGCGCTCCGGCGCGCCTCGCGAGCGGCGCGTCCGGAGCTGTCCGCGGGGGCAGGAGGGAAGCCATGACGCTGAAGATCGACGAGAAGAGCCTGAAGAACGGGGTGCTCACGCTCGTGATCACGCTGGTGGAGGTGATCGAGGAGGCCCTGGAGAGCCAGGCGATCCGCAGGATCGAGGGCGGCGAGCTGACCGAGGAGGAGCAGGAGCGACTCGGCCAGGCGCTCCTCGACCTCGACGACGCACTCGAGCAGATCAAGCAGGACCACGGGCTGACCACCTCGGTCGCGGACCTGCGGCGCGGTCTCGACGACGTCGTCGACGAGGTCGTCGACAAGCTCATCAACCCGGCGAGGTGGGTCGAGGAGGCCCGGAAGGAGGGCGCGTGACCACGGGCCTGTACGTCTACGCGGTGGTGGCCGGTGAGCCTGCCGATCTCGGCACGGGCATCGACGGCGCCGCCCTGGAGGTGGTGACCGGGCCCGACGACGTGGCCGCCGTCGTCCACCGGCACGCGGCCGGCCCGTACGAGGGGGCCGACGACGACGTCAGGCGGTGGGTCGTCGAGCACAGCGACGTCGTGGAGCGGGTGTGGGAGCGCACGGGGACGGTGCTGCCCATGAGCTTCAACGTCATCGTCGCCGAGGGCGAGGAGACCCCGGCCCGCGCGCGGCTCCAGGAGTGGCTCGGCGCAGGTGCGCAGCAGCTGCGGGAGCGGCTCGACGCCCTGAAGGACCGGGTGGAGCTGCGGGTCGAGATCGGGCTGGACCAGCACCAGGTGGGCGGGCGGAACCCGGACGTGGTGGCCATGCAGGCCGAGCTCGAGACCCGTCCGCAGGGGGTCCGCCGTCTGATGCGCAAGCGCCTGGACCAGCTCGAGCGAGAGGTCACCGACGCGCTCGCGGACGAGAGGTACCAGCAGTACCGGCGCCGGCTCGCCGCGGTGTCCGAGGAGCTGAGCGAGAACCGCAGCGCCCGCCCCGGCGAGGGGGTCGTCTCCGTGCTCACCGTCTCGCTGCTCGTGCCCCGGGACGCGGTTCCCGGGGTGGGGCGCGAGCTCGCTGCCATCCAGGACGAGGAGCCGGCCGCCGTGATCCGCTACCTCGGCCCGTGGCCGCCGTACTCCTTCGCCGACGTCCCCGGGCTGACGGCCCCGACGATGGCGTGAGCACACCTCGCCGACGACGTGACCACCCTCACCCACCCCGCGGTTTGGTCCGGGTCCGCAGGCACGATAGAGTCTTCTTCGGCCCAAGCGGCCACGCGCCCGTAGCTCAATGGATAGAGCATCTGACTACGGATCAGAAGGTTGGGGGTTCGAGTCCCTCCGGGCGCACAGCAGGGAAAGCGGCGCGATCCTCAGGATCGCGCCGCTTCTGTCTTTCCAACCTTGTGCTGCTCGCGGTCTTCCCAGCGGTCGCCGGTGGTGCCGTCACGACCTAGCCTGGTGGCTCCCTGCAGTACCCACCCACCGTGCGAGGGAGCGAACGATGGCGGACCAGGAGACCCAGAGGTACGACGCCCGCAAGGAGCTGCTCCGTGCCCTGCTCGACAAGGTGCAGGCCGACCAGTACCCCTCCGCGACCATGCTCGACACCATCGAGTCGCTGCTCGAGCCGCGAGAGGTGCCCTGGTACGCGGAGGAGCTGCTCTCGCGCATCCGCGAGGACCAGTTCCCGAGCATCGACATGATCCGCCGGGTCGAGAACCTCATCTGACGCCCGCCCGAGACCCCGCCCGTGCCGTCGCACCGGCGGGGTCTCGTGTGCGGCTCAGACGCCGGGCTGGTGCGGTCGCCGCGGACCGATCGCGCGCCAGATGAGGTAGCCGCCCACCCCCATGAGCACCACGAAGTTCGCCATGGTGATCGCGTCGTCGGCGCCCAGCGCGGTCAGGATGCCGATGACGGCGAGCCCGGCCGCCACGATCCCCGGCCACCTCATCCGGGCGCCGGGCAGCACGGTCAGCAGCGCGAACGTCACGGCGAGCCCGAAGAACAGCATCGAGCCCATGGTGTTGTCGCCCGCCGAGCCGTCCACCATGCCCATGACGGACAGCGTCACGAGCGCGCCGCCCGGGATGACCGCCCACCAGCTCTCGTGCGAGCGGGCGTACACGGCCCAGAAGCCCAGACCGCCGAGACCGAGCAGGAGCGCCCCGCCGCGGTCGTCACCGGCGCCGGCGATCTGCTCCCAGACCATCACGCCGGTGAGGCCGAACAGCCAGCCCGCCGGGATGGCTGCCCACCACTGCTCGCGCTGGGTGAGGAAGACGTACAGGAACGCCGCCCCGGCCACGCCGAACGCCACCGCCCACACCGCCCAGGCGCCCGGCAGGACGTCCAGGTAGTCGAGCATGAGCAGCAGGCCCCCGAGGAGCAGCAGCACCCCCCAGAGGACGTTCGAGGGCATCCGCCGTCGGGCGGTCCCGGACCCTCGCTCCGTTTCTTGCAGCCCCATCGCCACCACTTCCTCTCGACCGGCCCGGGCGTCCCGGGCTCGCCTGCGAGGGCTGCTTCCATCGTCGGGGCGCGCGCGGCGGCGCGACAGGGGCCAACGTCCCGTACCCGCCCGGGCCGAACGTCCCGGCCAGCCCTAGCGCCGCCGGTTCGCCGCGCCGGCGGCCGGGCCGGCGGAGAAGAACATCGACAGCCCGACGCAGTAGCCGAAGTCGTACCAGTTGCCGTTGTTGGCGACCTCGTAGATGGACACGTCGTCGTTGAACAAGGAGACGATGAACGTGACCGGCAGGATCAGCCCGTGCCACAGACCCAGCCAGAAGCCCGCGCCGGCCGGTCCGGCGTCGGGGTTGGGGCCGGCCGCGCAGCCGGTGACCAGGAGGGCGGCGACGGCGAGGAGGCCGACGGCGGACACCCACCGCCGTCGCGTGCGTCGGGGGGCGGTGCCGGCGACCCGGGGACCCATTGCGCTCCTTCCGTGCGGCGCGGCAGCGCTGCCGGTCGAGGCCCCCGGGGAACGTGTCGAGCATACGGCGGGGCGGCCACGCCGACGTGCCGGACGGGCGCCTCGCGTCCTGCACACCCGCCCCGCGCCGAGGGCCGCACGCGTTGCCGCGCGCGAACTCCTGGTGGCCCGCGCCGGGCGGTGCGACGCTGGGGGCGGGAGGTAGCCATGCGGGCGTGGGTGGTAGAACGTCCGGGGCCGGTCGCGGGCGGGCCGCTGCGGTGGACCGAGATCCCGGAGCCAGTGCCCGGGCCCGGGGAGGTACGGCTGACGGTCGAGGCGTGCGGCGTCTGCCGCACCGACCTCCACCTCGCCGAGGGCGACCTCGCGCCCCGGCGCCCGCGCACGGTGCCCGGCCACGAGGTGGTCGGCCGGGTGGACGCCGTCGGGCCGGGGTGCGAGCGGCTCTCCGTGGGGGACCGGGTGGGCGTGGCGTGGCTGCGCGGCACCTGTGGCGCCTGCCGCTGGTGCCGGACGGGGCGGGAGAACCTCTGCCCGCGGGCCCGGTTCACCGGCTGGGACGCCGACGGCGGGTTCGCCGGCGCCACGCTCGTCGACGAGCGCTTCGCCTACCGCCTCCCCGAGACGCTGCCTGCGACCGCTGCCGCACCGCTGCTGTGCTCCGGCATCGTCGGGTACCGCGCGCTCCGGCGGGCGACGCTGCCGCCCGGCGGTCGCCTGGGCATCTACGGGTTCGGGGCCTCCGCCCACCTCGTGGCCCAGGTCGCGGTCCGGCAGGGGGCCACCGTCCACGTGCTCACCCGGTCCGAACGCGCCCGGGAGCTCGCGCTCGCCCTCGGGGCCGCCTCCGCCGGACCGGCCGACGCCGTGCCGCCCGAGCCGCTCGACGCCGCGATCCTCTTCGCCCCGGTCGGGCACCTCGTCCCCACCGCGCTGCGCGCCCTCGACCGCGGCGGCGTGCTCGTCATCGCCGGCATCCACCTCAGCGACGTGCCGCCGCTGGTGTACGAGCGGGAGCTCTTCTACGAGAAGGAGGTCCGCAGCGTCACGGCGAACACGCGGGCGGACGGCGAGGAGTTCCTGCGGATCGCCGCCCGGATGGACCTGCGCCCCACCGTCCTGGCCCGGCCGCTGGCCGAGGCGGCCGCCACGCTCGCCGACCTGGCGGCGGACGCCTACGAGGGCGCGGCGGTGCTCGTGCCGTGACCGGGTGAGCGGGTGTTCACCCGACGGCGGGCCCTTGGCCCCTGGTGCGCCGGCGGTCGACCGCGCACCATGGGAACGTCGGGACGACGGCGTCCCGCTCGGAGGTGGAGAAGCCATGGATGTCGTTGTGGTGTACGAGACGCACTACGGCCAGACCCGGGAGATCGCCTCGGCCGTCGCCGACGGCGCCCGTGAGGCCGGCGCGGACGCGACCGTCGTCGGGGTCGAGGAGGCGACGGCGCAGCAGGTGGACGGCGCCGATCTCCTCGTCGTCGGCGCGCCCACCCACATGCTCGGCATGAGCCGGCCCTGGTCGCGCGGCCGGGCGCACCCCCAGGAGGTCGGCACGGGCGGCGAGATCGACGACGGCGTGCGCGAGTGGCTCGTCGGCCTGCCCGCCGCGGGCACCGGGCAGCGCGCGGCGGCGTTCGACACCCGCCTGCCGTCCGCGCTGGCCGGCGGTGCCTCGCACGGGGTGGCCCGCGCCCTGGGCAAGCACGGGTTCGAGATGGTCGCCGATCCTGAGGGGTTCGTCGTCGAGGAGGCGGAAGGTCCCCTGCGTGACGGCGAGCGGGACCGGGCCCGCGAGTGGGGCGCCGCGCTGACGCGGAAGGTGGCCGCGACGGTCGGATGAGCGGGGTCCGCGAGGTGCGCGAGACTCCCCGGACGGCCGACGCCGGGACCGAGCTCACGGACGAGCTGCGGACCGCCGCCCGGCACGCCTCGCGCAACGTCCCGGTCGCGGCGCCCGAGGACGCCGCCGGGGCGGTGCTGGAGGCGATGCGCGGGCGCCGCTACGACAGCGCCGCCGTCGTCGCCGTCCTGGACGGCGACCGGCTCCGCGGGCTGGTCACCCTCGAACGGCTGCTCGGCGCGCCGGCCACGACGCCGGTGGGGGAGATCATGGACGACGCCCCGCCCGTCGTCGCGCCCTCGACCGCCCAGGAGAGGGCCGCCTGGCTCGCCGTCCAGCACGCGGAGCCGACCCTCGCCGTCGTCGACGAGGCCGGCCGGTTCGCCGGGCTCGTGCCCGCCCCCACGCTTCTCGGGGTCCTCCTCGAGGAGCACGACGAGGACATGGCGCGCCTCGGCGGCTTCACCGGCTCGTCGGCGTCCGCGCGCTCTGCCACGGTCGAGCCGGTGCTGCGCCGCCTCTACCACCGCCTGCCGTGGCTGCTGCTGGGCCTGGCGGGGGCGCTGCTGGCCGCGGTGATCGTCGGACGGTTCGAGGAGCATCTCGCGGCCGAGGTGCTGATCGCCTACTTCGTCCCGGGCGTGGTCTACATGGCCGATGCCGTGGGCACCCAGACCGAGGCGCTGGTGATCCGGGGCCTCTCCCTGGGCATCGGGGTGCGCCGCATCGCGGTGCGCGAGGTGATCACCGGCGTGCTGCTCGGTGCGCTCCTCGGCGGGCTGGCGCTGCCGATGGTGTGGGCGTTGTGGGGCCGCGCCGACGTGGCGGTGGCCGTCGCGCTGGCCCTGCTGGCAGCGTCCTCGATCGCGTCGGTCATCGCTCTCGCGCTGCCCTGGCTCATCCACCGGCTGGGGAAGGACCCCGCCTTCGGGTCGGGGCCGCTCGCCACGGTGATCCAGGACGTCCTGACCGTGGCGATCTACCTCGTCGTGGCCACCGCCGTCGTCCTGTGACCGCCCCCGGGCTCGCCGAGTCGTCACAAGCTCGCCGAGTCGTCACGAGCTCCCCGAGTGGTCACAAGCTCGCCGAGTCGTCACGAGCTCCTCGAGTCGTCACGAGCTCACGAGCGCGGGTCCTCGGTCCCTTGTCAGCGTGCCCGCCCGGGCGCACGATGAAGACTCCGGCAACGACGCCGGAGCGAGGGGCCGAGGAGGAACCATGCCTCGCACGCCGGAGCTGCAGGGGGGCCCCGATCCAGCGCCCGGGAGCCCGGGTGGTCCTGCGCCCAGGGGGCCGGGTGGTCCAGCGCCCGGGAGTCCTGGTGGTCCAGCACCAGGGAGCCCGGGGACGGCCTGGGGCGGCGGCGCGACGTCGCCGTGCTGCTCGGGGTCCTGCTGGCCATGCTCGGGCTCGGCGCCCTCGGCACCGGCCTGACCCTGGGGTTCCTCCACGTCGTCGCCCGCGACGACGGCTACGTCACCAGCCCCGGCCAGCACGTGAGCAGCGCGGGGTACGCCGTGCTGCTCGGCGACGCCGAGGTCAACACCGTCGGCATGCCGGTCGACTGGCCGAGCCGCTTCATCGGCGACGTGCGGGTGCGGGCCGAGTCCCTCGACGGTGGGGAGATCTTCGTCGGCGTCGCGCCGGCCTTCGAGGCACGCCGCTACCTCGAGGGGGTGCACTACCACGAGGTCGGTGACTCCCCGCGGTGGAGCGTCGAGCACGACGGCGGAGCCCCCGCGCAGCCGCCCACGCAGCAGGACTTCTGGCGCGAGGAGGCGGCCGGGCCCGGGACGCAGAACGTCGAGCTGGACGAGCTGACCAGCGGACGCTGGGCGCTCGTGGTCATGTCGCCCGACGCCGCCCCGGGCATCGACGCCCGGGTCGACATCGGCGCCACGCTGCCGTGGCTGCCCTGGGCGGCGGTGGCGGCCCTGGTCATCGGCCTGGTGGCCCTCGCGGGGGCGGGGGCGCTCATCGTCGCCGCCGCGCGCGGCGCCGCCCGCGACCGGCCCGTCCCGGCGCCGTACGTCTCTGCTGCCCCTTCGCCGAGGCCCGGTCCCGGTCCGGGCCCAGCAGCAGCCGGCGGCCGGCCGAGGCCGCAGGATCCAACGCCGCCGCGGCGCCCGCCGGGCCCCCCGGAACGCTGAGCAGCGGCAGCGGGCACCGTCCGCCAGATCGATCGGGTGGCTCCCAGCCTCCTCCCAGCACGGTTGCGCATCCTGACGGGGTAGGGAGCCGACGCGGGAGGGCTGATGAAGGCGTCGTCAGGACTGCTCGACCGGCTGGCGCACCAGCACGGGCTGCTGACGACGCCGCTCGTCGGCACCGTGCTGGTGCTGCTCGCCGTCGCGCTGGCAGGGGCGCTCTACCTCCGGACGCGCCGGGCCGGTGGCATCCGGCCGCTCGGGACGGGGCGCTTCACCGTGCGGGCCGCCGCGGTGCTCGCCGTCCTTGTCCTCGCCGCGGCCGGGTACGTCAACGCCTACGCCGGGTACCTGCCGACGGCGCAGGCGCTCGCGCAGGCTGTCACGCTGACGCCGGGCGCGACGGCCGGCGGGCAGCTGACCTCGGTGCAGATCGACGCGCCGGCCCTGCGCATGGGGCACGGCGAGACGGACATCTGGACCCCGGCGGGATACAGCTCCTCGCCGCACCGGCGCTACCCCGTCCTGTACCTCATCACCGGGTCACCCGGAGCTCCCGCGGACTGGTTCCGTGCGGGCCGTCTCGCCGAGACGCTCGACGCCCTGACGAAGGCCGGGCGCATGCCTCCCGCGATCGTCGTCGCCATGAACACCGGTGCCGGGCTGGTCGGGGACACGGAGAGCCTCGACGTCGTCGGCGGGCCGCAGGTCGAGACGTACTACACCCACGTCGTCGTCCCGTACGTCGACAGCCACTACCGGACGCTGCCGGACCGGGCGGACAGGGTGCTCGGCGGCATCTCCTCGGGCGGGTACGGGGCCCTGAACGTCGGCCTGCACCACACGGACCTCTTCGCGACGATCCTCGCGTTCGAGCCCTACGGCGACCCCGGCCCCGGCACCGCGTACACCCTCCTCGGTGGCGACCAGGCCCGCTTCCGGGCCAACAGCCCCTCGGTGTACATCCCGACGATGCGCTTCACCGTGCCCGTCAGCGTGTTCCTCGACGTCGGTGGGGCGACGGGCCCGGACGTGGCCCAGGTGCGCGCGCTGGCCGACGCGCTGCGCGCCCGGGGGCAGGACGTGCTCTTCCGGGTGGAGCCGGGCCAGCACCACACGTGGAGCGAGACCGCCGCCGGCCTGCCCTACGGCCTCGCTTTCGCCGGCCAGCACCTCGGGCACGGGCCGCGATGACGGCGCCGGCGCTCCTGCGCACACGCCGCGACGCGCAGCCGTGGGCCGGGTGGGCGCGGCGCGAGCGGGCCCGGCGCTGGGCGGCGCGCGCGGCCGCCGGCCTCGGACTGCTCGGCCTCGTCTCGGCGCTGTCCCCGCCGTTGCGGGGGCGCCTGGAGATGCTGCTCGAGGTGCTCCCGGTCGCCGTGCCGGGGACGGCGGTGCTCACGCTCGTGTTCGTCTCGGTCGGGCTCGTCCTCACCGCTCGTGGGCTGCGGCGCGGTCACCGGCTCGCGTGGGTGAGCGCGGAGCTGCTGCTGGTCGCCTCCGTCGTCCTGCACCTGTTCAAGGGCATCGACGTCGAGGAGGCGCTCGCGGCCGGGGCGGGCGCGGCGTGGCTGGCCAGGCAGCACGGCGCGTTCACCGTGCTGCCCCCACGCGCGGCGGCCAGCCGGGCGGCGGTCCTGGGGACGGTCGGGGCGCTCGTGGTCGTCGCCGCCTCGCTCGCCGTCGTGGAGGGGCCCGGCGAGGGCACCCTGCTGCTGCCCCGGTCCTTCGCGCAGGTGCTCGCGGCGGTCGCCGTCGCCCTCCTCGCTGCGACGGCGTGGATCCTGCTGACGCCGCGGGAGCCGGAGAAGCTGACCGGAGCGGCGCACCGGCGCGAGCGCGAGCGGGCGCGGGACGTCGTCACCAGGTACGGGGGCGGCAGCCTGGACTACTTCGCCCTGCGGGACGACAAGCAGTGGTTCTTCACCGGCCGCAGCATCGTCGCCCACGCCGTGCGGGGCGGGGTGTGCCTGGTCTCGCCGGACCCCATCGGCCCCGTCGAGGAGCGGGCGGAGTGCTGGGCGGAGTTCGTCGCCCACACCGAGCGCCAGGGCTGGTCCGTCGCCGTGCTGGGGGCCGCCGAGGACTGGTTGCCCCTGTACGAGTCGGCCGGCCTGCGGCCCGTGTACCTGGGGGACGAGGCGGTGGTGGACTGCGCCACGTTCACCCTCGAGGGGCACGGGATGAAGAGCGTGCGCCGCGCGCACCGGCGGGTGGCCTCCGCCGGCTTCACCGCCACCTTCCACCACCCGGGGGAGGTCGACGCCGCCACGCGGGAGCAGCTGGAGGTGATCGCCCGGCAGGGGCGGATGGGCGACGCGGAGCGCGGCTTCTCGATGACCTTGTCGCGGCTGCTCGACCCCGACGACGCGGACGTGCTCGTCAGCGTGGTCCGCGACCCGCACGGGCTGCCGGTGGCGTTCGCCCAGTGGGTGCCCGCCCCGCACCTGCCGGGCTGGTCCCTCGACGTCATGCGGCGCAGCCGCGCGGACGGGTTGCCGAACGGCGTCATGGACTTCCTCGTCGTCGAGACGATCCTTCATGCGCGGGACCACGGCGCCGGGGCGGTCGGCCTCAACTTCGTCGTGCTCCGGCGCGGGCTGGAGGAGCGACCCGGCGGCGCGGTCGACCGGGCGGGGCACCGGGGCCTGCTCTGGATGTCCGGCCGGGCGCAGATCGAGTCGCTGCGGCAGTTCGACGAGAAGTACGCACCGCGCTGGGTCCCGCGGTACGCCGCGCTCGGCGCGATCGACCTCGTGGCGGCGCAGGGCGTCGCCATGGCCGGGGCGGAGGGACTGGCCGAGATCCCGCTGCTCGGCCGGCTGGTGACCCGATGAGGAGGAGCGATGCGGACCACTGAGCGGGAGAGGCTCGGCCCCTCGGCGGCCACCCGCGTCGTCGTCGCCGGGGGCCTCGGTGCCGCAGGCGGCGTCGTCGCCGGCGCGCTCGCCGGCTGGCGGGTGGGGCCGCTCGCCGGCTGGATCGTCGCCGCCGCCGTCCACACGCTCTGGATGTGGCTCACGCTCGCGCCGCTGGACGGCCCGGCGACGGCCGCCCACGCCGCCCGGGAGGACGCCGGCCGGACGGTCGCGCACGTCGTCGTGCTCACAGCGGCCGTGGCCAGCCTGGGTGCGGTCGCCCTTCTCCTGGCACGCGGTCCCGGTGCCGGCTCGGCGAGCGCACAGGCCGCGTTCAGCGTGCTCGCCGTCGCGCTGTCGTGGGCGGTGGTCCACACGTCCTACACCACGCGCTACGCGCACCTGTACTGGGCGGGGGGCGGGCGTCCCGTGGACTTCGGCGACACCGAGCAGCCCCGCTACACCGACTTCGCGTACCTGGCGTTCACCGTGGGGATGACGTTCCAGGTGAGCGACACCCAGCTGCGCTCGGGACGGATGCGCGCCGTGGTGCTCACGCATGCGCTGCTCTCGTACCTGCTCGGTGTCGTCGTCATCGCCGCGACCATCAACCTCGTCGCCGGGCTCGGCGGCTGACGGCGCGGCGCTCCCGGCCGGGGCTCGCGCTCCTCCCAGGTCGCTCCCAGCACCCGGGCACACACTGGGCGCAGCGTCGCACCGCACCCAGGAGGCCGACATGGCCGTCGCGCTCAGCAACTTCACCCGTTCCCTCGCCGCGCCGTCCGAGGTGGTGCGCCCGGCCGGCGAGGCGGAGTGGCTGAGGCTGCTCGAGCGGGCGGACGGGCGCGGGGTCACGGTGCGCGGCGCGGGGGCCAGCTACGGCGACGCGGCGCTGAACAGCGGCGGGACGGTGGCCCTGACAGGTGCCCTCCGTGACGTCGGCGAGGTCGACGGCGGGAGCGGGACCGTGGACGTCGGTGCCGGGGCCACGCTCGCCGACGTCCTGGCGGTGACCCTCCCCGCCGGCTGGACGCTGCCCGTGCTCCCGGGCACGGGCCGGGTGACGGTCGGCGGCGCCGTGGCCGCCGACGTCCACGGCAAGAACCACCCCGCCCGGTCCTCGATCGGCGCGCACATCGAGTCCCTCGTGCTGGTCTCCCCGGCGGGCGGGGTCCGCACACTCACCCCCGACGGGAGCCCGGGACCCTTCTGGGCGACCGTGGGCGGTCTCGGGCTCACGGGGGTGGTCCTCCGCGTCCGGCTCCGTCTGGAGCGGACCGGTGGCTGGGTGCGCTCGGCCGACCGTGCGGAGCCGACCCTCGACCGGGTCGTCGAAGAGCTCGGCAGGAACGACGCCGGGTCCGCCGTCGCCTGGCTCGACGGTCACTCGGGCGGCCCGGCGCTGGGGCGCGGCGTGGTCACCACCGCCGTCCCCGTGGGCGGGCCGACCGGGGAAGCGAGTGCGACCGGTCGCGCGGGGGCGCGGGCGGTGGGCCGCGCGGCGGCCCGGGCCCGCCGCCCCGCGCCGCGGGCGGCGACGGCTCCGGGAACCGGGCGCCCCGCACGGCGGCGGCCGCGATCCCCGCTGCTCCTGTCCGCGTCGGCCGTGCGGGTCGCCAACGCCGCCCGGTTCGCCGCGGCCCGCGCCCACGGCGGCAGACCGCGGCTCGTCGAGCTGCGACGCTCCCTCTTCCCGCTCGACGCACTCCCCGGCTGGCCGGCCCTGTACGGCCGGCGGGGGTTCCTCCAGCACCAGCTCGCCGTGCCGCCCGGGCAGGAGGGGGTGCTCGCCCTGGCGCTGCGCGCCCTCCAGGACGCCGGGCACCCTCCCGCTCTGGCCGTCCTCAAACGGCTCGGCGCACCTCCTGCCGGGCATGAGGCCGGGACGCTCTCCTTCCCGCTGCCCGGCTGGACGCTCGCCCTGGACGTCGCCGTGCCGCCCGCCGGTCCCGGGGCCGTGCGGCTGGCCCGCACCCTCGACGACCTCGACCAGGCCGTCGCCGCGGCGGGCGGGCGGACCTCCCTCGTCAAGGACTCGCGGCTGCGGCCGGACCTGCTGCGCCGGATGTACCCCGGCCTCGACCGCTGGCGCGCCGAGGCGGCCCGGCTGGACCCCGACGGAGTCATGACCTCGGACCTGGACCGCCGGCTCGGGCTGCGCGGAGCGGGGGCCGGGCCGTGCTGAACGTTCTCGGCCAGCCCGGCACCGTCCTGGCGCTCGGCGGCAGCTCCGAGATCGCCCAGGCCTTCCTCGGGAGGCTGCTGGAGAGCCGCGCGTGCGACGTCGTCCTCGCCGCCCGCCCCAGCGCCCGACGGGACGCCGCCGTGCGCCGGCTGGAGGGGTACGGGGCCCGGGTGGAGCCGGTCGACGTGGACGCCGCGGACAGCGAGGGCCTCGTCGCGGCTCTCCGGACGGCGCTGGCCGGCCATGAGGTCGACCTCGCCGTGATCGCCCACGGCGTGCTGCCGGACGAGGGCGCGCTCGGGCGCAGGCCCGCGGACGCGGCGGACGTCGTCGCCGTCAACCTGGGCTCGGCGGTGGCCGCCGGACTTCTCCTCGCCGACCTCATGCGCCGGCAGGGCCACGGCGTGCTCGTGGTGCTCTCCTCCGTCGCGGCGGTGCGCCCGCGGGCCTCCAACGCCGTGTACGGCGCGACCAAGGCGGGCCTCGACGCCTTCTTCACCGCCCTGCGGGACAGGTTGCGCGGCAGCGGGGTCCGCGTGGTCGTCGTCCGGCCCGGCTTCGTCCGCACGCGGATGACCGCCGGCCGGGCCCCGGCCCCGTTCGCCGTCGACGCCGACGACGTCGCCCGGGCCGTCCTGGCCGGTCTCGACCGTGACGTCGTCTGGGTCCCGGCGGTGCTCGGGCCCCTCACGGCCGCGCTCCGGCTCGTGCCGGGGCCGGTGTGGCGCCGGCTCGACCGGCGGAGCGTGCGTGACGGGGGGACGGTGCGACCAGGCGCCGCGCCCAGGAGGGGAGGAGACCGGCGATGACCACGAGCACGGACCGGCGGACGACAGCGCGCCCAGCACGGCGGCGACACCTTCTCAGGTGGGTGGTTCTCGTCCTCGCACTCCTCATGATCGTGCCCGGCGTCTCCTACGCCCGGGCCCTGACGTACCCGGGCAGTGCCACGGTCGAGGTGCGCACGATCGAGTGGCTGGCGGACCACGGCGGCCGGGGCGCCGTCAACGCGATCGAGAACTGGGTCTACAGCCGTCACGCCCCGCCGCGGGTGATCGGCCCGGGCGGGACGCCGCCGCTGCCGTCCGTCACGGGGGCGGCGCCGTCGGCACCGCTGAACCGCGCCCCCTTCGGCCCGCTCACCCCGGACGGGCAGTTCTCCCCGTCGGTGCCCCTGTCCCCCCACGCGCCCCTGGTCCCGACCGGGCCGTCGGCGGTGCCGCCGCCCCCGACGTCGACGCCGGCCGGGGCGCCGGCCCCGCTGCCGGTGCTCGCGGGGCACCCGGCCCTGCCGGGCGAGGGAGCGTGGCAGGCCGGTCGCACGGACCGCACCGGGCGGCCCGCCCTGTTCACCACCTTCATCAGGCCCGACGCGCAGCATCCCGGAGTCGTCGCCGGCGTGGCCCGGTTCGTCCCCGGGCGCACCGCGGTCCACCTCGTCGCCGGGACCAGGGAGCCGCAGGGGGCCCGGGTGGGCGCCGCCGCGGTGCCGTCCTCCGACGTCCCCGACCTGGTCGCGACCTTCAACTCCGGCTGGCGCACCATGGACGCCCCCGGCGGGTTCTACATCGACGGCGCGGGTGCCCCGACGCTCACCCCCGGCCTCGCGTCCGCCGTCATCGACGACCACGGCCGGGTCACGGTCGGGCAGTGGGGGCGCGACGTCACCATGACCCCCCACGTGCGCGCCGTCCGGCAGAACCTGCGCCTCATCGTCGACGGCGGAGCCCCGGTGCCGGGTCTCGCCCGCAACTACCAGGGTTCGTGGGGCTCGCCGAACAACCAGTTCCAGTACACGTGGCGCTCGGGTCTGGGCAACGACGCGCACGGTGACCTGATCTACGTCGCCGGCAACGACCTGACGCTGCAGACGCTCGCCCAGGCGCTGGTCGAGGCGGGGGTCCAGCGCGGCATGGAGCTGGACATCCACTCGCCCCACGTCAGCTTCACGGGCTGGTACGGCACCGGCGCCGCCGCGCGGCCGCGGATGCTCCTGCCGGACCTGCCCTCCAGCACGTCGAAGTACCTCGTCCCCGACCAGCGCGACTTCTTCTACGTGACGCAGGTGCCGCGATGACCGCTCTCGCCAAGGTCACGGCCGGCGCGGCGCCGGCCCGCGTCCGACTGCCCGCGGCGCTGCTGCGCACGGCCCGGCCCCGGCAGTGGGTGAAGAACGCCGTCGTCCTCGCCGCTCCTGCCGCGGCGGGGCGGCTGACGGACCCTGCGGTCCTGCTCCCTGCCGCGGCGATCGCCGCGGTGCTGGTCCTCGCCTCCGCCGCCACCTACCTCGTCAACGACGCCCTCGACGTCGAGATCGACCGGACGCACCCGACGAAGTCGCTCCGCCCCGTCGCGTCGGGGGCCCTGCGGCCCGTCACGGCCCTGCGGGCCGGCCTGGCGGCGGGCGTGGTCTCGGTCCTGCTCGCCGTGCCGCTCGGCGCCGGACCGGCCGCGACCGTCGCCCTCTACCTCGCGCTCAGCCTGGCCTACAGCAGGTGGCTCAAGCGCGTGCCCGTGGTCGACGTCCTCGTGGTCACGGCGGGCTTCATCGTGCGCGCGCTCGCCGGCGCCGTGGCGGCGGGGCTGGCGGTGTCGGACTGGTTCCTGCTCGTCGTGCTGTTCGGGTCGCTCTTCCTCGTCGCGGCCAAGAGGTCGGCCGAGCAGCGTCGCGCCGGCGCGGCCGGGCGCGCCGTCCTGGCCAGCTATCCCGACAGCTGGCTCACACAGATCACCACTATGGCGCTGACCGGGACGGTCATGGCCTACGCCGCCTGGGCCTTCCAGCACGCCGGCACGGACATCTTCGAACCGCTGATCGCCGTCTCGCTCGTCCCGTTCCTCGCGGCGCTCCTGCGCTACAGCCTGCTGGCCTCCGCGGGGGCGGGGGAGGCGCCGGAGGTCGCGCTCGCGGACCGGTTCGTGCTCGGGTGCGTCCTGGTGTGGGCGGTGCTCGTGGGGGCGGGCCTCTATCTCCCGTGACGCCCGCACCGGGATGTGCACAACCAGGCACGATCCCGCCTGCTCGGGGCAAAACCGCCCGGAGTTTGTATACAAGGAGCAGGTCTGCGGGGTAGGCTGCCGACGTGCGCGCCAGCGAGAGGGTCTACGCCTCCCTGCGGGAGGAGATCGTCTCCTGGCGCCTGCAGCCGGGCGCCGTGCTCAGCGAGGTCGAGCAGGCCGAGCGTCTCGGGGTCTCCCGGACGCCGCTGCGCGAGGCCTTCGGCCGGCTTGTCTCGGACGGGCTCGCCGTCGTCGGCAAGGGCCGTACGCTCGTCGTCTCGGCCCTCAGCGCCCCCGACCTCGTCCATCTCTTCGAGCTGCGTGAGGCCCTCGAGGTGCAGCAGGCGCGGCTCGCGGCCCGCCGCGGCACCCGGGAGGTCTTCGGCGCCCTCGCCGAGCGCTTCGCCCGCGCCGGGGGGCTCGTGGGGGAGCGGGAGGCCTACTACGCGCTCGTCGCCGAGCTCGACGCGGCCCTCGACGAGGCCGCCGCCAGCCCGTACCTCCTGCGCGCGCTGACCACCCTGCGCACCCACACCGCCCGCGCCCGGCGGCTCTCCCACGACAACCCCGAGCGCCTCGCCCGTGCCGCGGCCGAGCACGCGCTCATCGCGCGCGCCGTCGCCGAGCGGGACGAGACCCTCGCCGCCCACGCCACCGCCGTGCACCTGCGCACGTCCCTGGACACCATCCTCACCAGCCTGGCCGACGACGGCCGGGCGTCCGACCCCGCACCCACCCACACTCCTGGAGCCACCCGGTGAACACCCACCATCTCCGCGTCCACCCCAGCGCCGACAACCTGCCCCGCGAGGAGCAGCTCGCCTGGAAGCTCGCCGAGCTCGCCACCGACCCGGTGGAGGTCACCGAGGCGGTCACCGACATGGTGGTCAACCGCGTCATCGACAACGCGGCCGTGGCCACCGCGTCGCTGGTGCGCACCCCGCCGGCGGCGGCCCGCGCCCAGGCGCTGGCGCACCCGTACAGCCCGGGCGCCACGGTCTTCGGCACCCCGCTCACCACCCGGGTCAGCCCCGAGTGGGCGGCCTGGGCCAACGGGGTGGCGGTGCGCGAGCTGGACTACCACGACACCTTCCTCGCCGCGGACTACTCCCACCCGGCCGACAACATCCCACCGATACTCGCCGTCGCGCAGCACCTCGCCGAGCGGCGCGGCCTGACCGGGAAGGAGCTGGTGCGCGGCATCGTCACCGGCTACGAGATCCAGGTCGACCTCGTCAGGGCGATCAGCCTGCACAAGCACAAGATCGACCACGTCGCCCATCTCGGCCCTTCGGCGGCCGCGGGCATCGGGACGCTCCTGGGCCTGGACGCCGAGACGATCTTCCACGCGATCGGGCAGGCCCTGCACACCACGACCGCCACCCGGCAGTCCCGCAAGGGCGAGATCTCCACCTGGAAGGCCTACGCCCCGGCCTTCGCCGGCAAGGTCGCGGTCGAGGCCGTGGACCGCGCCATGCGGGGCCAGACCTCCCCGACGCCGATCTACGAGGGCGAGGACGGCGTCGTCGCGTGGCTGCTCGACGGCCCGGACGCCGCCTACGACGTCGTCCTGCCCGGCCCCGGCGAGCCCCGCACGGCGATCCTGGACACCTACACCAAGGAGCACTCCGCGGAGTACCAGGCGCAGGCGCTCATCGACCTGGCCCGCCGGATCGGGACCCAGTACCCGTTCCTGCGCGACCCGGACAACGTCACCTCGATCGTGCTGCACACCTCCCACCACACCCACTACGTCATCGGCTCGGGCGCCAACGACCCGCAGAAGTACGACCCCACCGCCTCGCGCGAGACGCTCGACCACTCGATCCCGTACATCGTCGCCGTCGCGCTGCAGGACGGGGCCTGGCACCACGTGCGCTCGTACGCCCCGGAGCGGGCCGGGCGCCCCGACACGGTCGAGCTGTGGCGCAAGGTCACGACGGCGGAGGACCCGGAGTGGACCCGGCGGTACCACTCGAGCGACCCGGCCGAGAAGGCCTTCGGCGGCCGGCTCGAGATCACCATGGCCGACGGCGGACGCATCGTGGAGGAGATCGCCGTCGCCGACGCCCACCCCCTGGGGGCCCGGCCCTTCGCCCGCGAGCAGTACGTGGCGAAGTTCCGCACCCTGGCCGAGGGCGTCCTGGACGAGGCCGAGGTCGAGCGGTTCCTCGACGTCGCCCAGCGCCTGCCCGAGCTCTCCGCCGCGGAGCTGGGCGAGCTGACCGTGACCGCCCCCGACGGCTACCTCGACGCCGTCACCGTCCCGGAGGGGATCTTCTGATGCTGTACTGCACGACGAACGCGGCCGAGAAGCGGGCGCGGCTGCGCGAGCGGCTCGCCACCGACGAGACGCTGCTCTTCCCCGGCGCGTTCAACCCCCTCTCGGCGAAGCTGATCCAGGAGAAGGGCTTCGACGGCGTCTACATCTCCGGCGCGGTGCTCTCCGCCGACCTGGGGCTGCCCGACATCGGGCTGACGACCCTGACCGAGGTGGCGGGCCGGTCCCAGCAGATCGCCCGCATGACCGACCTGCCGGCGCTGGTGGACGCGGACACCGGGTTCGGCGAGCCGATGAACGTCGCCCGTACCGTCCAGTCCCTCGAGGACGCCGGCGTCGCGGGCCTGCACATCGAGGACCAGGTCAACCCCAAGCGGTGCGGTCACCTCGACGGCAAGCAGGTGGTCGACGTCGACACCGCCGCCAAGCGCGTCCGCGCCGCCGTCGACGCCCGCCGCGACCCCAACCTGCTCGTCATGGCCCGCACCGACGTCCGCGGCGTCGACGGTTTCGACGCCGCCGCCGACCGGGCCAGGGCCCTGGTGGACGCCGGTGCGGACGCGATCTTCCCCGAGGCCATGCGCGACCTCGCCGAGTTCGAGGCGATCGCCAGCGCCGTCGAGGTCCCCGTGCTGGCGAACATGACCGAGTTCGGCAAGTCCGAGCTGTTCACCACCGACCAGCTGAGGGATGCCGGCGTCTCGATCGTCATCTTCCCGGTCTCGCTGCTGCGCCTGGCGATGGGCGCCGCCGAACGCGGCCTGGACACCATCCGGCGCGAGGGGACGCTGACCTCGGAGCTGGCCAGCATGCAGCACCGCTCCCGCCTGTACGAGCTTCTCGACTACGAGGCCTACAACCACTTCGACACCGGCATCTACAACTTCACCGTCCGCACCGACTGACCCAGCCCCAGATCTGCCGCCAGATGTTCGCGAAGGAGCGAGACATGAGCCAGACCCAGACCGAGCCCGAGATCCGCAAGGGCCTCGTCGGCGTCGTCGCCGACACCACCGCCATCTCCAAGGTCAACCCCGAGACCAACTCCCTGCTGTACCGCGGCTACCCCGTCCAGGAGCTCGCCGCCCGGTGCACCTTCGAGGAGGTCGCCTACCTGCTGTGGCACGGCGAGCTGCCCACGCCGGAGCAGCTGAGCGAGATGGAGGAGGCGGGCCGCTCCCAGCGGGCGCTCGCCCCGGAGGTCCGGGCCGCCGTCGACCTCGTCCCCACCACCGCGCACCCGATGGACGTGCTGCGCACCGCCGTCTCGGTCATCGGGGCCACCGACCCCGCCGCCGACGACGCCTCGCCGGAGTCCAGCTACGCCAAGTCGGTACGGCTGCTCTCCCAGATCCCCGCGGTCGTGGCCTACGACCAGCGGCGCCGGCGCGGGCAGGAGCTCGTCGAGCCCCGGAACGACCTGGGCTACGTCGAGAACTTCCTGTACATGACGTTCGGGGAGGTGCCCGCGGACGTCGTCGTCGACGCCTTCCGGGTCTCGCTCATCCTCTACGCCGAGCACTCCTTCAACGCCTCCACCTTCACCGCCCGGGTGATCACCTCGACGCTCTCGGACCTCTACTCCGCCGTCGTCGGCGCGATCGGGGCGCTCAAGGGCCCGCTGCACGGCGGCGCGAACGAGGCCGTCATGCACGTCTTCGAGGAGATCGGCACCGCCGAGAACGCGGAGGGGTGGCTCGAGCAGGCGCTGGCCGAGAAGCGCAAGATCATGGGCTTCGGGCACCGCGTCTACAAGCGCGGCGACTCGCGGGTGCCCACGATGAAGGCGGCGCTGGACACCCTCGTCGCGCACTACGACCGCCCCGACCTGGCCGAGCTCTACGACCGACTCGAGGCCGCAATGGTCGAGCGGAAGAACATCCGGCCCAACCTGGACTACCCCTCCGGTCCCGCGTACCACCTCATGGGCTTCGACACGGCGACGTTCACGCCGCTGTTCGTCGCCGCCCGCATCACCGGCTGGACCGCGCACATCATGGAGCAGCTCGCGTCCAACGCGCTGATCCGCCCGCTCAGCGCCTACAACGGCCCCGACGAGCGGCACCTGTAGGGACGACGGCGGCCCCTCCTTCCGGCTCGGGCGTGCCTGCCCGGCGCGCCGGGCCGGGGAGGGCGCCGCGGTCGTCCGTGGGCGCGGCAGGGCAGAGTGTCCCCATGCACTACGTCGGCATCGACCTCGCCTGGGGCGAGGTCCGCCCCACCGGCCTCGCCGTCCTTGACGACGGCGGACGCCTGGTCCACCTCTCGGCGCAGGACACCGACGAGTCCATCCTCGCCGCGCTCTCGCCCTACCGGCAGGGGCCGGTCCTGGTGGCGATCGACGCCCCGCTCGTCGTCGTCAACGAGACGGGCAACCGGCCGTGCGAGGCGGCGCTCAACCGGGACTTCGCCCGCTTCGACGCCGGCGCTCACCCGGCCAACACGGGCAGGCCGGAGTTCGCGGGCACGCCGCGCGGCGCACGCCTGGCCAAGGCGCTTGGCCTGGACATCAACCCCGCCTCCCGCCGCCCCCGCAGGGCGATCGAGGTCTACCCCCACCCGGCGACGATCGCGCTGTTCCGTCTCGGCCGGACCCTGAAGTACAAGCAGAAGCCGGGGCGGACCCTGCCGGAGCTGCGCGAGGCGCTCCTGGAGCTCGTCGGACACCTCGAGGGCCTCGCCGAGGCGGAGACGCCCATGGTCGTCACCGGCCACGACGGCTGGCGCAGGCTCGTCGCCGACGTCCGGGAGGCGGGCCGCAAGAGCGACCTGCGCCGGGCCGAGGACCAGATCGACGCCGTGGTGTGCGCGTACGTCGCCCGGTTCGCCGAGGCCCACCCGGAGCGCACCACCACCTACGGCGACCTGGCCACCGGCTACATCGTCACGCCCACCCTGCCCGAGGGGCACGTGCCGGCCCCACGGGCGCAACGGCCGTCCGAGGCCGGCGCCGCACCGGACGCCGCTCCACCGCCGGCCGCGACGCCGGGGGCCGTGACGCCGGGGGCCGCGACGCCGGAGGCCGCCGCTCCGGAGGCGGCGCCGGTGCCAGCGGCCGACCCCGTCCGCGAGGCGGTGCAGACGTACGCGGCCCAGCGCCCGGCTCTCGAGCGGACCACCGAGCGGTACGTCGCCCTCGTCACGTCCCTGCTGGACGAGGCGGGCATCAACTACCTCACCGTCTCGGGGCGCGCCAAGTCCGTCGAGTCCTTCGCCGAGAAGGCCTCACGCACGGCCGGCGGACGGCCCGTCTACAGCGACCCGCTGCACCAGATCACGGACCAGGTGGGGGTGCGGGTGATCGCGTACCTGGTCAGCGACGTCCAGGCGGTCGTCGAGCTGCTCGCCGACCAGCTCACCGTGCTCGTGGACCGTGACATGGGACTGGAGACGGCGCAGGAGGGGCGGTTCGGCTACGCCAGCCGGCACGTGCTCGTCCAGCTCGACGACGCGCACGCGCGCGACACCGGGTACGGCGACCTCGCGGGGCGCATCGCGTCGGTGCAGGTGCGCACGGTGCTGCAGCACGCCTGGGCGGAGTTCGAGCACGACATCCGCTACAAAGGCACGGTGCCGGCGGAGTACGCCCCCGACCTCGACCGGCGGTTCACGCTCGCGGCCGGGCTGCTCGACCTCGCGGACCGGGAGTTCTCCGCGATCCGGGACCGCCTGCAGGAGAGCATGACGGGCCACGAGCCCGGGAGCGACGCGGCCGACCCGCGGATCAGCGCCCAGGACCTCGCGGCGTTCCTGGCCGGTCGCTTCCCGGGCGCCGGGTGGTCGCGCACCGACCACTACGCCTGGGTCTCCGGGCTCCTCCTCGAGCTGGGCGTGGCGTCGCTGCAGGAGCTGGGCGAGGTGCTCGGCGACGTCGACAGCGAGGACCTCAGCGAACGCATGGGCTACCGGTACCCGCCCGGTGCGGTCCGCCGGCTCGACGACGCGCTGCTCGAGGTGTTCGGCGACCGGTACGTCTCCTTGCACGGCAACGCCCGGCGCGCCGAGGCGCTCCGGGCGAGGCTCGAGAAGCTGCGGGGCTGAGCGTCAGAGGCGCTCGATGCGGGGGCTGTCGATGGAGACACGGCGGCGCTCGCCGTTGCCGAAGTCCACGATGACCGACGCGGCGCCGTCCAGCGCGATCACGCGGCCGAGGCCGTGCCGGTCGTGGCAGAGCTGGGCTCCCACGGGGATCGGTTCGGCGTCAGGGGTACGGCGGGATGCGTTGAACGGGCTGTTGGGAAGGTGCGGGCGGGATCCGGCGCGGGTAGAGGCCATACCCCCATCATGCGCCCCGGTGACGGATAAGTGAACAGCGGACCACGAGCCTCCGAACCTCGGCGGGTCGGTCCGGTGCCGTTTCTCCGCGCCAGCTGGCGCCGGTCCGGGGTCACGTGGCGCCCGTGGGTGCCCGCCGTCACGCGAGCACGGTGAGTGCGACCCGCCGGCTCGTCGACGTCCCCAGCACCACCAGCGCCGCCGCGCCGGCGACTCCGACGAGGAAGCGCACCACCAGCGGGACGGCGGTGAACAGGTACGTCCCGACGACCGGCAGCATGAAGACCCCGGCCGCCCCGGCGGCGAGGACGACGGCGGCCGTGAGCGGGATCGTCGTCTCGCGTCTCCTGGCCGCGTCCAGGACGCGCAGGTCCGTGCCGGCCAGGTGCAGGGCCCGGTACTGCCCGCGCTGGTCGATCACCCGCCCGGACTGCGTCACCGCCGCCGAGACGGCGGCGAGCAGCCCCGCGATCCCGAGGGTGAGGGAGCCACCCGTCGCCAGGTCCGCAAAGAGCATCGCGTCCTCGGCGGAGCTCGGGCCGGCGGCCTCGAACATCGCGACGGTCGAGGTGAGTCCCGCGACGAACACCGCGAGCGAGACGCCGCCGACGCTGCGCCAGGCGGTGCGGGGGGAGTCGAGCACCCGGCGGGCGGCGATGAGCGTGGCGGGACTCCGCGCCGCCCTGAGCGCCGCGCGGCCGACGACGGACATGACCCAGGGGCCCACGAGGTTGAGCGTCGCGAAGCCGAGCACGAGCACACCCGCCAGCACCGCGATCCCGGCGAGACCCAGCGTGAACATCGCCGCGAAGGCCGCCGCGACGACGACGAGCGGCACCACCCGCGCCCAGTGCAGACCCTTCGGGGTGACGCGGGCGGCCACCCCCAGCGGGCTGATCGCCACGCCGCGCAGGCTCGTCACCGCGGAGACCAGCGCGACAGCGACGATCACGAGCACCGCCGCGGGGAACGCCCACCACGGCAGAAGCAGCTCGCCCAGCTCGAACGTGCGCCCCTGGAACCGCAGCAGCCTGACCGCCGGGAGGAGCAGCAGGTGTCCCAGGACGCCGAGCACCGCACCGGCCACCGCCTGCGCCGCGGCGTCCAGGACCGTGAGCAGCCCGACCTGCGTGGTCGTCGCACCGGCCAGGCGCAGCGCGGCCAGCCGGGCGTCCCGCCGGGCGACCGCCAGCCGGGCCGCCGCACCGCCCAGCGTCACGAGCGGCACCGCGAGCAGCCCGGCGGCGATGCAGGCGAGCGTGGCGTACAGGCCCTCGACGTCACCCGCCGCAGCCTGCTCCGCCCGGGCGAGGAACGCGTCGACACCGCCGAGGACGACGAGCAGGACCGCCGTCGTCACGGCGAACGCGACGACCGCGAGCACGGTGGTGAGGCGCTGCGGGTCCGAGCGTCCGGCGTCTCGCCGCCGCAGGAGCCACCACAGGCGTGCGGCCGCGATCATCGGGCGGTCGCCGGGGGCGCGCCGGCGACCGAGGCCTGGCCGTGGCCGCGCTCGTCGGGGCGGTGCTCGCTGACGATCCGGCCGTCCCGCATCCCGATCACCCGGCCGCACCACGCGGCGACCTGCTCGTCGTGGGTGACGACGACGAGGCTCGCCCCGGTGGACCGGGCCGCGCCGGTGAGGACCTCGAGCACCTCCCGGCCGGAGGTCTGGTCCAGGGCGCCGGTCGGCTCGTCGGCGAAGATGACGCCGGGGGAGGCGACCATCGCCCGGGCGATCGCCACACGCTGCGCCTGACCGCCGGAGAGCTCGCCGGGCCGGCGCGACTCCATGCCCTGCAGGCCGAGCCGCCCGAGCCACCCGCGGGCGGCGGTGACCGCCTCGGCGCGGCCCACGCCACGCAGCATCAGGGGCAGGGCCGCGTTCTCCTCGGCGGGCAGCTCCGGCAGCAGCTGGCCCGACTGGAAGACGAAGCCGAAGTCCGTCCGGCGCAGTGCGGTGCGGGCGGCGTCCGGCAGGGAGCCGATCGGGCGTCCCCGCCAGACCACCTCGCCGGAGGTCGGCCGCACGACGCCGGCCAAGCAGTGCAGCAGCGTCGACTTCCCCGAACCCGAGGGGCCCATGACGGCGACCGACTCGCCGGCTCGGACGGTGAGGTCGACCCCGGCGAGCGCCGTCGTCGTGGAGGAGGCGGAGCCGTAGGTCTTCGTCACGGCGTGGGCGACGAGGTCGCGGGTGGGTGGCATGCGACCAGGCTCGCGCCGGAGGGCCCGCCCCGTCGTCGGACCGTGGGACCGAGCTGGTGGCCCGCGGTCCGACGACGGTCGTGGTCGCCCCTCCGCCGCCGGTCGCTGCCCCTGTCCACCCACGGGCTGACGTCGGCTGCCGTGCCGCTGGCCTGGCCATACGCTGGCCGGATGGAACCCGAAGAACGTCTGGCCGTCTTCCTCGACTACGAGAACCTCGCGCTCGGCGCACGCGACCACCTCGGCGGGATGGCTTTCGACTTCGGGCCCATCGCCGACGCTCTCGCGCTGCGGGGCCGGGTGGTCGTGCGACGGGCGTACGCGGACTGGTCGTACTTCGACGAGGACCGGCGCTCCCTGACGCGCCACCAGGTCGAGCTCATCGAGATGCCGCAGCGGATGGGGACCTCCAGGAAGAACGCGGCGGACATCAAGATGGTGGTCGACGCCATCGAGATGGCCTTCGAGCGCGACTACATCTCGACCTTCGTGATGTGCACCGGTGACAGCGACTTCTCCCCGCTCGTCCACAAGCTCAGGGAGCTGAACAAGCGGGTCATCGGCGTCGGTGTCGAGAACTCGACCTCCCGGCTGCTGCCGCCGGCCTGCGACGAGTTCCTCTTCTACGACGAGCTCGAGGGGGTCGAGGTGCCCGAGGAGCCCGCCCCGCGGGAGCGACAGCCGCGGGGGCGTCGGAGCGCCGCCACGAGCGGGCGTGACACCACCTCCACGGCAGCGCCGGCTGCCGCGCCCGCGCCGGAGGGAGAACCCGCGCCCGCCGGCGTGGCCGGCGGCGCCGCACCGGACGACGGCGGGACCGAGGCGCCCGAGACGGAGCAGCGGCCCCTCGAGGTGCTCGTCGCGCAGACGCTGGCCGGGCTCGCGTCGGCCTCCGGGGCGGTGACCGCCTCGGTGCTCAAGCGGACGCTGCTGCGCAAGGACCCGACGTTCAGCGAGGCGAACCACGGTTTCCGGTCGTTCGGCGAGGTGCTGAAGAACCTCGCCGAGCGCGGCATCGTCGAGCTGTCGCCCGGCCCCGCGGCGGGCGACCCGGAGGTGTCGCTGCCGGAGCGCGGCGAGCGCGACAGCGCCTTCGCGCTGCTCCGCGAGGTCGTCGCCGGCGCCGACCGGCCGGTGCTGCTCTCGAGCCTGAAGGACGGCCTGCGCAAGCACCGGCCGGACTTCAGCGAGAAGGCGCTCGGCTACCGCAACTTCCTGCAGTTCTGCCGGGCCGCGCAGGCCGACGGGATCGTCGACCTGCGGTGGGACGACGCCGCGGAGGGCTACGTCCTCACCGTGTGAGGCGCCGGCCAGGTGCCGTGACCGGCGCCGGCGGCTCACGTCACGAGGCCGGGATGGTCTCCCACACCTCGCGCACGTCCACGCCCGCGTCCTTGACGAGGTTGAGGACGGGGCAGCGGTTCAGCACCTGGGTCCGCAGCTCGGCCAGGTCGGTCTCGGTCGCGTCGGTGGTCAGGGTCAGCGTGAGCGTGAGCTGCTGGAAGTGCGGCGAGACGTCGGCGGTGCCCTGGAAGCCGCGCAGGTCGATCGAGCCGGTGGCGTGCGTGGAGAGCGCCTCGATCGTGATGCCCAGCTCCCTGGCGACCGTCTCGACGACCACGCTCACGCAGCCGTTCAGCGAGCCGAGGAGGTACTCGATCGGGTTGGGCGCCTCGTCCGTGCCGCCGATCGACTCCGGCTCGGCGACGGTGAAGCCGAAGCCGCGGGCGGCGACGTCGGTGGAGAAGCTGCCCCGCCACGCGCCGGTGGCGGTGAAGTCGGCTAGGCGCGGGGTCGGGTCCGTGGTGCGGGCGGTGGTGGAGGTCATGCGACGAGGCTAGGGAGCCGGACCGGCGTCGTCCGCGAGGGTGCGGCCGGCTGAGACGGTGCGGGGACGCCGTCTCGACGCGCGGGCCGGCCTGGCGAACCCCATGCAGCACGGGCAGCGAGACCGCTACGGGGTGTGCGGGCGCTCCCGGAGCCGCCTGATCGGGCTCCGCAAGCGTGCCGGACGGGGCGCCGTCGCCCACACTGGAGGCCATGGACCTGCGACTCGCCCGCGTCTACGACGCACCGGGAGACAGTGACGGCTACCGGGTCCTGGTGGACCGGGTGTGGCCGCGCGGCGTGAGCAAGGAGGACGCGGACGTCGACGTGTGGCTGAAGGAGGCGGGCCCGTCGACGGAGCTGCGGAAGTGGTTCGGGCACGACCCGGAGAGGTTCGAGGAGTTCGCCCGCCGCTACCGGGCCGAGCTGGAGGGCAACCCCGCGCTCGCCGAGCTCAGGGACATCGTGGCGCAGCACCCCGTGGTGACGCTGCTGTACGGCGCGAAGGACACCGAGCACAACCAGGCGGTGGTGCTCGCCGAGGTGCTGCGCGGCTGACCGCCCGCTCCTCGGGCGCCCGTTCCACCGGACGGCCGGCGACGCTAACGTGCTGCCCCGGGAGGGGATGTGCGAGCTGGAACCATGACGCTGCGGCGTGCGCTCGGCACCCCGTGGGGGCGGGCCGGCCTGGTGGCCGTCGTCGTCCTCCTCGTGGCGATCGCCGTCGTGGCTGCGGCAGGAGGCTTCCGCACCGTCGAGGCGAGCGAGCTGCCCGACCGCGCGGCCGGCGAGCCGGTCGACCTCGGGCCCGTCACGGTCACCGTCCTCGACGCCGTCGTCACCGACCAGGTCCGGACCAGCCGCCTGGAGAACATCGACGGCGCCACGGCCTGGCTCGTCGTGCGCGCGCGGGTGGAGGTCACCGGCGACGAGACGCGGGACTCGCTGCCCACGACCGTCGTCCTGCCGCCCGGCGTCGCCCTCTCGTCGGACCCGGCCGCGCCGGGCGCGCCGGCCGACCGGGGCGATCCGCCGGCCCAGCCCGACCAGCAGCTCCTGCTGCGCGACGGCACCAGCCTGCCGCAGGGCCATCCCGGCCTGCCGGAGGAGGTGGCCTACCTGTGGGCCGTCGCGGACCCGTCCGACGTCCCCGACCCGCTCGAGCTCACCCTGCTGGGCTCGACGCCCTACTACAGCCCCATCTACCGGCGCGACACCTGGACGAGCCCCGAGCCGGTCGGGCGGGTGGCCGTCCCGCGCACGGAGCGGGTCCCCGAGATCCTGGTGGAGGAGCAGTGGTGAGCAGCCGCCTCACGGTCGCCGCCCTCACCGCCGTCGTGGTCGCGGGCGGACTGCTCGCCAACCACGCCGAGCGGGCCTGGCCGGCGACGCGCCCGTTCGTCACCCAGGGGGCGCCGGGCGACACGGTGCCCCTCGAGCCGGGCACCGTCACCGTCCACGGCGCCCGCGCCGCCCGCACCCTCGACGACGGCTACGGCGGCGAGCTGACCACCGCCGGGGTGTGGGTCGCCGTCGACCTCTCCGTCAGCGGCACCGAGAAGCCGCTCCGGGTCGGCAGGTTCTCGCTCGTGGACGACGACGGACGGGCCTTCGACGCGACCCGTCGCCTCAGCCCCAACCACCCCGGTGCGGCGCAGCCGGGCTCCCCGATCCGGACCGAGATCGTCTTCGAGATCCCCGAGGACGCGCTGGGCGGCCTGGCGCTGCGCGCGTCGGAGCTGAGCGTCCCGCAGCTGTCCGCCGTCGCGGAGGTGCCCGTGCCCGTCGGCCCGGTCGACGACACACCGCTGGCGCCCCGCGCGGCGACGCTGGAGGAGCCGGCCGAGGGGGACTTGCGATGAGGGCGCGGCGGATCGCGCTCGCCGCCGCGGTGGTGCCCGCGCTCGCCGTCGCCGCCTGGACCGTCAGCGGCCCGGACCGGGCCCGCTGGTGGAGCGCCGAGCCGCACGTCGCCGTCGCGCCCGACGTCGAGGGCTGGGCCCGCATCGACGGCACGGCGGTGCGTGTGGCCGCCCTCGACCCGGTGGAGCAGCTGGTCGACGACTACTCGGGAGAGCCGTGGCGGCCCCCGGCCGGGTACGACCTGTGGCGCGTGGACCTGGACGTGCGCTCCGACCTCACCGAGGCGCGGTACTGCGAGGTCCGCCTGCTCGACGGCGAGGGCCGCGTCTTCACCGCCCCCGACCGCGTCCCGGACCTGCCCGGCGCCGCCCCCTCCTCCGTCCCGTGCGGCGCGGCCGAGGAGGGCGAGACCCCGCACTACGAGACCTGGTTCCTCCTGCCCGAGGGGTCAGCGCCTGCGCGCCTGGACGTCTGGACCACCCGCACCGACGAGCTCGGCCTCGGCCCGGACTTCTTCGCCCTGCCGCTGCACCCGTGAGCCGAGGCGCAGGCCGCCCGGCAGGCCGAGCCCGCGCAGCAGCGAGTCGACGGCGGAGGCCACGAGCGCGAGGGTGAGGACCCGCACGAGCACCACGCCGAGCAGCTCGACGACGGGCAGCAGCGCCGCCCAGGCCACCGGTGTCTGCGGGCCGACCACCCAGCGGGCCACCCCGGTGACGAGGACGTCGGCGTTGTCCGCCACCAGGAACGCCAGGCAGAAGACCAGCACCGGGCTCCAGCCGGCGCGCAGCACGAGGGCCGTGCCACCCACCACGGCGCCGTAGCGGCGGCCGGGGTCGGTCACCATCGCGAGCGCCCGGTCGGTGCGCTCGTCGCCGAGGCGGCCGACGACGTGCCCCGCGACCCGCGCCCGGTGCAGGTCCCGTGCGGACAGCATCCGGGCAGCCTGGACGCCGTAGATGATGCCGGCCAGCGCCAGCCAGGCCACGGGCACGAGGAACGCGGTGGCCGCGGCGGCGAGGAGCAGCTTGAGGCCGGCGAGCAGCGTCCCTGCGAGGGCGCCGACCGCGGGCCACCCGACGACCACGCCCTCCCGCCAGTCCGCCAGCGCGGCGCCGGCGGCGCGGCTGCTCCACCAGCCGCCGGCGCCGTCGACGAGCACGGTGACGACGTACGCGCCCAGCACCAGCCAGACCACCTCGCAGTAGCCGGCGAGCAGCCGCAGCACCGAGGCCCGCACCTCGCGGTCCTGCCGGGCGGCGAGGCGGTCGAGCAGGCGGCGCAGGACGAGGGCGACGGCGACCGCGCCCAGGACGGCGGCCGACGTGCCGGCAGGCAACCGGCTGGCGACGTCGCCCGCCTGGGCGCCGAGGTCCCGGTTGACGATGTCGTCCGCGGTGCCGGCGCCGAAGGTGATGACGTCCTCGGCCAGGTAGCCGTAGTGCTGGTAGATGATCAGGAACGGCAGCATGACGGCCGCCGTGCCCACCACGAGCGAGACGACCGGCCGCTCGGTGCCGCTGCGGCGCCGCATGACGAGCAGCATCCCGACGACGGTGAGCAGCTGGACGAACGGGGCGAGGGCGACGACGAGCTGGCTGAGCAACGACGAGGCGCGGGAGGTCCAGACCGCGGCGTCGAGGGTCAGCTCTCGGGCCAGGGCGCCGGCGACGGCGAGCAGCACGAGCGCCGGCCAGTGCGTGGCGAGCAGCCGTCCGGCGTCGGCGACCACGGCACCGCCCGCGCGCAGCACGTCCGCGGGGGCCGCCGTCCCGCCGGGCGGCGCCGTCCTGCCGGGCGGCGTCGTGCTGCCGGGCGGCGTCGTGCTGCCGGGCGGCGTCGTGCTGACCGGCTGACGGGAGAAGGACGGCTGGCGCACGCCAGCCAGGGTAACGACGCGGCCGCGCGGGCCACGCCGGCGTCCGTGGTGGGGTCAGGGGATGTCTGACCCGCGCTGGGGCGGGTTCGGGTTGTCGCCGCGGTCGAGACGGTCGAGGAGGTCCTCCCGGCCGCGCGTCTCGGGGCCGGCGTACAGCGAGTCGAAGACGTCTCGGTTCGGCTCCGGCATGTCCATGACGGCCACCTCGGGGTGGTGCAGGTCGAACGCGGGACGCTCGGACCGGATCCGCGGCAGGGACGTGAAGTTGTGGCGCGGCACCGGGCACGGGGTGGCCCACTCGAGGGAGTTGCCGAAGCCCCACGGGTCGTCCACGAACACGGTGCGGGGCCCGCGCTGGGTGATGTAGACGTTCCACAGGAACGGCACCGTCGACAGCGCGATGAGGAAGGCGCCGACCGTGGAGATCTCGTTGTAGAGGGTGAACTGGTCCTCCACGAGGTACTCCGCGTACCGGCGGGGCATGCCCTGCACGCCGAGCCAGTGCTGGACGAGGAACGTGGTGTGGAAGCCGATGAACAGCATCCAGAAGCTGATCTTGCCGAGCCGTTCGTCCAGCATCCGGCCGGTCCACTTCGGCCACCAGAAGTGGAAGCCGGAGTACATCGCGAACACGACGGTGCCGAAGACGACGTAGTGGAAGTGGGCCACCACGAAGTAGGTGTCGTGGACGTGGAAGTCCATCGCGGGGCTGGACAGGATGATGCCCGTCAGACCGCCGAAGAGGAACGTCACGAGGAAGCCGAGCGCGAAGAGCATGCCGGCGTCGAAGGTGATCTGCCCGCGCCACATGGTGCCGATCCAGTTGAAGAACTTCACCCCGGTCGGCACGGCGATGAGCATGGTCATGAGCGAGAAGAACGGCAGCATCACACCGCCGGTGGTGAACATGTGGTGCGCCCACACCGACATGGACAGCGCGGCGATCGTGATGGTGGCGAAGACCAGGCCCTTGTAGCCGAAGATCGGCTTGCGGGAGAAGACCGGGAGCACCTCGGTGATGATCCCGAAGAACGGCAGGGCGATGACGTAGACCTCGGGGTGGCCGAAGAACCAGAACAGGTGCTGCCACAGCAGCACGCCGCCGAAGTTCGGGTTGTAGATCTGGCCGCCGATCATCCGGTCGATGATCAGGCCGAACAGCGCCGAGGCGAGCACCGGGAACGCCATGAGCACCAGCAGCGAGGTGATGAGGCTGTTCCAGGTGAAGATCGGCATCCGGAACATCGTCATGCCGGGGGCGCGCATCGTGATGATCGTGGCGATGAAGTTGACCGCGCCGAAGATCGTCGCGAAACCGGTCATCGCGAGCCCGAGCGCCCACAGGTCCCCGCCGAGGCCCGGTGAGAACATCGGGTCCGACAGCGGCGCGTAGGCCGTCCAGCCGAAGCTCGCCGCCCCCTTGGGGGTGAGGAAGCCGCCCACCACCAGGCACCCGCCGAGGAAGTACATCCAGTACGAGAGCATGTTCAGCCGCGGGAACGCGACGTCCGGAGCGCCGATCTGGAGCGGGACCATGACGTTCGCGAACCCGGTGAACAAGGACGTCGCGAACAGGAACATCATGATCGTGCCGTGCATGGTGAACAGCTGGTTGTACTGCTCGTTCGACCGCACGAGGTCCAGGGCCGGGGTGAACAGCTCGGTGCGGATCAGCATCGCGAGGATGCCGCCGATGAGGAAGAAGATGAACGAGGTCGTCAGGTACATGTACCCGATGACCTTGTGGTCCGTGGAGGTCACCCACTTGACGATGGTCTTGCCCCAGCTCTGCCGGTCCGGACGCAGTCCGGGCAGGGGGGCGCTCGCGGCGCGGGACGGCGTCGTCAGGGCCATGGTGCTCTCCAGAGGAAGCTGGACCGGATTACCCACTTCCGTCCAATGTCCTCCCGTTGGGTGGACGGCGCAACGGTTCCGGGCACCCTGAGGCCGGGCGGGCCCGTGCGCTCAGGCCGGGTAGATGGCCACCTCGGCCGTCTTGACCGTGAACAGCACGGCTGCCCCGGGCGTCAGGTCCAGGCCGGCCACCGACGCGGGCGTGATGTCCGCGGCGAGCCGGTGGCCGCCGGGCCCGGCCCCACGCACGCGGACGAGCTCACCCTGGTGCTCGAGCGCCTCCACCGTCACCGGCACGGTGTTGCGCGGGCTGCCGCCGGGCGGGGCCCGGTGCACCGAGACGGCCCTGGGGGAGAAGGCCGCGGCGACGGCGGAGCCGGGCTCGCAGGCGGGGTCCGGCAGGCCGTGCAGCTCCAGGCCGCCGTCGGCCTCCACCACCGCCTCCCCGCCCGTCCCGGCGAGGGACCCGGCGACGAGGTTGACCCCGGCCAGGCGCGCCGCGAACGCCGAGCGCGGCCGGGTCAGCACCTGCAGCGCCGGGCCTCGCTCGACGACCCGCCCGGCCTCGAGGACGACGACGGAGTCGGCCACCGCGAGGACGTCGAGGAGGTCGTGGGTCACCAGCACCGCGGCGCGCCCGGCCTCGCGCAGCACTCGGCGCAGGACCTGCCGGACCTCGGCGGCGGACCCGACGTCCAGGGCGGAAAGCGGCTCGTCCAGCAGCACCACCTCGGGGTCCGGCGCCAGGGCGCGGGCCAGCGCCACCCGCTGCGCCTGCCCGCCGGAGAGCTCCGCGGGGCGCCGGTGCGCCAGGTCGCCCGCCCCCACCCGGTCGAGCAGGTCGTGCGCCACGCGCGCGGCCTCCCGACGCGGGGCGCCCGCCGCGCGCGGGCCGAACGCGACGTTCCCGAGCGCGTCGAGGTGGGGGAAGAGGAGAGGCTCCTGGGCCAGGAGCGCCACCCGGCGCGCGTGCGGCGGCACCCACGTCGCGCCGTCGGCCACCGTCCGGCCGCCGACCGAAACGGTGCCGGCGCCCGGCCGGAGGGTTCCGGCGGCGAGCGCCAGCAGCGTCGACTTCCCGGCCCCGTTCGGGCCGAGGACGGCGACCACCTCACCGGCCGGCACCTCGACGTCGAGCTCGACGTCCCGCTCCGGGACGCCGGCGCGAACGGCCAGCGCGGGCGGGTGGATCGTTGCCGGCGTGGCGGCCGCGTCCGCCCCTCCCGCCCCTCCCGCCGTCCCCGGGGCTCCGGCGGCCCCCGCGGCTCCCGCCGCCGCGGCCGGGCCCCGGCGGGCCGCTCGGTGACCGCTCATCTCCGCCCCTTGCTGCGCCGTCGGGAACCGCCCTGGGTGAGCAGCACCATCACGGCCGCGACCGCCAGGAGGACGACGGCGAGCGCGACCGTGGCGTCCGGGTCGACCTCGCGCTGGAGGTAGATCTCCAGCGGCAGGGTCCGCGTGACGCCCTGGAGCGAGCCGGCGAACGTGAGGGTGGCCCCGAACTCGCCCAGGGACCGGGCGAAGGCCAGCGCGGTGCCGGTGCCCAGGGCGGGCAGGAGCAGCGGAAGGGTCACCCGGCGCAGCACCGTGGCCGGGCGGGCGCCGAGCGTGGCCGCGACGGCCTCGTACCGGGTGCCCGCGGTGCGCACCGCCCCCTCGATCGAGAGCACGAGGAACGGCAGGGAGACGAAGGTCTGCGCGAGGACCACCGCGGCGGTGGTGAACGCGACGGAGATCCCCGCCGCCTCGAGCCGTGCACCGAGCACCCCGGTGCGGCCGAGCGTGGTGAGCAGGGCGATGCCCGAGACCACGGGCGGCAGCACCAGGGGGAGCAGGACCACGGTCCGCAGCGCGCGCAGCCCCGGCAGCCTCGACCTGGCCAGCACCAGCGCCAGCGGGACGCCGAGCAGCACGCACAGCAGCGTCGCCGCGGCGGAGGTGCGCAGGCTGAGCACGAGGGCGGCGAGCGAGGCCGGGGAGGTGACGAGCTCGGGGAAGCGCGACCACGGCACCCGCAGCAGCAGCCCGAGGACCGGGACCGCGACCACGAGGACGCCTGCCGCCGCGACGACGAGGACCGGGCGGGGCAGGTTCCCGGTGCGTGAGGTCGCCGACGTCACGGCAGCACGAACCCGGCGTCGGCGAGGATCCGGCGGCCCTCGGCGCCGGTGAAGGTCGAGATCCACGCCTGGGCCGCCGCCGGTGCGGCCGTGCCCGTCACGACCGCGGCCGGGTAGCGGTTGGTGACCTGGTCGGCCCCCGCCACCGGGACGGTCTCGACGGCGTCCCCGGCCCGGCGGGCGTCGGTGGCGTAGACGATCCCGGCATCGGCCTGCCCGGAGGTCACCTTGCCGAGGACGTCGGTGACGCTCAGCTCCTCGCTCGCGGGGCTCAGCGTGACGCCCGCGCGCCCGGCCAGGTCGGCGGCCGCGGCGCCGCAGGGGACCTGGGGCGCGCAGACGACGAGCACGGCATCCTGGAGGGAGTCGTCGAGCCCCGTGACCCCCGCCGGGTTGCCAGCCGGGACCACGAGGACGGGGTGGTTGAGCGCCACGACGGTGGGCTCCTCCACCGCGCCGGCCTCCACGGCCCGTCCCATCGTCGTCTCGTCGGCGGTCACGAGGACGTCGGCCGGGGCGCCGGCGAGGATCTGGGCCACGAGGTCGGAGGAGCCGGCCGGCGAGATGCTCACCGTCACGCCCGGGTCCTGCTCCTCCACGACGGCGGAGACCTGCTCGGCGACGTCGGCGAGCGAGGCCGCGGCGAAGACGGTCAGCTCCGTGGCCCTCCCGTCGCGCGCGCCGCCGCCTCCCGTGCTGCCCGCCGCCGGTCCCGGAGGGCCGGCAGCGGAGCCGCACGCCGCCAACGACGTCGCGAGGAGGAACGCCGTCGTCACGCGCAGCGCTGTTGTCACCCGCATCGCTGCCGCGACCCGCAGCGCCGACGTCGCCCGCACGGCTGCCGCACGGGAACGGGAGCCCGTCACTCCGCCCCCTCCAGCGCGGCCAGCAGCGCCACGTGCTCGCCCAGCCGGCCCGAGGCGGTGACCGCCCGAACCACGGTCTCGTCGACGACGCTCGTGTACGGCGCGAGTCCCGCGCGCAGCTCCCCGCCCGCGGCAGCGAGCACCGCGGCGTCCAGCGGGGCGAACCCGAACCGGGCGAAGTTCGCCGCGTAGGACGGGATCCCGGCGTAGCGCTCGGCCTCCCGGCGGACGACGGCATGCGCGACCCCGCCCAGCGCGCAACGGACGTAGAGGGCCACCTCGGGGTCCGCGCCGGTCCCGGCGACGTCCCGGTCCTTCTCGGTCGCCGCCCGGCCCGCCGCCGACGGCGTCAGCCAGTTCAGCAGCAGGCCCGCGCTCTCGCGGGCGGCGAGCCGCCGCATGCGGGGGCCCAGCGCCCCGACGACCACGGGCGCGCCGAGCCTGTCGGTCAGCGTGGCGACCGCCTCGCGCACCGTGGTGATCGGGCTCGGCGGAGCACTGGCCCCGACGCCGAGCACGAGCCGGTCGGCGGGCAGGTCGAGGTCACTGACGCGGCGGACGATCTCGTCGGCGGGCAGCCGGTCCACCGGGAGGACCCCCGAGGCGATGCGGAGCGTGCTGGTGACCTCGGCGGCCGCCGCCATGACGGCGAGGGCGTCACCGTGGGCGGGCTGGTTGACCCAGAGCGTGCGCAGCCCGGCGCGCTCGACCTCCGGTGCGAGGCGGCGCACGATGTCCAGGTCGAGGTCGCCCGTGATGCCGTACCCCAGGCGGCCCGGCTCGATCGTCACGACCGCGCCCCGCTCCTGGCCGGCGGCGTCTCGACGATGACGTTCGTGGCCTTGACGACAGCGGTGGCCAGCGAGCCGGGCTCGAGGGCGAGCTCCTCCGCCGCCTCGCTGCTCATCAGCGAGACCACGCGGAAGGGGCCGCACTGCAGCTCCACCTGCGCCATCACGCCGTCGGCCACGACCCTGGTCACCAGGCCGGTGAAGCGGTTCCGGGCGGAGCGTCCGACGCCGTCCCCGGCCGGACCGGGCGCCCGGCCGGCGAGGTCCTGGGCGTGGCGGGCGAGGGACGCGCCGTCGACGACCTTGCGACCGGCGGCGTCCACGGAGGACGCCAGCTGCCCGTCGTCGACCCAGCGGCGCACCGTGTCGTCGCTGACGCCGAGCAGGCCGGCGGCCTCGCTGATCCGATAATGCGGCACAAGTCGCACGGTAACTGCGCAGGTGCGGCGTGACAAGGGGATTCGAAGCGTTTGTGCGACTGGCTCAGGCTGCCTCGCCGTACGCGGCGGTCAGGATCGCGCGCACCTCGTTCTTGCCGACGTGCCGGGGGTTCTCGACGGGCAGCGTCGCGCTCACCCGGTCGACCGCCTCGTCGAGCTGCCGGAGGAGCAGGCCCACCTGGGCGAGCGTCCGCGGTGCCCCGACGGAGGCGACCAGGGCGCGCAGCCCGCTCACCGCCTCCTCCACCTCCAGCGCCCGGGCGACCCGTGCGGCGGTCCGGGGCACCGCGGGAGCGTTGAACGCGAGCACGTGCGGCAGGACCACCGCGTGCAGCGCGGTCTGCGGGAGGTTGAACGAGCCTGTGAGCACGTGGCAGATGCGGTGGTGCAGGCCCGGTCCCGTTGACGCGAAGGTGGCGCCCGCCAGGTAGACGCCGTAGAGCAGCTGCTCGCCCGCGGTCGTGGGGGTGCCGGCCCAGACGGAGACGGGGTCGCTGAGCGCCTTCTCCGGCGCCTGCGCCTGGGCGAGGCTGTCTCGACCGATGCCGCGCAGCCCGGTGGCGAGCGCGTGCATGGCCTCGTCCGCCATCGCGGAGCCGATGGGGCTGGCGCCGGGCGCCCAGTGGGCCTCCACCGCACGGGCGAGGGCGACCAGGCCGGAGGCCACCGCGAGGTCGCGCGGCAGGCGGTCCGTCAGGTCGGGGTCGAGGACGACGGTGCGCGGACGCACCGCCGGGTCGGTGCCCGTCTCCGTACGGCCGTCCCGCGTGGTTCCCCAGACGGGCGTCGCCTCGGAGCCCGAGTACGTCGTCGGCACCGCGAGGATCGGCAGGTGCAGGTCGCGGGCGACGATCTTGGCGGTGCCGGTGGTGGAACCGCCGCCGATGCTCAGGAGCAGGTCGGCACGAGCGTCGCGGGCGCGGGCGACGGCCCGCCGCGCCACCGCTGCGGGCACGTGCTCCTCGACGTCGGTGAAGAACGAGACCACCGCGTCGGCGAAGGGAGCCACGGAGGTGTGCGCGAGCGCCTGGGTGGAGGGGCCGGTGATCACCATGACCCGGTCCGCGCCGAGTCGGGCAACCTCCTCCGGCAGCGCCCTCCGCACGGTCCCGCGGCCGAAGATGACGCGCCCGGGTGCAGTCTCGTACGTGAAATCCACGGTGCCTCCTCGTCCGTCGTGGCGTCGTCGGGGATTCGCGGCAGCGCGCCCCGTGCCCTCCATGATGACCGGTACCCCATGATGGCCGGTCCGGCCGTGAGGTGTGCGCGCCGCGGTGCGCCTGCACCGCAGAAGTGTGCCTCCGCGCCCGCCGACAGGTCCCGGGTCGGGTTCAGCCGCGCGGAGTCCGGTGCCGGGTTCGGCCGCGCGGAGTCCGGTGCCGGGTTGGGCCGCGCGAATTCCGGTGCCGGTTCAGCCGCGCGGAGCTGAGGGGTAGACGTCCAGGGCGCCGCACATGCCCAGACGCCCGCTCTCGACGGGGCCGGGCTGGGCCCGGACATCGGCCGCGAACAGGTGCGAGTGATCCCCCCGCGCGAGGGCGCCGAGCTGTTCGCCGGTGGCCTGGGCGGCGCGGTGCGCTCCCTCGAGCCACCTCCGTCTCCAGCTGTCGAGCAGCGGGGCCGTGAGCGCGGCTGCCGCGGCGTAGAACGGCTCCAGCGCCTCCGGTCCTCGCTCCCGCTGCGCGTCCACCAGGTCGAGGAAGCCCCTCACGGCCAGGTCCCGTCGGTGCCGCGCGGCCGTCTCGGCCTGGGCTCCTGGGGGGAGCGTCGCGGCCCTGCGGTACACCTCAGCGTCGTGCAGCAGCTCGGGCGGAAGCGTGAGCACCGCGTCGCCCGACTCGGGCAGCCCGCTGTTCTGCATGATGACGAGGATCTGGAGATCACCCTGGTTGATCAGTCGATGGATCGTGCCAGGTCCGAACTGCACCACGGCACCCGCCCGCAGCGGGGTCTCCCGGAAGCCGGAGGCCGTCAGGGTCTGCACCAGACCCTGCCCTCCGACGACGTAGTACGCCTCGCTGCAGACGAGGTGCACGTGCGGGCTGCCGCCGGCATGCCCGTCGGCGGCCTCCGTCCGGTACACGGACAGTGCGGAGATCCCCACCGCTCCCGGGAAGCCGGCCAGGGCTTCGCCGGTCGTCGCCGGCAGAGGGGCCGGTCCGCGCGCGGGGGAGTCCTCGGCAACGTCGGTCATCGTGGGCCCTTCCCCGGATCCGCTGACGGAGTTGCGGGAACCGTAGGGTTCTCGACCGGTCGAGTCAACCCTGGATAGCGATTTCCCGTCGACCGTGTCGGTGTGCCCGGGCAGTGCCGCCCGGCTGACGGGCCACCCCCGTCGCACCGTTCTCCGGTGCGCCGGCGCAAGGGGCGCCTCGGCGGACGTGGCGGTCGAGAGATCGGCGGCCCGCAGCACGGCACCGACCCGATCGCGGGGTCCGGAGGGCCGCTCCCAGGGCGCGGGCCCCTTCCTCGACGGTCCGTACCGCCCTGACAGGCCCCGCCGTCCGCGGAGAACCGCGAAATCTCGCGCCTCGGGACGATCGTCCGGAAATGGATGCAACAAATGGCAACTCATTGTCCGGGGGTGCGACGCTCCCTAACGTCGGCCGCAGCGCACTTGGTAAAGCGCTTTCCGCACGTCCCACCACATCCTCGACGGAGAGGCAGCCTGATGGTACGCAGCTCGATTCCCGCATCCACCACGAAGCGTCGGAGCAGGTGGCTCGCCGCCGCCGCGGCCGGCGCCCTGACCCTCCCGCTCATCCCGACCTCGGCGTCCGCAGCGGAGGCCGACGAGTGCACGTACGGCTACTCGGCCGACTCCTCGGTCTTCTTCGGGACCGGCAGCGGCGCTTCCGGCGTGCCCAACTACGACACGGGCAACGGGTGCACCGTGATGGACGAGATCATGGGCGACGCGCCGTTCGCGAGCCATGGACAGTTCGTCAGCAAGGTCGCCGTGACGGCCAGCAGCCTCGCCCGTGCCGGGGTCCTGACCGAGGCCGAGCGCTCGGCGGTCGTGAGCGCCGCCGCCGGTTCGGAGCTGGGCAGGCCGCACCCGGTCACCGGCACCCGCTCGGTCGACCTGAGCAGGATCGGCCTGGTGGCCTTCACAACCCGCACCCAGATGACGGCGGACGCAGAGGGGACTCTCGCCGCCCTCGCGAAGTGCGGCTTCCAGAACGCCGAGTTCTCCGGCAGTGCCGGAAACTTCTACGGCCGGACCGCCGCGGAACTGCAGCCGCTGAGCGACGCGGTGGGTATCGACGTTCCCTCCCTCGGCGTCAGCGTGAGCAACCTCCAGAACGACCTCGACCTCGTCATCGCCGAGGCGAAGGCGATCGGCGCCGAGTACGTGCGCATCTCGGGCAGCAGCCGCTGGACCATGGCGGACTACTCGGCGACGGCGGCCTTCCTCAACGAGGTGGGAGCGAAGCTCAAGGCCGAGGGGATCACGGTCGCGTACCACAACCACGGGTACGAGTTCGAGACCCAGGAGGACGGCGTCACGGGTTATGACGTGCTCGTCCGCGAGACGGACCCCGAGCTCGTCACGATGGAGCTCGACGTCTACTGGGCGGCCAGCGTCGGTCACGACGCCGTGCAGCTGTTCAACACCTACCCCGGTCGGTTCGAGCTGCTGCACCTGAAGGACCTCGCGGAGGACGGCTCCTTCGCCGACGTGGGCGAGGGCACCATCGACTTCGCGGAGATCTTCGCGAACGCGTCGCTCGCCGGGGTCGAGTACGGCTTCACCGAGCACGACCGGCCGACGCCGGACGGCATCACCTCCGCCTGCAACAGCCTCGGCAACCTCTCCGAGCTGCGGTACTGAGAGACGGCTGCCGGTCCGCCTCGGCGAGCGTGGACCGGCAGCCTCCCTCCTCCTCGCGCGACGCCCGTCACCGGTCGCGCGCACCGTCAATGTCGACACGCCAGGACAAGGGGGCATGAAGGTGTGGACGCTCTCGGGTTTCTCTGACGAGATCTCGCCCGACTTCGAGACGCAGTGCAGGGTCGCCGCCGAGCTCGGGCTGAAGTACATCGAGTTCCGCAGCGCCTGGGACACCAACGTCCTCGACCTCGACACGTCGCAGCTGGAGAAGGTGCTCCTGCTCCTGCGCCGGCACGGCCTCGAGGTCTCGAGCATCGGGTCGCCGATCGGGAAGATCCATCTCGACGACGACTTCGAGGCTCATGCCGACCGGATGCGCCACGCGGCGCGGGTGGCGACGTTCTTCCAGGCGCCCTACATCAGGATCTTCTCCTTCTTCATGCGGCCGGGCACCGACCCCGACGCCTGCCGGGACCAGGTCATGAGCCGCATGCTGGCCCTGACCGACGTGGCGGTCGACGCCGGCGTCGTGCTGCTGCACGAGAACGAGAAGGGCATCTACGGCGACATCCCCCGGCGCTGCCTCGACATCGTGGAGTCGGTGGGCTCGGACCATCTGCAGCTCGCGTGGGACGCCGCGAACTTCGTCCAGGTCGGCGTGCGGCCGTACACCGACGGGTACGAGCTGCTGCGCCCGTACCTGGAGTACGTGCAGATCAAGGACGCCCGCAGTGACACGGGCGCCGTCGTCCCCGCCGGTCACGGTGACGGTCAGGTCGTCGAGACCGTCCGTGCGCTCTGGGCGGACGGCTTCAACGGCTTCTTCTCGCTCGAGCCGCACCTCAGCGAGGCGCACAGTCTCGGAGGCTTCTCCGGGCCGGAGCTCTTCACCGAGGCCTGGGAAGCCTTCACCGGCATCCTCAGGGCCGAGGCGGTGCCGTTCCGATGACCGACGAGAACACCTCACCACCGGCCACCCGCCCCACCATCACCGAGGAACTCTCCATGACCACCACACAGGAAGTGCACCCCCAGACCCGGGTCGCCCCACCTACGACGAGGAGCGTTGGGCCACCGGCACGGCGCCCGGCCACGAGGAGGTCGCCCTGGGGTCATGCGGCCAACCTGGCCTCCGCCTCCTGGCGGCCCCTGGCGGTGCTCGCGGTGCTGTTCGCGGGATGGTGGTTCGTCACCTGGCGCGAGCTGGTCCCCGCGTACCTCGTCCCCGGCCCCGGGGCGGTGTGGGAGACCATGGTCGCCGACTGGGCGATGCTGCTCGAGCACACCTGGGTCACCACCATGGAGACCATCGTCGGCTTCCTGCTGGCGACGGTGATCGGCGTCGCGACGGCGGTCCTCCTCGTCTACTCCCGGACCGCCGAGAAGTCGCTGTACCCCCTGATCCTGTTCGCCCAGGTCATCCCGAAGATCGCCATCGCACCGATCCTCGTGGTGTGGTTCGGGTTCGGCCTGACGCCCAAGATCGTCCTTGCGGTGCTGATCGCGTTCTTCCCTGTCGTCGTCTCCGCCGTCGCCGGCCTGCGGTCGGTCGACCCCGAGCTGCTGGAGCTCTCGGCCACGATGGGTGCCTCGCGCTGGAAGACCTTCCGGAAGATCCGATTCCCCGGGGCGCTCCCGCACCTGATGTCGGGACTGAAGGTGGCCGTCACGCTCGCCGTGGTGGGCGCGGTCGTCGGGGAGTTCGTCGGCGCCGACCGTGGGCTGGGGTACGTCCTCCTGCTCGCCAGCGGGAACCTGAACTCTCCGCTGCTCTTCGCCGACCTTATTCTCATGTCTCTCATCGGAGTCATTCTTTTCGTCGCGGTCGAGCTTTCCGAGCGCCTTCTCATCCCGTGGCACGCCTCGCGGCGCGGGAATCTTGTCCTCGCCTCCTCCTGACCGATTGTCTGCTTTCTGCAGGGCCCTGCCGGCCCGGCCATCGCTCCTCATTCTGACCCACCCCTACGTAATGACGTTGCCGCCCCCGGGGCGGCGCCAGAAGAAAGGCTTCTCACGATGCGCGGAATCAAGTACGGAATCTCGTTCGCTGTCGCCGGTCTCGTTCTCGCCGGCTGCTCGGCCGGCAACCAGGCTGGGGCTGACCCGGCGGCGTCCGCCGGCGGCGGCGACGGCGGCGAGCTCACCGAGGTGACGATCACCCTCAACTGGGTGCCTTACGGCGAGCACGCCCCCTTCTACTACGGGGTCGAGCAGGGCATCTTCGAGGAGGAGGGCATCGACCTGACGATCCAGCCGGGCAACGGCTCGGGGAACACCATCCAGCAGGTCGCCCAGAACAACACCGACTTCGGCTGGGCCGACACGCCTCCGTTGGCCAACGCCATCAACTCGGGGATGCCGGTGAAGAGCGCGGGCGTGTTCCTGCAGACCGGCCCCAGCTCTGTCGAGTTCTTCGCCGACCAGGGCATCTCCGAGCCGGCCGACCTGGTGGGCAAGACGGTCGGCGGGACACCCGGTGACGCGATGTACGGCACGTTCCCGGCGTGGTTGGAGCTCAACGGCGTCGACCCGGCGGAGGTGACGGTCGTCAACGTCGATGCGGCCGGCAAGATCGCTGCCCTCATCGAGGGGCAGGTCGACGCGATCCAGGGCTTCCACCACGACCAGGCGCCCACGATCGCGAACCAGACCGGCAAGGAGGTCGAGGCGCTGCCCTTCGCGGACTTCGGCATGAACCTGCTGGGCACCGGCCTCGTCGTCAACGACAGGACGATCGCCGACGACCCTGAGCTCGTCGAGGCCATGGTGCGCGCCACGTCGCGCTCGTTCCTCGAGGCCGGGGAGAACCAGGAGGAGGCCGTCGCCGCGATGGCTGCCGGTGCCGAGCAGGCCCCGGAGGAGAGCGTTCTCGCTGCCCAGCTGGAGAAGACCATCGGGCTGCTCAACCTGGAGGAGGCGCCTGCCCCGGGCGTCAACACCGAGGACCAGTGGACGAAGACGCTCACCTTCCTCGTGGAGAACACCGACTTCGACGGCGACACCACGCCGGCGAAGTACTGGGACGGCAGCTTCGGCGAGGGTCTGTGATGGCATCGACGCAGCTGGCCGACGCGGGCGCGACCGTCGGCACCGACCCCATCATCGAGGTCAAGAACCTCACGATGCGGTTCAGCTCGAAGCGGTCCGAGACCGTGGCTCTGGACGACGTCTCGCTCAGCGTCGCAGCGGGGGAGTTCGTCACCATCGCCGGCCCGTCGGGCTGTGGCAAGTCGACCCTGCTGAAGATCATCGCCGGTCTCACTCTTGCCACCGACGGGGACGTACGCCTCTACGGCCAGCAGGTGACAAGCCCTCAGCGCCAGATCGGCTTCGCGTTCCAGCGCTCGGCGCTGCTCGAGTGGCGCGGGGTGCGCAAGAACATCCTGCTCCAGGCCGAGATGCGCGGGATGGACCGGCGTCGCGCCGAGCAGCGGGCGGACGAGCTCATCGAGCTGACCGGTCTGACCGGCTTCGAGAAGGCTCTCCCGCACGAGCTCTCCGGGGGGATGCAGCAACGCGTGGCCCTGTGCCGGGCGCTGCTGCACGAGCCCCGGGTGCTCCTCATGGACGAGCCGTTCGGTGCGCTGGACGCACTGACCCGCGAGCACATGAACATCGAGATGAACCGGATCTGGCGGGAGACCGGCACGACCATCGTCCTCGTCACGCACTCCGTGCCCGAGGCCGTCTACCTCGGCAGCCGGATCGTGGTGATGAGCCCGCGCCCGGGCCGCATCGTCGAGACGCTCACTCCTGGCCTCCCGGAAGAGCGGGACTACGGCGCCACGCTCACCGATCCGCGCTTCACGCGGGCCGCCGAGCGTATCCGCGACCTGCTCGGCGCCACCCACACACCCGACTGACCCCGACGCGCGCCGCCGGTCCGGATCTTGCCAGACCGGCCCGGCGGCGCGCCTCGTTCCACGCGGGACCGACCAGAACCAGCAGGGAGGACGACCATGACCTCACGCCGTATCGGCGCCGGCATCGTCGGCATGGGCAACATCGGCACGATGCACGCACGCGCGCTCCGCGACCTCGACGACCGGGTGGCGCTGGTGGCGTACAGCGGCGCCCACCGCGCGACGGAGGAGACGCTGGCGGGCTGGCCCGCCGCCTTCGTCACGCCGGAGGAGGTGATCGGCTCCGCCGAGGTCGACGTCGTCGCGATCTGCTCACCGAGCGGCTCCCACGCGGCACTGGCGCTCGCGGCGCTCGAGGCCGGCCGCCACGTGGTGGTCGAGAAGCCTCTCGCCGTCCGGGTGGAGGATGCCGTCCGCATCGCGGAGGTGGCACGTGAGCGCGGGCTGACCGTCTCGATGATCTCCCAGCGACGCTTCGAGCCGGAGCACGCGCGGCTGAAGGAGGCGGTGGACGCCGGGGCCCTCGGCGACATCCGCCTGGCCACCACCCACGTCCACTGGTTCCGTGACGATGACTACTACCGCGCCGCGAGGTGGCGGACCTCCATGGCGGAGGGCGGTGGCTCGCTGATGAACCAGGGCGTGCACAACGTCGATCTGCTGCGCTGGCTCTGCGGCCCCGTCGAGTCGGTGACCGCCCAGTACGGCACCCTCGCCCACGCGATGGATGCCGAGGACACGACTGTCGCCACCCTGCGGTTCGCATCCGGCGCCCTCGGTGTGATCACCACGACGACCGCGACGCCGCCGGGGTCGCCCGCGACGATCGCCCTGCACGGTTCACGGGGGTCGGTCGAGCTCGGCCAGGGCGAGGTGCTCCGTTGGGACGTGCCGGAGGTGTCGGCACCCGGCTCGGGGAGGGCCCCAGCGAGCGGCGCGGCCGACCCGCTCGCCATCGGGCACGTCGGCCACCTCACCCAGTGGCGCGAGATCCTCTCCGCGGTCGAGGGGAAGTCGCCGGCACCGGTCGACGCCGCCGACGCCGTGGAGACGGTCCGGCTGCTCTGCGCGATCTACGAGGCCGCCGCGACGGGACGCGCCGTCCGGCCGGCCGAGCTCGGTTGAGGCTTGCCGGCCACGCGGCCGGGGAGCCGGGGGAGCGACAGGCCCAGCCTCTCGGAAGAGCTCGGGAAAGACTGACCCATCATGCTGCGCGCGTAAATAGAGACTAAAGGCTAGGCGCGGTTTGTGAGAATGGGCGCGCGGGCAGGGGCGACGTCGTTCCCTGCCCGCTTTCAGGTGTGCCGGCGAAAAGCCTTGCAGTATTTCCGGCGACCCTGCTCGCAGGCCGTCCCGCCAAATAGGACGACTGTTGACGCGGTGACTTACTTCCCATTAGATGTCGAATGCGCCTTCTCCCCTCCAGAGGTCGCATATTTTCCGAACAGGCGCCCGTGACTCTCGACGCCAGCCGGCCGACGACGGCCGGTCCAGCGGCAAGGTCGGGACGAGGCATCCATGACGCACGAGGGAGTGTTGATGTCTTCACTACACCGCAGGGCGGTGACCGCGACGTTGGGTTGCGTCGTCGCGGTCGGAGCGCTGGTACCGGCAGCGATGTCGGCAGCGCACGACGGAGGTCCCGACCACCCGGAGTCCTCCAGCTTCGAGAAGGTCCCGCTGGTCACCGAGGGGCTCGCCGACCCGTTCGAGCTGGCCGTGGCCGAGGACGGCCGGGTCATCTTCATCCAGCGCACGGGGGAGGTGAAGGTCGTCGAGCAGGACACGCTCCGGGAGACGACCGCCCTGGACTTCGGCTACACGCTCGACCTCCTCACCCAGTCCGACGGGTTGCTCGGGCTCACGCTGGACAACGACTTCAGCGAGAACGGGTGGCTCTACCTGCTCTGGAGCGACCCGGACGTGCCGAAGATGAACCTCTCGCGGTTCACCATGGGCCCCGACAACATCATCGACAGGGCCTCGGAGAAGCGGCTCCTCGACTTCACGATCTGGCGGGGCGAGGGGCGCGCCAACTCCCACATGGCTGGGTCGCTCGCCATGGGACCGGACGGCAACCTCTACGTCGCCACCGGTGACAACGCCGACCCGTTCGACCAGCAGGGGTACACGCCGATCGACGAGCGCCCGGGCCGCCGTGCCTGGGACGCGCAGGCCACCTCCGGCAACACCAACGACCTGCGCGGCAAGATCTTGCGCATCACCCCGGAGGACGACGGGACCTACTCGATCCCCGAGGGAAACCTCTTCGCGCCCGGGACCGAGGGAACCAGGCCGGAGATCTACGGCATGGGCTTCCGCAACCCGTTCCGCATCACGGTCGACCCCGCGACGAACGCGGTGATGATCGGTGACTACGGGCCGGACGCACGCGTGGCCAACCCGCTGCGCGGACCGGAGGGCATGGTCGAGTTCATCCGCATGACGGAGCCGGGCAACCACGGCTGGCCGTACTGCCACGCGGACAACCAGCCCTACATCGACTACGACTTCGCCACGGGGATCTCCGGCGAGGCGTTCGACTGCGACAACCTCGTCAACGACTCCCCGAACAACACCGGGCTGCGCGAGCTGCCGCCGGCGCAGAAGCCGCTCATCTGGTACGGCTACGGCCTCTCGGAGCAGTTCCCCGAGCTCGCTACTGGCGGTGCGGCTCCGACGGCCGGCCCGGTCTACCGCTACGACGCCGACCTGGACGTGAAGACCAAGTTCCCCGAGTCCTTCGACGGGCACTGGTTCGTCTCCGAGTACTCCCGCAACTACTACAAGGTGCTCTCACTGGACGAGGCGACCGGCGAGCTGCTCTCCATCGACCCGTTCATGGAGCACGAGACGTTCGTGGCGCCCTTCGAGGCCGAGTTCGGCCCCGACGGGTCTCTCTACGTCATCGACTTCGGGCGCGGTCGAGGCGCCGGTCGGGGCAGCACCAACACCGACGCCGGGATCTACCGCATCGACTACGTCGCCGAGGGCAGGCGCCCCGTGTCGTCGTTCACGACGGACGCCGACTCCGGCGCCGCGCCCCTGACCGTCGCCTTCGACGGCACCGCGAGCCACAGCCCGGACGGGCTCGACGTCACGTACGAGTGGGACTTCGAGAACGACGGCGTCGTGGACTCCAACGAGGCCAGCCCGACCCACACCTACGAGGACCGCGGGCAGTTCAGCGCCCGCCTGACCGTCCGGGACAGCGACGGGCTCGCGGGTGTGTCGGTCCAGACCATCACCGTGGGCAACACGCGGCCGGAGGTCTCCTTCGGCTCGCCGACCACCGGCGGCTTCGCGGAGCTCGGTGACACCGTGCCGTACTCCGTCGACGTGGTCGACGCCGAGGACGGCTCCACCGCCGAGGGCACCATCGACTGCGAGAAGGTCGCAGTCAACACCCAGCTCGGCCACGACACCCACGCGCACCCGCTCGCCAACTACACCGGGTGCTCGGGCACGGTCTTCCTCGACCCCGCCGACCACGGACCGGGGCAGAACGTGTACCCGGTGCTCGGCGGCGGCTACCAGGACCAGGGCGCCGACGGCGTGCCGGCCCTGGCCGGGCAGGACATCGTCCGTCTGCAGGTCCGGGACAAGGAGGCCGAGTTCTACTCCGAGGGCTCCGGCGTGACGGTCACCGACGACGACTCCGCCCGCGGCGGCCGCCTCGTCAGCGACATCGACAACGGCGACTGGATCGCCTTCGGTCCCGTGAACCTCAGCGGCATCGAGGGGCTGACCGTGGGCGCCGTGCGCGGCGCGGCCGACGCCACTGTCGAGGTGCGGGTGGGCAGCCCGACCGGACGCAAGCTCGGGCAGGTCAAGGTGGCCGCAGCCACCGGGGCCGGGCAGGTCGTCTCGCCCAGCATCGACATCGCCGGTGAGCAGGGGGCCACGGACCTCTACCTGGTTGTCACCAGCAAGACGCAGCCTGCCGATGGCGCCGACCTGCTCGCGCTCGACTGGCTCGTCTTCCACGGGCGCGGCATCGCCGACGGCAACGCTCCCGTGGTGACCGCAGAGGCCAGCCGAGGTGGCGGCCCCGCTGCGCTCTCGGTGGACCTGTCCGGGTCCGCCGTCGCCCCCGAGGGCCGGGAGATCGTCTCCTACGCCTGGGACTTCGGTGACGGCACCACGGCCGAGGGGCAGAGTGCGACGCACGTGTACGCCGAGCCCGGCAGGTACACCGCGCGCCTGATCGCCACCGACAGCAACGGCACGCGCGACTGGACCACGGTCGAGCTGAACGTGGCCGACGCCAAGCGGTAGGAGCAGGTCCGACCCCATGGGGGTGGGAGAACCAGGTCCGACCCCATGGAGGGAGAACCAGGTCCGACCACAGGAGAAGGCTGGCCCGGAGGCGCCGTGAAGGGGCTTCCGGGCCAGCCCCTTTCGATGAAGCGGTGGTGCCCGTGCCCGGCCGCGTGAGCACCGTCGCTGGCGGCTGGCGGCTGGCGGCTGGCGGCTGGCGGGCGGTCACGGCGGAGACGGCGTGACCCTTTCGGCGACTTCCAGGTAGGCGCGAATTCTGCCAGCCGTGCTGGTACAGATTGCGCACTGAGCGAACCGGCCAGCGCAGCCCGCTTGCTGCCATCTGGGCGCGCGCGAGGTGACCTGGGCGCGCGAGATCGGGCGTGGGTGCATTCGTGAGCGCTGGGCTGTCACCGATCGCGCCGCGCTGGAGGTCGCCGAAAAGATCTTGTCGAGCAGACGCGGATGTCGATCGGAGGACACGCCGTCCCCGCGATGCTTCGCCCCCGTGGTTTCGCCACTCCTGACGGCGTCGGGGCTCAGGTGTTGGTGCTCGTCCGCCGTCGGCGCTCGCGCGGCGCCACGCTCGGCTCCCAGCCGCGCCGCGGCCCACGCGAGCCGCTGGCGCTCGTCTCCTCGCGCGATCGGTACACGATGTACGGCCGGGTCGAGTACTGCACGGGTGCGGAGAAGGCGTGCACCAGCCGGGTGAACGGCCAGATCATGAACAGCAGGAACGCGGCGGCGATGTGGAGCTTGAAGGCCAGCGGCACGTCCGTCATCAGCTCCGGCATCGGCTGGAAGTACAGCAGGGAACGCAGCCACGGCGAGATGGTCTCCCGGTAGTCGTAGCCGTGCGCCCCACCGAGCAGCTGGAGCTGGATCGTCGCCCACATGCCCAGGAGGATCGGGATCGCGAGCATGACGTACATGAACTTGTCCACGCGCGTCGTCGCCAGGAACACGGGACCGGTCACCCGCCGCCGGTAGATCAGCAGCGCCAGCCCGACCAGGGTCGCGACCCCGGCCACGGAACCCATGTAGGTGGCGATGAAGTGGTAGGCCGTCTCACGGAAGCCCACCGCCTCCGTCCAGTCCTTGGGGATGAGCAGGCCCATGAAGTGGCCCAGCCCGACGAAGATGATCCCGAAGTGGAACAGCGGCGACCCCAGGCGCAGCAGCGTCTTCTCGTACAGCTCGGACGAGCGGGTCGTCCAGCCGAACTTGTCGTACCGGTACCGCCAGACCAGCCCGACGACGAACACCGCGATCGCCACGTAGGGGAAGACGACCCAGAGCAGGACCTGACCCGCGCTCATACCCGGACCTCCTTGTCGGCGCCCCCACCGGGGGCGAAGGGCTCGAGCGGTCCCAGGGCGCTGAGACCGACCATCTCCGTCGGCGGCCCCGCCGTGATGAGCTGCAGCAGCCGGTCCTCGACGTCGGCACTCGCCCGCGGCAGCACCAGGCACACCGCCTCGACGACGGCGGCGTAGGGGCTGCCGGAGGACGTCAGGGCCGAGCGCAGCACCTCCACGCCCTCCCGGTGGGCGGCGAGCAGGGCAGTGCCGAGCTCGGTGTCGGCGACGGCGGTGAACTCGAGCACGATCGGCAGGAAGTCGGGCAGCTCCTGCCGGCCGACCTCCCACCCGGCCGCCCGGTACGCCTCCACGAACCGCACCAGCGCCGTGCCTCGCCGGCGGGTGTCACCGGTGAGGAAGTACGACAGGTACATCGTGCACTTCCGTCTCAGGTCGAACGTGTCGACGTAGTGCCGCGCGAGGGCCTGCGGGTCCTCGGCGAGGGCGTGGGCGACGAAGCCCTCCAGGCGCTCGCGGACCGGGCCCGGCAGGTTCGCGACGGCGCCGCCCACCGCGCGCACCCGCTCCAGCTGCTCCGCCGTCGGGTAGTCCAGGAGGACGGACGCGGCCATGCAGGTGACGGCGCGCTGGCGCTCGGTCACGGCCACCGGCGCCAGCGGCGTCAGCGACGGGACGCGGACGAAGGAGCTCATCGGGGCTCCTCCCCGTCGGGCGTCCCGTCGGGCGCGGGCCGGTCGGGCTCGCCGCTGCCGTCGTCGGCCGGGTGCTCACCGGGTGCGGCCGGCTCGTCGGGGGCCGAGCGCCCCTGGCTTCCGTGCGTGCGGGCGAGCCGCTCGACGTCGTCGGTCGGCCGCTCGCTGCCCGTGGCGACCCCGGGGAAGCCGCCGGGGTGCGGGTCGTCGGCGAAGGTGCCGGGTGCGGCGTCGGGGTCGGCGACAGCCAGGGAGGCGGGCGGCGTCTCCAGCGGCCGCTCGGGCGGGAAGAGCCCGTCGGTGGTGCCACCGCGGCCGTCCCAGTTGAGCAGGTTCACCCGCGCGGGCCCGCTGGGGACGTGGGGGCTGTCCGCCGTCTGCCGCTGCTTGAGCGCGTGGAAGGACTCCACGCTCGCCGGTGTCGGCTGCCCGGAGGAGGACCCGAACGGCCCCGCGCCACCCATGCCCGGGCCACCCTCGAAGTCGAGGGAGCAGGCCATCTCCTCCAGGTCGCGTGCGGTCTCGGCGTGCGCGGTGGGGATCACGTACCGGTCCTCGTACTTGGCGATCGCGAGGAGGCGGTACATCTCCTGCACCTGGGCGCCCGTCATGCCGACCGCCGCGGCGATCTCCTCCTGCGGCTCCTGGCCGAGGTTGAGGTCGCGCATGTACGAGCGCATCGCCGCCAGGCGGCGCAGGACCTTCTCCACCGGCGCGGTGTCGCCGGCGGTGAACAGCCCCGCCAGGTACTCCAGCGGGATCCGCATGGTCGAGATGGCGGTGTACAGGGTCTTGTGGTCCTCGCCGTCGTTCCCGGACGACGTCACCACGTCCACCACTGGGCTCAGCGGCGGGATGTACCAGACCATGGGCAGGGTCCGGTACTCCGGGTGGAGCGGCAGGGCCACCTCGTAGTCGCTGATGAGCCGCCAGATGGGGCTGGCCTGCGCGGCCTCGATCCAGTCCTCGGCGATGCCGTCGCGGCGTGCGGCCTCGATGACCTCGGGGTCGTGCGGGTCGAGGAACACGGAGCGCTGCGCGGCGAGGAGGTCGTGCTCGTCCTCCACGGCCGCGGCCTCGCCCACCCGGTCGGCGTCGTAGAGCACCAGGCCCAGGTAGCGCAGGCGGCCGACGCACGTCTCCGAGCACACCGTCGGCAGGCCCACCTCGATGCGCGGGTAGCACAGCGTGCACTTCTCGGCCTTGCCGGTCTTGTGGTTGAAGTAGACCTTCTTGTACGGGCAGCCGGTCACGCACATGCGCCAGCCGCGGCACTGCTCCTGGTCCACGAGGACGATGCCGTCCTCGGCGCGCTTGTACATCGCGCCGGAGGGGCAGGAGGCCACGCAGGACGGGTTGAGGCAGTGCTCGCAGATGCGCGGCAGGTAGAACATAAAGGTCTTCTCGAACTCCATGGCCACGTGCTCGCTCATGTGCTTGAGGACGGGGTCCTTCACGGCGATCTCCTGCGAGCCGCCGAGGTCGTCGTCCCAGTTGGCCGACCACTCGATCTTGTGGTCCTCGCCGGTGAGCAGCGACTTCGGCCGGGCCACCGGGGTGTGGCGGGAGTCGGCCGGCGCGGACAGGAGCATGTCGTACTCGTACGTCCACGGCTCGTAGTAGTCGTGGATCGTGGGGAGCTTGGGGTTGGAGAAGATCGTGGCGAGCTTCTTCAGCCGGCCGCCCGCGCGCAGCTTGAGCTTGCCGCGCCTGCTGCGGACCCAGCCGCCCTCCCAGGTGTCCTGGTCCTCGTACGTGCGCGGGTAGCCGAGCCCCGGACGGGTCTCGACGTTGTTGAACCAGACGTACTCCATGCCGGTGCGGTTGGTCCACGCCTGCTTGCACGTCACCGAGCACGTGTGGCAGCCGATGCACTTGTCGAGGTTCATCACCATCGACATCTGCGCCATGACCTTCATGTCAGTACTGCACCTCCTGGCTGCGACGGCGGATCACGGTGACCTCGTCCCGCTGGTTGCCGGTCGGGCCGATGTAGTTGAAGCCGTAGGAGAGCTGCGCGTACCCGCCGATGAGGTGGCTGGGCTTGAGCAGCACCCGGGTGAGGGAGTTGTGGATGCCGCCGCGCAGGCCCGACGTCTCCGTCCGCGGCACGTCGATGACGCGGTCGGTGGCGTGGTACATGTACACGGTCCCCTCGGGCATCCGGTGGGAGACCACCGCGCGCGCGACCACCACGCCGTTGCGGTTGTACGCCTCGATCCACTCGTTGTCCTTCACGCCGATCTTCCGCGCGTCGGCCGGGGACATCCACACGTTCGGCCCGCCGCGCGAGAGCGAGAGCATGAACAGGTTGTCCTGGTACTCGGAGTGGATGGACCACTTCGAGTGGGGGGTCAGGTAGCGCACCGCGACCTCCGCGTGCCCGTCGGAGCCCGGGGCACCGGTGGGGGTGGTGTCACCCGGGGTGGCGTCGCCGAACAGGCGGTGCATGTCCAGGGGCGGCCGGTAGACCGGCAGCGTCTCCCCGATCTCGCTCATCCAGTCGTGGTCGAGGTAGAAGTGCATCCGGCCGGTGAGGGTGTGCCAGGGCTTGAGCCGCTCGACGTTGACGACGAACGCCGAGTAGCGGCGCCCGCCGTGCTCCGAGCCCGACCACTCCGGCGAGGTGACCACCGGCTGCGGCCGGTACTGCGTGTCCGCGAAGGTGATCCGGGTGCCGGCGTGGTCCTCGGACAGGTCCGCCATCCGGGTCCCCGTGCGCTTCTCCGCGTTCCGGAAGCCCTGCGTGGCGAGGCGCCCGTTCGTGGTGCCGGAGAAGGCGAGAATCATCTCGCACGCCTTGACGTCCTTGTCGAGCAGCGGCCGTCCGGCGGCGACGCCGGAGCTCGCCCGCCCGTTCTTCTCGCCGAGCGCGTGGACCTCCTCCGTCGGGTCGAGCGCGACGCCCTTGACCGCCATGCCCACCTTGTCGGGCAGCGGGCCCAGCGCGTCGAACTTCTCCCCGATGGCGGCGTAGTCGCGCTCGACGACGGTCAGCCGCGGCATCGTCACCCCCGGGACCAGCGGCAGCTGGTCCAGCGCGGCGACGGAGCCGTGCGGGGTGGCGAGCTCGTCCGGGGTGTCGTGCTGCAGCGGGGTGGCGACGACGTCGCGCCGCACCCCCAGATGCTCCCGGCCGAGCTCGGAGACCCGCCGGGCGAGGGACCGGAAGATCGCGTAGTCGGACCGGGTCTGCCACGGCGGGTTGATCGCCGGGGTGAAGGCGTGCACGAAGGGGTGCATGTCGGTGCTGGACAGGTCGTACTTCTCGTACCAGGTCGCCGCCGGCAGCACGACGTCGGAGAAGAGCGTCGTCGACGTCATGCGGAAGTCGAGGCTCGTGAGCAGGTCGACCTTGCCGCGGGCGGCCTCCTCGCGCCACACCATGTCGCGGGGGCGGCGCCCGGGCGGGGACTCCTGGGCCCGGACCGACGCCTCGGTGCCGAGGAGGTGCTTGAGGAAGTACTCGTTGCCCTTGGAGGAGGACCCGAGCAGGTTCGAGCGCCACACGGTCAGCACCCGGGGGAAGTTGCGGGGGTCGTCCGGGTCCTCGACGGCGTAGCGCAGCCTGCCGGCCTGCAGCTGCTCGACGACGTGCTCGGGGACCTCCTTGCCGGCCGCCGCGGCCTCGTCGGTGAGGTCGAGCGGGTTGCGGTCGAACGTCGGGAAGGACGGCATCCAGCCGCGGCGGGTGGCCTCCACGAGAGTGTCGGCCGTGGTGCGCCCGGAGAAGGCGCCGCGGGCGAGCGGGGAGGCGAGGGCGTCCGCGGGCAGGCCGTCGTACCGCCACTGGTCGGTGGCGAGGTACCAGAACGCCGTGGCGATCATCTGCCGGGCCGGCCGCTGCCAGTCCAGGGCGAACGCGTACTGCTGGAAGCCGGTGATCGGCCGGACCTTCTCCTGTCCCACGTAGTGCGCCCACCCGCCGCCGTTGACGCCCTGGCACCCCGTCATCGTCACCAGCGCCAGGAACGTGCGGTAGATCGTGTCGGAGTGGAACCAGTGGTTCGCCCCGGCGCCCATGATGATCATGGACCGGCCCTGGGAGACGACGGCGTTGTGCGCGAACTCGCGGCCGATGCGGATCGCCGCGGCCGCGGGCGTCCCGGTGAGCTCCTCCTGCCAGGCGGGTGTGCCGGGGGAGGAGGCGTCGTCGTACCCGGTGGGCCACGTGCCGGGGAGGCCGGGACGGGCGACGCCGTACTGGGCCAGCAGCAGGTCGTAGACGGTGGTGACGAGACGGCCGCCGACCCGGCGGACCGGGACGCCGCGCCGCACGACGCCGGTGCCGCCGGTGTGCACGCGGGTCTCGTCGGCGGCCGGTCCCGGGGTGAGGTCGAAGCGGGGCAGGTCCACCTCCACCGCCTGGGCGTCCGGCAGGTCGAGGATGCTCAGGGCGGGGTCGACGTCGCCGAGGTCGAGGTTCCACCGGCCCTCGCCCTCGGGGCCGTACCGGTCCGCCAGGGTGCCGTTCGGGACCACCGGGGTGCCGGCGTCGTCGAGCAGGACGGTGCGGAAGGCGGGGTTGGCGCCGCGCGCGAGGTGGCCGTGGTCCGGGTCGTTCTCGAGGTCGGCGGCGGTGAGGAACTTGCCGGGCACCCAGGCGCCGTCGCGCTCCTCGAGGGCGACGAGGAACGGGGAGTCGGTGTAGCGCTTCATGTACTCCAGGAACCGCGGGGTGCGGTCGCGGACGTGGAACTCGCTGAGGATCACGTGCCCCATGGCCATCGCGAGGGCACCGTCGGTGCCCGGGTGCACGGCGAGCCACTCGTCGGCGAACTTGGTGTTGTCGGCGTAGTCGGGGGAGACCGTCACCACCTTCTGCCCGTGGTAGCGCGCCTCGGCCATGAAGTGCGCGTCGGGGGTGCGGGTGACCGGGATGTTCGAGCCCCACATGATGAGGTAGCCGGCGTTGAACCAGTCGGCCGACTCCGGGACGTCGGTCTGGTCGCCGAACACCTGCGGCGAGGCCACCGGCAGGTCCGCGTACCAGTCGTAGAAGGAGAGCATCTGCCCGCCCATGAGCGAGTAGAAGCGGGAGCCGGCGCCGTAGGAGACCATCGACATCGCGGGGATCACCGAGAAGCCCGCGAGCCGGTCGGGGCCGTACTGCTTGGTCGTGTACACGTGCGCGGCGGCGACCATCTCCTCGGTCTCCGCCCAGGTGGCCCGCACCAGGCCACCCTTGCCGCGCGCGGCCTTGTACTGCGCGGACCGCTCCGGGTCCTCGACGATGTCGGCCCACGCCAGCACGGGGTCACCCAGGCGGGACCTCGCCTCCCGGTAGAGGTTGAGGAGCGTGGCCCGCACGTACGGGTAGCGGATCCGGGTGGGGGAGTAGGTGTACCAGGAGAACGCGGCGCCGCGCGGGCAGCCGCGCGGCTCGTACTCGGGGGAGCTCGGCCCGGTGGAGGGGTAGTCCGTCTGCTGCGTCTCCCAGGTGATGATGCCGTCCTTGACGTACACCTTCCACGAGCACGAGCCCGTGCAGTTCACGCCGTGGGTCGAGCGGACCACCTTGTCGTGCGACCAGCGGTCGCGGTAGAACGCGTCGCCCTCGCGGCCGCCGGTGAGGAAGAGCTGGCGCAGGTCCGGCGACGCCTCGCCGCGGCGGAGGAACGTCCCGAGCTTCAGGAGGGCGTCCTCCGGCGCGCTCTCGCGGGTGGTGGGCGTTCCGTCGGGCCGGGTGGCCGTCATGGCGGGTCCTTCCGTGGAGAGTTGTGCGTCGGTCGGGCCGTGGCGGTCAGGCCGGGGCGGTCCGGGCGTCCGCCGCGGCACGGCGGACGGGCCACCAGCAGAAGGCGGCGAGAGCGAGGGCGGTGAGGGCGAGCAGGATGAGGCCGAGGAAGTAGCTGTCGGTCTGGGTGTAGACGGCGCCCATCACGAGCGGCGGGAAGAACCCGCCCAGGCCCCCGGCGGCGCCGACGATGCCCGTGACGGAGCCGACCTTGTCGGGCGGCGCGAGCTTGGCCACGAGGGCGAAGCACGCACCGGAGGCGGACCCGAGCATCATCGCCATGACCAGGAACGCCACCGTGCCGCCAGGCAGCAGCTCGAGCTCCAGGGCGGCCAGGACGGCCATCGCCGCGGTGACGAGGAAGTTGACCACCAGCACCGGGATCGGGTGGAACCGGTCCGAGAGCCAGCCGCCGACCGGGCGGGCGACGACCGCGAGGACGACGAAGCCGGCGGTGCGCAGGGCGGCGTCGGCGCGCTCGAGGCCGTAGGCGTTCACGAGGTAGGTGGGCAGGTACACGCTGAAGGCCACGAACCCGCCGAAGCCGAGCGCGTAGATGAGGGCCAGCTGCCCGGTGGCGCGCACCTTGAGGGTCGCCACGGTGCGCGCGACCAGGGAGCCCGCCGGGGCGGTCAGACCCGGGGCGTCCCGCACGAGCGCGCGGGCGAGGACGGCGTAGGCGGCGAGCAGCACCGCGACGAGGACGAACGGTGCCGGTCGCCCGAACGCCTCGGAGATCCCCACCGTGGTGAAGGAGGCGATGGCGGTACCCGCCGTGCCCATCCCGAAGATGCCGAGCGCCGTCCCGCGGTTCTCCGGCGCGAACCAGCGGTTCACGAACGGCACCCCGATCGCGAACGCCGTGCCGCCGAGGCCCAGGAAGAAGCCGCCGAGGACCAGCATGGCGAAGTTCGTGGCCACCAGGCCGGTGAACAGCACCGGGATGATCGTCAGGAGGCTCACCGCCGGGAACATGACCCGGGCCCCGAAGCGGTCGGTCAGGGCCCCGACCGGGATCCGCCCGAGCGACCCGACGATGACCGGCACCGCCACGATGACGGACACCTGGAACGCGCTGAGCGTGAACTCCTCGCCGTAGGTCGCGCCGAGCGGGCCGATGAGCGCCCACGCCCAGAAGTTGATGGCGAAACCCACCGTGGCCAGGGCGAGCATGAGGTTCGGCCTGCCACCCTCGGCGTTGCGGGTGGTGGCGGCACTTCTGCGGGCGTGCTCGTCGGTCATGGGACTCCCCGTGTCTGACGGTCGGGCACTGCCGCGCGCAGGCCCGGTGCGGCCGATTATGCACGCGGTGTCCCATTGGCAACAGTGGGAGAAATACGTCGGAAATATCGCGGCAATTACGCAACGACGAGCTCACGTAAAATTCGGCGCCAACGCGCGAGAACCGCTTTTTCACGGTATAGGCACGGTCTTGCTGAGGTTATGGCTGTGATTCCCGGCGAGCAGGCGGGCTCCCGCACCCCGTGAAGCAGCCTCGCCGGCCGCCGGTCGAGAGGAGTGTGCTGCGGGTTCCCGGAAATGCCGGGCGGTCGTCGACCGGGAATCTTGACGTCGAAATACTTCGGTGGTCCGGGAGGCGGTCCCGGAAGGCCGTAGAGGGGCGCTGACGGCCTCCCGGGCACGACCGCCAGAGGGTGTCCCGAATCGCTACGGTGAGGTCGTGACTTTCTCCCACGGCCAGGGGCCGGCCGTCGCCGGCGTGGTGATCACCGTGTCGGACCGCTGCGCCAGGGGGGAGGCGGAGGACCGGTCTGGTCCCCTCGCCGCCGAGCTGCTCGCCGCGGCCGGCGTGCGGGCCGAGGTGGTCGTCGTGCCGGACGGGGTGGACCCCGTGCGGCGGGCGGTGCGCGCCGCTCTCGGCCGGGGGGCCCGCGTGGTCCTGACCACGGGCGGCACCGGCATCTCGCCGCGGGACCTCACCCCCGAGGCCACCAGCACCTTGCTCACCCGCGAGCTGCCCGGCCTGGCGGAAGCGATCCGGGCGCGCGGCGCGGCCACCGTGCCGACCGCCGTGCTCTCCCGGGGCCTCGCCGGCGTCGCACCCGGGCGGGACGGTGAGGCCCTCGTCGTCAACGTGCCCGGGTCGACGGGCGCCGTCCGCGACGCCCTCGCCGTCCTGGCCCCGCTGCTGCCGCACGTCCTGGACCAGCTCGCCGGGGGTGACCACGACCGGGCGCTGCCGGTGTGACCCGCTCCCGTCACTCCTCCAGCGCCGCCAGGTCTGCCCACGTGTCGACGTCGGCCGCCTCCGTGGCGGCCGCCCGGACGTGCCGGAGGTCCAGGCCCGAGACGAGCGCGCGCACCGAGCCGCCCGGGTGCTCGCCGAGCCGTTCGTGCAGCGCGGCCGTCCGGTAGAGCGCCGCGAGCCACTGCGGGCGGTCCTCGGCGTCGACGAGCACGGCGCCGTCCGCGCCCTGCGCCCCCTCCGTCACCGCCGACCGGAGCCGCGGCACGGCGCTGCCGGCGTGCGGCACGTCGCAGGCGAGCACGAGCACCCACGGGGCGGCGCCGTCACCCAGGGTGGCGAGCCCGGCGGCGATACCCGCGACCGGGCCGCCGTAGGGCGGGTCCTCGAGGGTGTGCAGGACGCCGTCGGGCACGGCGACGTCCTCCGGGGCGACGACGACCACCCGCCTCCCGCCCGTCGTGGCGGCCAGGGCGTGGTCGAGCAGCCGGCGTCCTCCGAGGCGGACGTCGGGCTTGGAGGCACCGCCGAGCCGGCGCGCGGTGCCGCCGGCGAGGACGACCGCGTCGAACATGTCAGTCCGGCCGGCGCCAGTCGCCGGAGCGGCCCCCGGACTTGGCGACGACCTTCACCCCGGTGATCTCGGCCGAGCGGTCGACGCCCTTGACCATGTCGACCACGGCAAGGGCCGCGACGGAGACGGCGGTGAGGGCCTCCATCTCCACCCCGGTGCGGTCCGCGGTGCGCACGGTGGCGGTGACGACCACGCGGTCCTCGGCCAGCTCCAGGTCCACCACGGCGCCGTGCACACCGATGGTGTGCGCCAGCGGCAGCAGCTCGGGGGTGCGCTTGGCCGCCGCGATCCCAGCGATCCGGGCCACGGCGAGCACGTCGCCCTTGGGCACGGTCCCCTCGCGCAGCGCCGTCATGACGGCCGGCGAGCAGCGGACCTGCCCGGTGGCGACCGCCTCGCGGACGGTGGGCTGCTTGGCGGTGACGTCGACCATCCGGGCGTGCCCGGCGTCGTCGAGGTGGGTCAGGCGGATCTCGCTCACGGCACCATCATGACGGTCACGACGTCGCCCTCGGTGACGGCCTGGACCTCTGCGTCGACGATGGCGAGGGCGTCCGCCTCCGCCAGGGACGCCACCAGGTGGGAGCCGGAGCCGCCGCGGGAGGCGGGGCGGGCGAGCAGGTACGGTCCGCCGTCGTCCTCGGGCCGGTCGTCCAGGACCACGGGCATGTACTGCCGGCGGCCGGGCGGGCACCGCCAGCCCTCGCCGACGAGGGCGTCGACCAGGACCGGCTGCAGCGTCTGCGGCGCCTCCGCCGTCCCGCGGCCGGCCATGACGCGCAGCGCTGGCTCGACGAAGACGACGAAGCTGACGAAGACGCTGACCGGGTTGCCGGGCAGGCAGAAGATCGGCACGCCGCGGCCGTCCTCGTGCAGCACCCCGAAGCCCTGCGGCTTGCCGGGCTGCATGGCCACCGTGGTGAACGCGACCTCCCCGAGCGGCGCGAGGACCTCCTTGACCACGTCGTACGCCCCGGCGCTGACGCCGCCGGTCGTGACGATCGCGTCGACCCGGGCCAGGCTGTCCTGCAGACGACGGCGCAGGGCGTCCGGGTCGTCGTCGACGGCGCCGAGGGGCACGGGGGTCACACCGAGCGTCTCGGCCAGCGCCGCCACCATCGTCGTGTTGGAGTCGGGGATCTGCCCGTGGGCCAGGGGTGCCCCGGGGTCGACGAGCTCGGACCCCGTGGAGAGCACGCCGAGGCGCGCCCGCGGGTGGACGGGCAGGCTGCCGTGGCCGGTGGACGCCGCGGTCGAGAGGTCACGCGGGCGCAGCTCGATCCCGGCGGGGACGACGACGGTGCCGGGCGTGACGTCGTCGCCGGCGCGCCGGACGTGGGCGCCGGGGGCCGCCGGGGCCTGGATCGCCACGACGTCCGGCAGCGCGCTGCCCGCGCCGGGCCCGGCCGGCTGGTCGGTGCGCTCGACCGGGACCACCGCGTCCGCCCCGGGTGGCATGGGGGCGCCGGTCATGATCCGCACGGCGGTGCCGGGCAGGACCTCGGGCCGCTCGCCGGAGCCGGCGGGCAGGTCGGCTATCACGCGCAGGCGGACCGGCTCGGCCTCGGTGGCCGCGGCGACGTCCTCCGAGCGCACGGCGTAGCCGTCCATCGCGGAGTTGTCGAAGGGCGGGACGGACAGGACGGCGACGACGTCCTCGGCGAGGACGCAGCCGAGCGCCTCCGCCAGCGGGACGCGGCGGGCGGGCAGCCGCGAGACGGCGGCCAGCACCGCGGCGCGGTGCTCCTCGACGGTGATCATGCGGCCTCCGTAGGTCCTCAGCAGCTCGGCAGGGTCAGTAGCTCGGCAGGGTCAGTAGCTCGGCAGGGTCAGTAGCTCGGCAGTGTCGGGTCGACGTCGGTGACCCAGGCCAGGACGCCGCCCTCGACGTTCACGGCGCGCGCGCCGGCGTCGGTCAGTGCCCGGACCGCCTGGGCGGAGCGCTGCCCGCTGCGGCAGTGCACCACCAGCTCGCGCGCGACGCCGCCCGGGTGGCCGAGGTCGAGGCGGTGGACCACGCCGTCCGGGTCGGCCAGCACCTCGGCGAGCGGGACGCTCACCGCGCCGGGGATGGTGACGATGCCGCGCTCCGGGGTCTCCCGGACGTCGAGCAGGACGAAGTCGTCGGTGCCGCGCTCGCGCTCGCTCAGCCGCCTGGCAAGGTCGCGGGCGGTGATCGCGGGCAGGGCGCCGGCGGAGGTGCCGCCGTCGGGCGCCGCGGGGCCGTCCGCGCCGGGGGAGGGGTCGTACCCGAGCGCCTCGACGGTGCGGGGCAGGTCGTGACGGCCGGGGCGCGGCCGGACCGGCAGCTCGCTCCAGCGAGCGCCGAGCACGTCGAGGACGAGCACGCGGCCGAGCAGCGGGTCGCCGGTCCCCGTGATCAGCTTGACCGCCTCGGCGGCCATGATGGAGCCGACCTGGCCGCACATCGCGCCGAGGACCCCGGCCTGGCCGCACGAGGGGGTGGTGCCCTCTGGGGGTGGGGTGGGGAAGAGGTCGCGGAGGGTGACGGCGGGCTCGCCGCGGGACCAGAACACCGAGACCTGGGCGTCGAAGCGCAGGATCGACCCCCACACGAGCGGGATGCCGAGCTCGGCGCACACGTCGTTGACGAGGTAGCGGGTGGGGAAGTTGTCGGTGCCGTCGATGACGAGGTCGTGCCCGGCGAGGAGCTCGCGCGCGTTGGCGGCGTCCAGGCGCAGGTGGTGGGTGGTGACCTCCACGTCCGGGTTCAGCGCGCGGACGTGGGCGGCCGCGGAGTCGACCTTGGGGCGGCCGACGTCCGCGGTGGAGTGGATGACCTGGCGCTGGAGGTTCGAGGGGTCCACGACGTCGTCGTCGACGATCGTCACGTGCCCGACGCCGGCCGCGGCGAGGTACTGCAGCACCGGCGAGCCCAGGCCGCCGGCCCCCATGACGAGCACGCGGGCGGCGAGCAGACGGCGCTGGCCGGCCTCGCCGAGCTGCCCGAGCAGGAGGTGGCGGGAGTACCGCTGGACCTGCTCCCGGGTCAGCGGCGGCCCCGGCTCCACGAGTGCGGACGTGCGCATGGCCCCACTGTAAGGTCCTGGCCGGGACCGACCGTCCCAGGACCGCGCCGCCGGGAGGGGATATGGCCATCGAGCCGGACACCAAGGACTGGACGTGGGTGCTGCGGCGCCGCTGCGACGAGTGCGGCGCCGAGGTCGCGGCGCTGGCGCCTCCCGACGTCGCCCGGCTGGTGCGCGATGCGGTCCGGCGCTGGCAGGCGGTGCTGGCGCGGCCCGGTGCGGGGGAGCGGCCCGACGCGTCGACCTGGTCACCGCTGGAGTACGCCGCCCACGTGCGCGACGTCTGCCGCGTGTTCCGCGAGCGGCTGGCGCTCATGCTGGAGCAGGACGGGCCGACCTTCCCCGACTGGGACCAGGACGCCGCCGCGGTGGCCGACCGCTACGGCGAGCAGACCCCGACGGCGGTCGCGGCCGGGCTCGTCGAGGCGGGGTCCGCCGTCGCCGACGCCTTCGAAGCGGTTCCCGAGGGCGACTGGGAGCGGCCGGGGCTGCGGTCCAACGGGTCGGCGTTCACGGTGCGCACGCTCGGGCAGTACTTCGCCCACGACGTCCTGCACCACCTCCACGACGTCCGCGGCTGAGCCGCCCGGCCGGACCGCGGACCCGCCAGACCGCGGGCCGCGACCAGGCCGCAGCCGCCCCCGGTCGCTGCGAGGGTGAGCGAGACCACGCCCGACCCAGATAGATGCATGCTGCATGTAAGCGTACGGTTGGGGGCATGTCCGATTCCTCCCCTTCCCGGCTGGACGCGTCCTCGCGCGTGCTCGAGGAGCTCAGCGCGCTGGGCCGCCGCAGCCGCGGCTCGGGCGCTCTCGTCGCGCAGGCGTGCGGGCTGCAGGGTGCACAGGTCCAGCTGCTCTTCGCCCTGTGGCGCACGGAGGAGTGCCGGGTGGCCAGCCTCGCCACCCACCAGCTCGTCGACCCGTCGGTGGTCAGCCGCCAGGTCACGGCGCTGGAGAAGCTCGGGCTGATCGCCCGCCGCACCGACCCCGACGACGGACGCGCCTCGCTCATCTCGCTCACCGAGGCGGGCCGGGACAAGCTCACCGAGGTGCGCCGGATGCACCTGGAGGCGGTGATCGACTCGATGCAGGACTGGCCCGTCGAGCGGATCAGCCGCCTCGCCGACGACCTCGCCGATCTGGGCACCGCGTCCGCGGCCGCCTACGCCAAGCTCTCCGGCGCCGTGCCGGCTGACACCGAACCGAAGGACCAGGGTTGAAGAAGAAGGACCTGACCTCCCGGCGTGCCTACGCCGGGATGACGACCGAGCAGGCGGTCCTCGCGCACGAGGAGCACCGGCGGGTCCTCAAGATCCTCACCGGCCTGCTGATGGCGATGTTCGTCGCCAACCTCGCCGGCACGGTCGTGGGCAACGCCCTGCCGGTGATCGTCGCCGAGATCGGCGGCACCCAGCAGCAGTACACGTGGATCGTCACCTCGACGATCCTGGCGTCGACGGCGGTCACGCCGATCGCCGGCAAGCTGGCCGACCTCTTCGACAAGAAGAAGCTGCTGCTCGGCTCGATCGCGCTCTTCGCCCTCGGTTCGCTGCTGGCGGGACTGTCGACGTCGGCCGGCATGCTCATCGCCGTCCGCGTGCTCCAGGGGATCGGGATGGGCGCCAACATGGTGCTCACCCAGATCATCATCGCCACGATCATCCCGCCGCGGCAGCGCGGGCGGTACAACGGCTACATCGGCGCCGTCATCGCGGTCGCGACCGTCTCCGGGCCGCTCCTGGGCGGGCTCATCGTCGACGTGCCCTGGCTCGGCTGGCGCTGGTGCTTCTGGGTGGCGATCCCGTTCGTGGCCGCGGCGTTCGCGGTCCTGGTGAAGAACCTCAAGGTGCCCGGCGAGGGGCGCCCGGGCGCCAAGGTGGACTGGGCCGGGGCCGCGCTCATCTCCCTCGCGGCCACCCTGCTGCTGGTGTGGGTGTCCTTCGCCAACCACGAGTTCGACTGGGTCTCGTGGCAGACCTTCGCGATGGTCGGCGCCGCCCTGGTCGCCGCGATCGCCTTCGTCCTCGTCGAGCGGCGCGTGAGCGAGCCGGTGGTGCCGCTGCACATCCTCACCGAGCGGACGACGGCGCTGGCCATCGTCGCCAGCCTCGCGGTGGGCACGGTGATGTTCGGGACGAACATCTTCCTCGGCCAGTACTTCCAGATCGGCCGCGGCTACTCGCCGACGATCGCCGGCTGGCTGGGACTGCCGATCATGCTCGGCCTGCTGGTCTCCTCCACCGTCGCGGGCAACCTCGTCACGCGCAGCGGCCGGTGGAAGCCGTACGTGGTGGGCGGGCTCGCGCTGCTCACCGTCGGCATCGGCCTCATGGCCACGGTCGGGGCGACCACCCCGCTGTGGCTGATCAGCCTCTACCTCCTCCTCGCCGGCCTCGGGCTGGGCGCCTCCATGCAGAACCTCGTGCTGGCCGTGCAGAACACCGTGCAGCTGGCCAACGTCGGCGCGGCCACGTCCACCGTGACGTTCTTCCGCAGCCTGGGCGGCGCCGTCGGCATCCAGGTGCTCGGGGCGGTCTACGCCGCCCGCGTCACCTCCCTGACGGTCGCCGGCTACACGGAGCAGGGGCTCGACGTCGCGGGGCTCGACGCCTCGACGTCCTCCCTCGACCTCGGCGCCCTCCCCGCCGAGATGGCTCGGGTGGTGCACCAGGCCTACGGCGACGGCATCGGGACCGTCTTCGGCGTCGCCGCGCTCATCTCGGTCCTCGGCCTGCTCGCCGTGCTCTTCATGCGCGGGACGGAGCTGCGCAACTCGTGGGAGGTGCCGACCGAGGTCCGGGAGGTGCTGGAGACCGACGACGGCCCCGGGACGACGGCGGCCCCCGGCGACGTCACCCCGACGACCACCGCGATGGTGGACCAGACGGGAGAGCCAGGAACCCGGGACGGCGTCAGCGGCCGCTAGCGTCGCCGCCCGCCAGCCGGGCGTCCGCCCACTCGATCGCGCTGCGCGTGTAGTACTCCCGGCTCGTCGGGGCCGAGAGCGCGAGGTCGTGGACCCCGCCGGGGACCTGGAGGATCGTGACGTCCTCGCCGATCATCGGCGCGCGGCTGATCATCTGCCCGACGTCGAGCACGACGTCGGAGGTCGACAGATCCGCCGGCCCGGGGTGCCTGTTGTCGCCGGAGCGCGTCGAGCAGCACAGCAGCACAGGCACCGAGACCTCCAGGCCGCGGCCCACCTCCGCGTGGGCGCGGCGCACCGTGCGGACGAACCCGGCACGCGCGGGGAAGCCCTCGTGCGGCTTGAGGGTGAGGTCGTAGTCCCAGTCGCCCCCGGTCCCGGTGTGCAGGTAGCGGCCGTACGCCTGGTTCAGGCTCCCGACCGGGAGGCTGGGCAGCCAGCCCCCGAGCCGGTCGATGACGGCGGTCAGCGGCCCCCGCTGGAACCACCCGGCGTTGAGGTCGAGCCACGGGGAGTTGAGGACGACGGCGTCGATGCTGCCGGGGTGGTCGGCCGCCCAGAGCACGGCCTGCAGGCCGCCGGTCGAGTGCCCGAGCAGCACGACCGGGCGCGGGCCGCCCTCCTGGACGACGGCGAGCGCCTTGCCGATCTCCTCGTCGTGCACCCGGAGGTCCCGGACGTCGTCGGGGCGCGGGTGCCCGTTGGTCGAGCGGCCGGAGCGGCGCATGTCGAGGCCGTAGAAGTCGTAGCCGGCGTCGATCCAGGCCTGGGCGTGCTCGGCCTGGAAGAAGTAGTCGACGAAGCCGGGCAGGTAGAGGACGGCCCGCGGCGCGGAGCCCGCGTCCTCGTGGTGCACGAGGGTGGCGACGTCGGGGGCGGCAGGTTCCTCCCCGCCGTCGGAGATGTCTCCCAGCGGGATCGTGCGGGCCACCCACGGCGGACCGAGCAGGTCCTCGACGACGACGGGTGCTGGGGCCGCATGACGGCCTGAGGTGGTCATGGCACCCGATCATGTCAGGCGTGCCGCGGGGCGGCCCGGCGGCGGCGCCCGCTCCGTGCGCCCGGCCGGGGCCGGCGGGGGATGCGTCCACGTGGTGGACGGTGGCCGTCCGCAGTCTCAGGATCCGGCCCCGCCCCGGGCCGCGCGGTCGGGAGCCTGGGCCGGCTCGTTACCGTCGGATCAACGATCCGACGCGGCCGAGGGACCTGGCTCGACGACGCTGCGGCACCGGCCACCCTGTGGCGCGGGGCCACCCGCCAGGACAGATGAGGAGCCCGACATGTCCGACCTGCCGCACTGTCCGTCCGACCCTCTCTGTCCGCCCCCGCCCGAGAACGTCCGGCCGGTCCTCCAGCCCGTCCTGCCGCGGCCCGCGACCGACCCCACCGGGCTGCGCGCCGCCACCCTCGCCGTGCGGGGCGGGCAGTACCGCAGCGCCTTCCAGGAGACGGCGGAGGCGCTGTACCTCACCCAGGGATTCGTCTACGACCGCGCCGCCGAGGCCGAGGCCGCGTTCTCCGAGGAGATCGAGCGGTACACGTACTCGCGCTACACCAACCCCACGGTGACCACGTTCGAGGAGCGTCTGGCCCTGATCGAGGGGGCGGAGGACTGCTACGCGACGTCGACGGGGATGTCCGCCGTGTTCAGCGCCCTCGCCGCGCTGGTGAGCAACGGCTCGCGCATCGTGGCGGCCCGTGAGCTCTTCGGCTCCACGCTGTGCGTCTTCGACGACGTCCTGGCGCGCTGGGGGGTGCGCACCGACTACGTCACCGGGACGAACCTCGACGAGTGGGAGGCCGCTCTGGCCACCCCGGCCGACGTCGTCTTCCTCGAGTCGCCCTCCAACCCGATGCAGGACGTCCTCGACCTGCCGGCCATCGCGAGGCTGGCCCACGCGGCCGGCGCGACCGTCGTCGTCGACAACGTTTTCGCCACCCCGGTGCTGCAGCGTCCGCTGGAGCTCGGCGCCGACCTCGTCGTCTACTCCGCCACCAAGCACATCGACGGGCAGGGTCGTGTCATGGGCGGCGCGATCCTCGGTCCCCGCGACATCGTGCGCGGGCCGGTGCAGTCCCTGATCCGCAGCACCGGGCCGAACCTGGCCCCGTTCAACGCGTGGGTGCTCGCCAAGGGTCTGGAGACGCTGCCGCTGCGGGTGCGCGCCCAGACCGCCGCGGCCCTGGAGCTCGCCGGCTGGCTCGAGGAGCAACCGGGGGTCGCGTCCGTGCGCTACCCGTTCCTGCCGTCGCACCCCCAGTACGAGCTCGCCCGGGCGCAGATGAGCGGCGGCGGGACGGTGGTGACGTTCACGCTGGACGGCTCCGCGGCCGGGAGCGGGGGCCTGTCCGCCCGGGCCGACGTCGAGCGCACCTTCGCGTTCCTCGACGCCCTGCGCGTCATCGACATCTCCAACAACCTCGGCGACGCCAAGTCGATGGTCACCCACCCGGCCACGACGACGCACCGGCGCCTCGACCCCGTCACGCGTGACGCGCTCGGGATCGCGCCGACCACCGTGCGGTTCTCCGTGGGGCTGGAGGACGTCGAGGACCTCAAGGAGGACCTTGCGACCGCGCTCGGGGTGTTCCGCGGTTCCCGAGCGCCGGAGACCGTGCACGCCTGACGCCGGCGGTTCCCGGCGGCGTCGGGGCGGCGGGTTCCGGCGCCGCGCGGGAGCCTTAGCCGACGACGCCGTACAGGCGGTCCCCGGCGTCGCCGAGGCCGGGGACGATGTACTTCTGCTCGTTCAGGCGCTCGTCCACCGAGGCGGTGACGATGGTGACGTCGCCGCGCTCGCCGATGGCCTCGTCGAGCGTGCGCAGGCCCTCCGGGGCGGCCAGCAGGCAGATGGCGGTGACGTCGCGCGCGCCCTTCTCGAGCAGGTACTCGATCGCGGCGATGAGCGTGTGCCCGGTGGCGAGCATCGGGTCCAGCACGAAGCACTGGCGGCCCGAGAGGTCGTCCGGGAGACGGTTGGCGTAGGTGATCGCCTCGTACGTCGTCTCGTCGCGCTGCAGGCCGAGGAACCCGACCTCCGCCGTCGGCAGCAGGCGCGTCATGCCCTCGAGCATCCCGAGTCCGGCGCGCAGGATCGGCACCACGATCGGGCGCGGCGCGGCGAGGTGCGTCCCGGTCGTGGTCGCCACGGGGGTGGTGACCTGGACCTGGGTCACCCGCACGTCGCGCGTCGCCTCGTAGGCGAGCAGGGTGACGAGCTCGTCGACGAGGAGCCGGAACGTCGGGGACTCCGTGGTCTCGTCGCGCAGGACGGTGAGCTTGTGGGCGATCAGCGGGTGGTCCGCGACGTGCAGGCGCATGCGCCAAACGTACCGTCCGGCGCGTGCGGCACCACGTCGGCCGTCCGGGGGAGCGGGCGCCGGTGCGACATCATGACCCCATGACGTACGAGGCGGCCATGGACGAGGCCCTCACCCTCGCCCGTGAGGCCGTGCTCGACGGCGACGTCCCGGTCGGGGCGGTCGTCCTCGGCCCCGACGGCTCCGTCGTCGGACGGGGCCGCAACCGCCGGGAGGCCGACGGCGACCCCACGGCCCACGCCGAGATCCTCGCCCTGCGGGAGGCGTCCGCCGCGCTCGGGACCTGGCGGCTCGAGGGCTGCACGCTCGTCGTCACGCTCGAGCCCTGCACCATGTGCGCGGGGGCGGCGGTGCTGGCGCGGGTGGACCGGGTGGTGCTCGGAGCCTGGGACCCCAAGGCGGGGGCGACGGGGTCCGTGCGCGACGTCGTGCGGGACTCCCGGCTGAACCACCGGGTCGAGGTGGAGGCCGGGGTGCGCGGTGACGAGAGCGCCGCGCTGCTGCGGGAGTTCTTCGCGCAGCGGCGCTGACGGCGCCCGCCGCGGTGGCCCGGCCGCCGCGGCCGGACCAGACTGAACCGCATGATCCGCCGCCGTCTCGTGGTCCACGGCCGGGTGCAGGGCGTGGGCTACCGCTACTCCTGCGAGCTCCAGGCCGAGCGGCTGGGCGTGAGCGGATGGGTGCGCAACAACGACGACGGCACCGTCGAAGCGGTGGCGGAGGGCGCCGAGTCCGCCGTCGAGTCGCTGATCGAGTGGGCCCGCCAGGGGCCGCGGCACGCCGACGTGAGCCGGGTCGAGGTCCGCGAGGAGGAGCCCGAGGGACTGCGCGGGTTCACGTCCGGGTAGGGGGAACTAGGCGCCCAGCTCTCGCGCCAGCACGGGCAGCGCCTCGCTGGTGCCCACGTGGACGCGCACGCTGGCCAGGTCGTCCCCGCGCGTGGGGCCGCGGTTGACGACGGCGACCGGCTTGCCGGCCTTGTGCGCCCGGCGGACGAACCGCAGCCCGCTCATCACCGCGAGCGACGAGCCCGCGACCAGCAGCGCCTCGGCGTCGTCGACGAACGCGTACGCCCGGTCGACCCGCTCGCGCGGGGTGTTGTCGCCGAAGAAGACCACGTCCGGCTTGAGGACCCCGCCGCAGCGGGGGCAGTCGGCGACCCGGAAGTCCGCGGTGGAGTCGAGGACGACGTCGGCGTCGGGCGCGACCTCGAGGTCGGCGACGTGCTGGAACCGTTCGCGCCAGTGCGGGTTGAGCGCCACCAGGGCGGCGTCGTGCTCCTCGCGCGGCACGACCGCGCCGCAGTCCAGGCACACCACGCGGTCGTAGCGGCCGTGGAGGTGGATGACGCGGCGGGAGCCGGCCCGCAGGTGCAGCAGGTCGATGTTCTGCGTGATCAACCCGGACACGAGGCCGGCGTCCTCCATGCGGGCGAGCGCCCGGTGGCCCCGGTTCGGCCGGGCGGCGAGGAGGTGGCGCCAGCCGAGGTGGTTGCGGGCCCAGTAGTGGCGGCGGAACGCCGCGGAGGCGACGAACTGCTGGTGCGTCATCGGGTGCCGCGGCGGCGACCCGGGGGAGCGGTAGTCCGGGATGCCGGAGTCGGTGGAGAGTCCGGCGCCGGTGAGGACGGCGAGCTTCCGCCCCGCGAGGAGGGCGACCACGGGTGCCAGAGCGGCTCCGACGTCGTCCGGGTCGGGAACGTGGCCCGCGGCGGGAGGTGCGACAGGGGCCGGCTTGATCACCAGCCGCGGGGACGCCTCGGCATGGGTGCGCGGGAAGAGCTCGGCCACGCTGTGGTGGCCGTGCCGCGGCAGACGCACCTGATCCTCTGGCTCGCTCACGCGCTCCAGGCTACGTCGCGGTGGGCGTCGTCTGCGCGCGCGCCCCTGCCCCGCTACGGTGGGGACGAAGCTGCCGGGGGACGGCGGCTTTTCCGCTGCACGAAGGCGGATTTCGCGCGCCGCGCCGGGGTTTGCCCGGCGGGTGGCGGAGGGTCGTGCCGAGGCGATGGGTCGCTGAGGGGGCAGACGGCGCGCCGCTGGTGCGCGCTCCGGCGGGTCGGCCTACCGTCCTGTCATGGACACGGAGCGCAAGGCGCCGGAGGACCTCTACACGCGTGGCCGTGACCTGGTGACCTCCTACCTCGCCGGTGTGGACGTGACCTGGCCGGCCGAGGACGAGGATCTCGTGGAGATCCTCAACGAGGCGGGCGAGCACCGCCGGATCCGGGTGTCTGTCACCGACTCGGCCGGGTGGCTGGTGCCGTGGGCCTATGCGCGGCGTCCTCCGACCGTCTTCCCCGACGGCTGGTGGGCGTTCGTGCGCTTCGGCGGCGACCAGTCGAAGCAGCCGCAGGTCTATCTCGCCCGTGAGAATCAGGTGCGCGAGCTGCTCCACACGATCGTCACGGCGGACGACTTCGCCGAGGACGACGCCGAACGTGTGGAGGGTGAGGCCGTGCGGCTGTTCGACGACGACCTTAGGCCGCTGCTGCGGTCCTGGGGCGAGCTGACCCAGGGGTTCTGACCGCGCCCGACGGGCGAGGTCGACGGGAGGCGGAAACCTGGCCTGCGGGCGAAGCGGGCCCGAGGGACAACCCGGCCGTGGGGCTCCTGACAGGCGGCGACTAACCTCGCCGGTATGCGATGCATCGTGGTGGGGGCCGGAGCGTGGGGTCTGCCTGCGGCGGCCGAGCTGGTCGGGCGCGGGCACGATGTCGTCCTCCTGGACCGGTACGGCGTCGCGAACGCGCTCTCCTCGTCCTCCGGCCCGACGCGGATCTGGCGCCTGACCCATCCCGACCGGGTGCGCGTGCGGCTCGCCCGACGTGGCGTCGAGGCCATGGAGCGGCTCGCGAGCCGCTCGGGCACCGAGGTGTTCCTGCGGCGCGGCCTGCTGTGGCGCGACGACGCGAGCATCCCGGCCGTGGTGGAGGCGCTCGGCGCCGAGGGCGTCGCTCACGAGCTCGTCGAGCCGGACGACGTCGGACGGTACTTCCCGGGCCTGCGCCCGGACGGTCGCCGCGCGGTCTGGCAGGCCGACGCCGGGCCTGTCCTTGCTGCCGGGTCGATGCGGGCCCAGGCGGGGCTGCTCGAGGCGGCGGGCGGGACCGTGGTGACCGGGGCCGAGGTGCGTGAGGTGCGCACGACGCCGCACGGACCCGAGGTCGTGTGCGTGGACGGGACGACGTACGCGGGGGACGTCGTCGTCCTCGCGCCTGGGCCCGGGGCGCAGCCGCTGCTGGCAACGCTGGGACTGGACCTGCCGCTGCGGCCCCGGCTGGAGCAGGTCGTCCACGTGGGCGACCCCGCGGACCCGCATGCGGCGGACGGGATGCCGTGCCTGTTCGACGGACCGCGTCACGCCCGGGATGACGTGGCTGGTGCCGACGGGGCGTCAGGGGAAGGCGCCGACGCAGTTTCCGGGGCGGGTGCCGACGAGCCCGGCATGTACGCCATGGCCACGCCGGGCGTCGGCTACAAACTCGGCCTTGACCGCTCCTTGCGTGACCTGGTGCCCGGCGACGAGGACCGCACGCCCGAGGAGACGCTGACGGAACTGATCGTCGAACGGGTGCGCCGTGACCTCGGCGCGCTCACGCCGCGCGCGCTCGACGCGCAGGTGTGCTCGTGGACGATGTCGCCTGACGGCCGCTTCGTCATCGACCGCCTGCCCGGTGGGGTGGTCCTGGCGTGCGGGGACTCCGGCGAGGGCTTCAAGTTCTCCGCCCTCATGGGGATCGTCCTCGCCGACCTCGCCGAGGGACGGACCCCGGACGACGACGTCGCCTCGTTCTCGCTGCAGCGTTTCGCGGGCGGTATCGAGGTGCGGGAGCACGTGCTGGGACTCTGACTCACCAGGGCCCGGGGGACTCACCAGGGCCCGGGGGGACTCACCAGGGCCCGGGGGCGTACGGCCGTGTCCAGAGCGCGACCTGGAGGATGACCGCCTTCCGCCACGACTCCTGCATCGCGTCGACCTCGTCGGCGGTGCGGCCCGACTTCTCGAGGAAGGGGCGGACCGTCGCGGTGATGGGGTAGATCAGGGCGATGAGGTAGCGCAGCGGGACGTGGGTGGTCGACTCGACGCGGTCGGTGCGGTTCTTCTTGTACGGGGTGTGCCGCAGCCCGATCTCGTTCTGGTAGGCCAGCCACTGCTCGTCCCACGGGCGCTCGCAGGTGTCCCAGATCCACTGCCCGAACCTGCCGCGGACCGCGTCGAGGTACCGGCTGACCGGCTCGCCGTCCGGTCCGGAGAACTGGGCGCGCAGGTGGTGATGGGACCCGATGAAGCCGTACCAGACGTCGAGCACGTCCTCGATCTGGTTGGCGAGGACCTCGCCCGCCTGACGCAACGCCGCCTCGTCCGCCGGCCCGAACAGCACCGATGCCTTGAGGAGCTGGAGCTCCTCCGGCGTCACCGGCGACGTGGTGACGGTCTCGTACTCGTAGCCAGAGATGGTCGTCATGTCTCCTCCTTGAGCAGGACGTCCTCGACCCGGACGGTACGCCCGGTGTGCCGGGCAGGGAAGTGCCGGCACGGACGACCGACGGGCGGTGCGAGGAGTCTGAGCAGGTGAGGGTGACCGGTCGCACTCCGGCCGAGTTTGGGCGGCGACGACGGCACCGGTAGCATCGTCCGGCGAGGTAGCGTGTCCGAGCGGCCTAAGGAGCACGCCTCGAAAGCGTGTGAGGTTAACAGCCTCCGTGGGTTCAAATCCCACCGCTACCGCCAGCCGAAGGGCCCCGGATCCCGGGGCCCTTCGTCATTCCTGTGGTGCGTCCTCTTCCCGGACGTCCGGGCGACGCACATTCCTTCGGTGTCCCGCCCTCGGTTTCTGCCACGGACCCCGGTTCCCGCGCCAACCCGATTCATGGCATTCCCCGGTTCGTGACGCCCACCCGTTGGCCGACTGTGCCGGTGAGGAGCCGCCGTGCTTCGCACCGGCGCGAGCGGGAGATCTCTGCTCGGGGAGCGTGGCGTCGCACTGGCATCAGTGTGCTGCTGTGACTCTTCCGGACCGTCTAGAACGGCGGTGGGTCGTCGTGGTCGTGGTGCGTGGGCTCCGGACTGGCGTGACGGGGTGGGCCGATGGCGATGAGGGTGGTGGTGCCGTTGGTCTCGCGGCGGTAGGTGTGGCCGGAGGGGGTGGTCCAGACGAAGATGCCGGGTTCGGGCTGGGTGAACCGCCCCGGGTTCCGTGGAGGGTTCCTTCCTTGGAAGGATCGATCTCATGTCGAAGACGACGAAGCGGTACCCGGAGGAGCTCAAGCAGCGCGCTGTGCGCATGGTCCTGGAGCACCGGCAGGACTACACCAGCGAGTACGAGGCGATCAGGACGATCGCGGAAAGGCTGGGGGTCGGGCACGAGACGCTGCGTAAGTGGGTGCGCCGGGCCGAGGTCGACGCCGGCGCAAGACCCGGGGTGACCAGCGCCGAGGCGACGCGGATCAAGGAGCTGGAGAAGGAGAACCGCGAGCTGCGGCGGGCGAACGAGATCCTGAAGTCCGCGGCGTCTTTCTTCGCGCGGGAGCTCGACCCGCCACAGCGGTGATCTGCCGGTTCATCGACGAGAACCGGGCCAGGTTCGGGGTCGAGCCGATCTGCCGCGTGCTGACCGAGCACGGCTGCAAGATCGCCCCGAGCACCTACTACGCCTACCGCTCCCGCCGGCCCGCGGCGCGGACCGTCTCCGACGCCACCGTCCTGCACGAGCTGCGCCGGCTGCGCCTCGACGCCCACGGCCGCCCGACCCCGGAGAGCCTGTACGGGTACCGCAAGACCTGGCACGCCCTGCGCGCCCGCGGCGTGACGGTCGCCCGCTGCACTCTCGAGCGGCTCATGCGCGAGCACGGGATGCGCGGAGCGGTGCGCTCGGGGAAGGTCCGCACCACCGTCCCGGGCAAGGACGGCAGCCGGGCCGGGGACCGGCTCAACCGCGACTTCACCGCCGCGGCCCCCAACCTGGTCTGGGTCGCCGACTTCACCTACGTGCGGACCTGGGCCGGGTTCGTCTACGTCGCCTTCGCCGTCGACGTCTTCTCCCAGGCCGTCGTCGGCTGGCACGCGATGACGACCAGGCACACCGACCTGGTGCTGACCTGCCTGCGCATGGCCACCTGGGCCAGGAGCCACCAGGGACACCCCGTCACCACCGGGCTGATCCACCACTCCGACGCCGGCAGCCAGTACACCTCGCTGCGCTTCACCGAGCACCTCGACCTCGAGGGCATCGCACCCTCGATCGGCAGCGTCGGCGACGCCTACGACAACGCCCTGATGGAGTCGATCGTCGGCCTGTACAAGACCGAGTGCATCAAGCCCGACGTCTTCCACGCCGGCCCCTACCGGTCGATCGCCGACGTCGAGTACGCCACCATGGCCTGGGTCGAGTGGTACAACACCCGACGACTCCACTCCGCGCTCGGCTACCTCACCCCGACCCAGCACGAAGCCAACCACTACGCCAAGCACGACTCCGTCCAGCCGGTCGGAGCCAACAACTGAACTCTCCACGGAACCCGGGGCGGTTCACGGCGGGTTCGGGGCCGGTGTGGCCGGTGAGGAGGGCGGCGTGGGTCAGGGCGAGGAGGGCGTCGGCGCGGAGCTGGTCGATGGTGCGGGGGTCGCCGTCGTGCTTGGCGGTGTGGGCGATGGCGTCCAGGGTCAGGTCGACCTGGACGCAGTCCTGGGCGGGCAGGACGGCGTAGATCGAGCCCATCCCGTCGGGCAGGGCCCGGGTGTGGTTGACGTGCCGTTTCGCCCGGGCGCGGGCGTGACGGGCCTGGGCGTCGGCGGGGTCGACGGTGACCAGGGCCTTGGCCAGGTCCCGGCGGACCTGGGCCACGGTGCGCCCGTCGGCCTCCTCCAGCACGTCGTGCTCGACCTGGACGGCGACGGGGACGGGGGAGGTGGCCAGGGTGGTCACGATGGCCCGGGCCTTGGGGTAGTCCACCACCCCGGCGGCCACGGCGGCGGCGGTCTCGGTGAAGGTGCGGGTCAGGCCGTGCCCGACGGTGATGAGGGTGCGGGCCTCCTGGCGGGAGACGGCCAGGCGCATGGCGATCTCCTCGGCGGTGACGTCCACCGGTTTCTCGACCGCCGGGTGGGCGAAGAAGGTCGCCGCGTCGGACAGGCCGGCGGCGGCGCGGGCGACCTGCCCCGCGGCCCAGCTCTCGATGCGGCGGTGGGCGGCGAGGACCTCGATCCCGGCCGCCCGCCCCAGGGTGCGGGTCTGCGTGCCGGTCAGCACCGCGGCCAGGTCGGGCCCGGCGCGCATCCCGGCCAGGGCCGCGATCCCGACCCCGAGCACCGAGACGTCCTCCCCCGGGTCGAACACCGTCTCCATCCGCCGCCGCAACGCCCGCGACCACGCCGGCCCGACCTCCTCCGCGTCGACTGCATCGTCCGCGTCGGCGCCGGCAGCGTCGGGGGCGGCGTCGACTGCGTCGGCCGTGTCGGCCGTCTCGTCCGTCTCGTCCGCGCCGGGGGGAGTGTGGGGCGGGGCGGCCGCGTCGTCGTCCGGGAGGGGGCCGGTGCGGGTGAACCCGGCCGGGGCCAGGCCTGCCAGCACGGCCGCGCCCTCGCCGTCGCACGTCGGTGCCGCCGGGCCGGGGTCCTCGTCCGGGCCGATCAGGTCCGCCAGCACCTCCTGCGCCCACGGGTCCCCGGCCTCGAGCAGCACCCCCAGCCCCGCCAGCCCCACGGTCGACAGCTCCCGCGCCCGGGCCACGCGTTCCTCCGCGCCCGCCCGCCCTGCCAGGGCCCGCAGATGCTCGCACGGGCCACGCCACCCGTCCTGCGGGCAGCACCACCCGCCGACCTGCCGACCCCGCTCCGCATCCATGTATCGAACACTAGTACGACCCACCGACATCGGCCCCGACAAGGTGGTCCGCTGTGGAAACGGTGGCAGTCGGGGCCAGCTAGGAGCCATAGCTGGGAGGCGACCATAGCCAGAGACGGCCGGGGCCCTGGTGAACGCCGAGCTATCGGGCGGCTCGCGCCCCGAACGCCGAGCTATCGGGCGGCTCGCGCCCCGAGCGGCGAGTTACCGGGCGGCTCGCGCCGAGCGACGAGCTACCGGGCGGCGGCGCGTGCCCTGAGCAACGCCTCGACCAGTTCTGCCACGGCCTCGTCGGCGTGATGGCCGATCTCGAGCCGTGCCACCTCGCGGACCGGCTCGCGGGCGTTCCCCATGGCGACCGGGAAACCGACGCGAGAGAGCCACACGACGTCGTTCTCGCCGTCGCCGATCCCGGCGCAGCGCTCCGGCGGGATGCCGATCCGCTCGAGGATGGCGCTCAGCGCGACCCACTTGTCGGCGCCTGCGGCGCTCATCTCGAAGGCCGTGTCCATCGAACGGACCATCCGTGGGAACTTGGCGCGGATCTCGCCGTCGAGGGCGTCGAGGGTGGCGGGCTCACCGAAGATGCATGCCTTCGTCGCAGCGGTGAAGGGCAGCTCCCCAGGGGGGACGGCGCGGGTCGGCGCGGTGGGGTCGGCGCGGACGAGGAGGTCGTGCACCACGCTGCCCTCCTCGACGACCATGGTGTCGACCGTGAACAGCGACGGCTCCACCGCCCGGCCCTCGCAGAAGGCGACGACGGCCTGTGCCTCGTCGGGATCCATGACGGCGGCATGGAGGGGATCCGGGTCCCGGGTGTCGACGGCGACCGCCCCGTTGGACGCCACCGCGTAACCGTCGATCCCGGCGTCCGCGAGGATGGCGGTGGCCGATCCGACGATCCGGCCCGTCACGATGATCGGCTCGACGCCCGCTGCCCTGAGGTCGGCCAGCGCCTGCAGCGTCCGCGGGCTCACGCGGTGGTCGCCGCCGGCGAGTGTGCCGTCAACGTCGAAGGCGACGGCGCGCACGCCGAGCAGGTCGTCATGCAGGTTCATGGGCGTCCTCGGTAGAGATGGCTGCGGGCTGAGGCGGGGTCCTCCACGGTAGCTGCCACCGACAGGCGATCGGAAAGAGCCGAGGGAAGGCGGTCACCGGGGCAGGCCGTGCGACGGAAGTCGTGCGGCGGGACAGGCGATCCGAAGTAGCCGGGCATCAGGCAGCGATGAGGGCTTCGGTAGATCTCGTGGGCCTCGGCGTAGGCCATCGGCGGGCACACCACCGGAGACGGGGCACCGGTCCCTCACCCGACCCGGTCGCCCCCGCCCCCCTCCGCCGGGCTCCGCATCCGTTCGGCGAAGCCGCGGCGCAGGGTACGAAACGTCAGGGAGGAGCGGGGCTCGCGCACCGCGGGGATGTGGTGCTGCCACCGCGTCCGGACCGGGCCGGCGAGCACGTACGCCGACCGGGGCTCGAGCCACTGCTCCCACACCCGGCGCTCGTCCCCCTTGCCGAGCTGGAAACGCATGGGCGACGGCGAGCCGAGCGAGACCCCGACGACGTCGCCGAACGCCGGTGCGTCCCGGTGCCAGCCGATCGACGCGCCCGGCGGGTAGTAGGTCGCCAGGGCCTCGGCCAGGTCCGCCGTCGGCCTCTCGAGGAGAGCGGCGCAGCGTTCCCGGACCGGCTGGAGCCAGTCGGGGATCGGTTCGCCGGGCGTCACCGACCCCGTCTCGAAGTGGTAGCTCGCGCCGTAGTGGCGCACCACGCGGCGCGCGACCTGGCCGTGCATGCGCACCTCGCCGTACTCCAGCTCCGTCAGGCGCGCGAGGAGCCACTCCTCCTGGGCCTGCGTGAGGAAGTCGGGCACGTAGCGCAGCCCGGCCGGCTCCTCGACGACGCCCCGCATCCGTCCCATCGGACCTCCCCGGTCTGCCGGCCGACTCCCCTCCGGTCTACGCGCTGAGCTCGACGGCGTCCAGGACGTCCCAGACGTACGTGGGAGGCTCCATCCGCTGTGCGAGCAGAGAGACCCGCTGCACGGTGAGCGCCGGCGGCCCCGCCGGATCCTCCGCCGCGACGGCGAGCGCCTCCCGCGTCGATTCGCCGGTCGCCTCGGTGGTGGAGTAGGCGAGCGTGACGTGCGGCCACCAGTCGTCACCGTCAGAGATCTCCAGGCCGGCGTCGGCGACGCCGGCACGGATCGCGGCCCGCAGCTGCTGCAGCGCGGTGTCGTCGCGCACCCCGACCACCACGCCGTCCTCGACCACCTCCGGCCGGGTCAGCTCCACCGTGACCGGCCCCAGGCCGCGCAGTCGGTCCCGCACCGCCGACGCCACCCGTGCCGGAGCGTCCGCCGGCAGCGCGTCCAGAAGGCCCACAACCTGCATGGTCAGGTGGAGACCCTCGTCCGCCACCGGGGCCAGATGCTCCGCCCCGGCCAGGGAGCCGCGCCACCGGGCCAGCGTCCGGACGACCTCGGGGTCCTCGATCAGCAGGTGCCACGTGAGCTCGGCCTGGCCCGCGCGCAGGTCCGTACGGGCGAAGTGGTCCCGCATCTGAAGTTCTGCCGTGTGTCTGCCCATCGTCCGAGCGTATGGCCGGCCCCGCGCCGTCGCTCGCGTTGCACGTGCGCTTCGGCCGGTCCACGACAGAATCGAGAGCATGTGGACCGCCTACTGGACGACATCGCCACGCCACGGCGAGCTGCGCACCGAGCCGGGCCGCGAACCGGGGGAGGGCGAGGCCCTCGTGCGCACGCTGCACTCCGGCATCAGCCGTGGCACGGAGATGCTCGTGCACGGCGGCGCCGTCCCGGCCGAGGTGGCCGACAGAATGCGGGCGCCGTTCCAGGAGGGGTACCTGCCGGGTGCGGTGAAGTACGGCTACCTCTCGGTGGGCGTGGTCGAGAAGGGGCCCGAGGAGCTCGTCGGCCGCCGCGTGTTCTGCCTGTACCCCCACCAGGACCGGTACGTCGTCCCGGTGAACGCGCTCACCCTCGTTCCCAACGACGTCCCCTCCGACCGCGCCGTCCTCGCCGGCACCGTGGAGACCGCCGTCAACGCGCTGTGGGACGCCGCCCCGCGCCTCGGCGACCGGGTCGCCGTCGTCGGGGCCGGCATGGTGGGCGGCGCGGTGGCGGCGCTGCTGCGCGCCTTCCCCCTGGACCGGCTGCAGCTTGTCGACGTCGACCCCGCCCGCGAGCGGCTGGCGCAGGCGCTCGGGGTGGACTGGGTCCGTCCCGACGACGCCGCCGGCGAGTGCGACCTCGTCATCCACTGCTCGGCGTCCGAGCAGGGCCTGGCCCGGGGGCTGGAGCTGCTCGGCGACGAGGGCGAGCTGATCGAGATGTCCTGGTACGGCACCCGGGCTCCGCGCGTGCCGCTCGGCGGCCCGTTCCACTCCCGCAGGCTGAGCGTCCGTGCCAGCCAGGTCGGCGCCGTCGCCGCCGCCCGCCGTGCCCGGCGGACGACGGCGGACCGCCTGGATCTCGCGATGCGCCAGCTCGCCGACCCCGCGTTCGACGCGTTCCTCACCAGCCGCTCCGACCTCGCCGACCTCCCGGCCGCGATGGAGCGCCTCTACGCCGGGGAGGGATCCCCGTTGTGCCACGTCGTCGTCTACCCCGAAGGAGCCTGATGTTCGCCCTGACCGTCCGTGACCGCATGATGATCGCCCACTCCCTGCCGCACCCTGCGTTCGGGCCTGCGCAGGCCCTCCACGGCGCTACCTACGTCGTCGAGCTGACGATCCGGCGGGCGGAGCTGGGGGAGGAGGGCATCGTCATCGACATCGGCGAGGCGACGACGCTCCTCAAGGACGCCCTCGCGGACCTCGACTACACCAACCTCGACGAGCACCCCGAGCTCGCCGGGACGCTGACCACCACGGAGGCGCTGGCGAAGCTCGTCGCCGACCGCGTGGCGGACCGGCTGCCCGCCGGCCTCTACGCCGGGCTGGACGTCACCCTGCGCGAGCACCCCGACGCCTGGGCCACCTACACCCGCGAGCTCTGACCAGGACGACAGCGCGATGGCGGACGGGACGGCGGGCCGGGCGACGGCGGGAGGGAAGCCCGCGGACGGGACGGCCGGCCGGGCGACGGCGGACGCGGGGCCGGGCGCCGGTCACCTCGGCTTCGTGACGTGGGACCGCACCGGCCCGAGCGGCGGCAACACCTACAACCGCGAGCTGGTGGCGGCCCTGCGGGCGGGTGGCACCGGCGTCGTCGTCCATGCCCTGCCCGGGTCCTGGCCCGACCCGGCCGGCCCCGACCTCGACCGCCTCGCCGAGGCACTCGCAGCCCACCCGGTCTGCCTGGTCGACGGCATCGTCGCGAGCGGGGCACCCGGACCCGTGGCGGAGGCGGTGGCGGCCGGGCACCGCGTCGTCGTGCTGGTGCACATGGCGACCGCCGACGAGGTAGGTCTCCCGCCCGCCGTCGCCGCGCGCCGCGAGGAGGCCGAGGGACGGGCGCTGCGGGCGGCGTCGACCGTCGTCGCGACCAGCAGCACGGCGGCCCAGGACCTCGCCGCCCGTCACGGCCTGACCGACGTGCGCGTGGCCCGGCCGGGCGTACGCCGGGCCGCCCCCGCCCGAGGCTCGGCGCCGCCGCGCATCCTCGCCGTCGCGAACCTCACTCCCACCAAGGACCCGCTGACTCTCGTGCGCGCGCTCGCGGAGGTGCAGGACCTCGCGTGGACGGCCGTCCTCGTCGGCTCCCACGACGTCGACCCCGACTACGCGGGCACCGTCCGGCGCGCGGCCGATGCGCTGGGAGACAGAGTGAGGTTCGCCGGGGCGCTGATGGGCGACGCGCTGGAGGAGCAGTGGGCGGCGGCCGACCTGCTGGTGCTCACCTCCCGCACGGAGACGTTCGGCATGGTGGTCCTCGAGGCGCTCGCACACGGCGTGCCGGCCGTGGTGGGCGCGGGTACGGGCGCGGTCGAGGCCCTGACCCGCGGCGCCCCGGACGGCGGTGCGGGCGAACCGTCCGGGGTGGTGGTCCCCGCTCCGGGGATCCCCGGGACGGCGGTGCCCACCGGGGACCCCCACACCCTGGCGAGGGTGCTGCGGCGGTGGCTCACGGACCCGGCCCTGCGCAGCACCTGGCGCCGCACGGCCCAGGACCGACGCGCCCGGCTGCCCGGCTGGGACGTCACCGCAGCGATCGTCGGCCAGCTGCTCGACGACCAGCGCCGTCCCGGTCAGGTCTCGCTCAGGCGCGCACGGCCGCGAGGTTGAGCTCGGTGCAGATGTCGTCGCCGAGCACGAAGCGCCGCACCGGCGCCGACAGCGCGTCCGCGAGGCGGTCAGAGCCGTCGAACCGGATGCCGGGGACGCCGTCGCCGATGAGCAGCGGCGCCACGGTGAGGAACAGGCGGTCCAGAAGCCCGGCCGCGAGGAACGCCGAGACGATGCGCCCCCCGCCCTCCACGAGCACCCGCCCCAGCCCGCGCTCGCGCAGCGCGGCGAGCACGACCGCGGGCTCGAAGCCGGACGGTCCCACCGGGAGCCGCAGCACGCTGACGTGGGTGGCCACCTCCGGCGCGGCGGCGTCGGGGCCGACGACCCACAGGGTCGGCGCGTCGCCCGTCGTCAGGACGTGGGAGCTCCGCGGCGCCCGGGCGCTCGGGTCGAGCACCACCCGCACCGGCGAGGTGCCCGGCACCGCCCGCACGGTCAGGCGCGAGTTGTCGGCGACGATGCTCTGCACGCCGATCACGACGGCGTCGACCAGTGCGCGCAGGCGGTGCAGGTGCTCGCGGTCCTGCTCGCCGCTGACGTACTCGGCGTCCCCGGAGCGCGCCGCGATGAAGCCGTCCAGGCTCTGCGCCAGCTGGCCGACCACGAGCTCGCTCCCGGCCGCCACCAGCGGCCCGTAACGGTCGAGCAGCGCCGAGTCCGTGCCCGCGACGCCGTGCTCCGGCACGCGCCCCGCCACGAGCTCCGACCACGCGTCGGGCACGGCGCCGACCGAGTCGTGGCGCATGCGGCGCCGCTTGGTCTCCAGGTAGAAGGCGTTCTCCGGCCGGTCGGCGACGGGCAGCATCTGCCGGGCCACCACCTCGATGCCCAGCTCGCCCAGCCGCTCCGCCTTCTCGGGGTTGGCGGACATCAGGCGCACCCGCGTGGCGCCGAGGTCGTGGAGGATGTCGGCCACCTCGTCGTACGTGCGCGCGTCGGCGGGCAGCCCCAGCTCGAGGTTGGCGTCCACCGTGTCCAGGCCGGCGTCCTGAAGGGCGTACGCCTGCAGCTTCGCCAGGAGGCCGATGCCGCGCCCCTCGTGGCCGCGCACGTACACGACGGCACCGCGGCCCTCGCGGGCGATCGCGGCCAGCGCCGCGTCCAGCTGCTCGCCGCAGTCGCAGCGGCGGGAGCCGAACGCGTCACCCGTGAGGCACTCGGAGTGCACGCGGACGAGCGGTGCGACGTCGTCCACGCCCTCGCCGGCGATGTCGCCCATCACCAGTGCGACGTGGCCCAGGCCGCCGGCGCCGTCGTACCCGTGCATCGAGAAGGTCCCGTGCTCCGTCGGAAGCGTCGTCGACACCGTCCGGCGCACGGCCAGGCGTGGGAGGTCGGTCATCGCCAAAGACTGACACAGAACGGACACCGCTCGCGTGCGCATCGCCCGGCGCACGTGCGGATCGGCTCCCTCAGGAGGCGACGGCCTCGGTGGCGCGCGCCGGCTCGGGGGCGAGCGGACGACGCCGGAGCACGGCCGCCAGGATCGCGCCGGAGACGTTGTGCCACACCGAGAAGACGGCACCCGGTAGCGCGGCGAGCGGGCCGAAGTAGGTGGCGGCCAGGCCGGCCGCGAGCCCCGAGTTCTGCATGCCGACCTCGACGGCGACCGTGCGCCGCACCCGCTCGGGCTGCTTCGTCACCGCGGCGAAGCCGTAGCCGATCGCGTACCCGAGGCAGTTGTGCAGCACGACGGCCGCGAGGACGAGCAGGCCCGCCTCGACGATCTTGTCCGCGCTGCGGGAGACGACCGCGACGACCACGAGAGTGATCGCGATCACCGAGATCCACGGCAGCACCGGCAGCGCACGGGTCACCACGCGCGGGAGCAGCGCGCGCACCACCAGGCCCAGCGCCACCGGGACGAGAACGATCTGCAGGATGGACTTCGCCATGCCGACGCCGTCGACGGGCATGTACTGCCCGGCGAGCCACAGCGTGAGCACCGGGGTCAGGAGCGGGGCCAGCAGCGTCGAGACGGACGTCATCGTCACGGACAGCGCGGTGTCGCCCTTGGCCAGGTACGTCACGACGTTCGACGCCGTCCCGCCCGGCGCGCAGCCCACGAGGATCACGCCGGCGGCCAGCTCCGGCGGCAGCTGCAGCACCCAGGACACACCGAGCCCGAGCAGCGGCATGATCGAGTACTGGGCGACCACGCCGAGCAGCACGGGCACGGGGCGCGTGACCACGAGCCGGAAGTCCGGCAGCGTGAGGGTCAGCCCCATCCCGAACATGATCACGCCGAGGAGCGGGTTGATCGCGTCGCCCAGCGGCGTGAATGTTCCGGGCCTGAGGAACGCGATCCCCGCGCCCGCCAGGATCAGGAGTGGGAACAGCGTCACCGCGACGCGTGCGCTGCGGTCCTCGGCGTTCGGGCCGGAGGTCGTGCCTGCCGTGTGCGTCGTCATGGGCGCCGATGATGCCGGGCGCCCCGACGGCGTCGCGGGGCGGGTCAGGATACGGACGAATCGCCCAGGCCCGGCTGAGGGGCGCGGAGGGCCGCCGCCGATGGCGGCCCGGTCAGTCCCGCGCGTACCGGTTGACGAAGTTGGCGAGGATCCGCTGCGGGACGGTGATCTCGACGTCCCGCACGGACGCCTCCACCTGCGCCTGCTCGGCCGGGTCGAAGTACCCGGCGTCGCGGTAGATCCGGATGCGCTCGAGGATGCCGTGGACGTCGAGCTCCGGGTGGAACTGCGTGCCGTAGAGGTTGGTCCGCACCCGGAACATCTGCACGGGGCAGGCCTCGCCGCGGGCGAGGAGGACGGCGCCGTCGGGAAGGTGGCTGGCCGCCTCCTTGTGACCGACGAAGGCCTGGAAGCTGTCCGGGAAGCCCTCGAGCAGGGGGTCGGCCGCGCCCTCCGCGGTGACCTCGATCGTGGCGGCGGAGATCGGCTCCGAGTACGTGCCGTCGAGCGTCGCCCCGAGGTGCCGGGCCAGCGTGCCGACGCCGTAGCAGGCTCCCAGGAACGGGTAGTCGGCGGGAATGAGCACCTCGAGAAGGCGCCCGAGCTCGTGCTCCACCCGCAGCTGGGTGTCGGACTTGTGCTCCTCCGGGATGGAGCTGGTGAACGGGCTGCCGCCCAGCATGATCCCCGACCAGTCGTCGAGGTCCAGCGGCGGCAGCGGGGTCGACTCGAGGCGGATCCGGACGAGCTGGTCCTCGGTCAGGCCGCCGTAGCGCAGGAACGCCTCGTACTCGCTGTCGGCGGCGGCGTCCTCGGGGCGGGTGGCCACGAGCAGGAAGGGCTTCACGCAGCGATCCTAAGGTTCTGGACGACCGCTGCCGCGCGGCCCCCTCCCGGCGCGCGGCCTGCGCCAGGCTCTGCCACCGTGGGCGTTTCGGTCCGTACGTGGCGGAGGAGGAGACGTGAACGTTCTCTGGGGTCTGGGCGGCATGGTGGTGATCCTCGCCATCGCGGTCCTCTTCTCGGCCGACCGCCGGCGGATCAGCGTGCGGACGGTCGGGCTGGCGCTGGCGATCCAGGTGATCTTCGGCGTGCTGGTCCTCTACGTCCCGGTCGGCAAGACCGTCCTGGGGGCGATGACGCAGGCCGTCCAGGCGGTCATCAACTCCTCGCGCGCCGGCATCGACTTCCTCTTCGGCCCGATCCTGCCCGACGAGGGATCCGTGTTCGCCTTCCAGGTGCTGCCGGTCATCGTCTTCTTCGCGTCGCTCACCGCGGTGCTCTACCACCTCGGGATCCTGCAGTGGGTCGTGAAGATCATCGGCGGCGGACTCGCGAAGCTCCTCGGCACCACCCGGCCGGAGTCGATGAACGCGGCCGCGAACATCTTCGTCGGGCAGACCGAGGCACCCCTGGTCATCCGGCCCTACATCTCGGGCATGACGCGCTCCGAGCTGTTCGCCGTCATGGCCGGCGGACTCACCACGGTCGCGGGGTCGGTGCTCGTGGGCTACTCCCTTCTGGGCGCCAACCTCGACTACCTCATCGCCGCCAGCTTCATGGCGGCGCCGGCCGCGCTGATGATGGCCAAGATCCTCGTCCCGGCGGGGGCGCTCGAGGACGACGGACCGGCGGTGGAGGCCGCGGCTTCCGGGTCCGTCGAGCGTCGTGCCGCGACCGCCGCCGACGCGGATTCTCGCAGGGGCGCCAGGGGCGCCAGGGGCGCCAGGGGCGGGCTCGTGGCCCGGTTCGTCGCCGGCGGCAGCCGTGGGGCCTCCTCGGCGGCGACGGCGGAGCTTGCCCGCCGTCGGGGCGCTCAGGACCGCGCGGGCACGGTCTCGGGTGACGATGCCCGGTGGTCCGACGCCGACGCCGACGGCGGTGACGGCGACGACCTCGGCCCGACCGACCGCGGCCGCCCCGCCCGCGAGAGGCGGACGGTCATGACCGACACCGCAACGCCCGGCAGCGGCCCCGAGACCGACGACGCCGGTCCCGACGACGAGGACGACGGCCCCACGAACGTCATCGACGCTGCGGCGAAGGGCGCGTCGGACGGGCTGAGCCTCGCCCTCAACGTGGGCGCGATGCTGCTGGCCTTCATCGCCCTCATCGCGCTGGCGAACCTCGTCCTCGGCGCCGTCGGCGGCCTCTTCGGCGTCGAGCTGACGATCCAGCAGCTGCTCGGGTACGTCTTCGCCCCGATCATGTTCGTCGTCGGGGTGCCGTGGAACGAGGCGGTCGACGCGGGCAGCTTCCTGGGGCAGAAGGTGGTCCTCAACGAGTTCGTCGCCTTCTCCGACTTCGCGCCCCGCGCCGAGGACTTCTCCGCGAAGACCCAGGCGATCGTCACGTTCGCCCTCACCGGCTTCGCGAACCTCGGCTCGCTCGCGATCCTCATCGGCGGCCTCGGTGGCATCGCCCCGGACCGGCGTTCCGACATCGCACGGCTGGGCATGCTTGCCGTGCTCGCCGGCACGCTCGGCAACCTCATGAGCGCCGCCATCGCCGGCGTCCTCATCGGCTGACAGGCGAGCCTCAGGCTGCGAAGAGGTCCCGCACACCCCAGACGGCGAGCACGAGCAGCACCCACAGGGCCGTGAGCACGTAGCCGAGCACGAGGCCCGCCACGGCCAGCCCGCGGCCGCCCGCGTAGCCGTCGGCGAGGCGCCGCAGCGCGAGGTGCCCGCACACCACGGCGGCCACCCCCAGCCCGGGAACCACCGCGAGCACCCCGAGGATCAGGGCGGCGACGGCGAGGGGGTCGTTGCGTACCACGGCCGAGGTGTAGCCGGGCCCGGCGAGGACCGCGCCGCGGTCCACGAGCTCGCTGCCCGGGAAGGCGACGGGTGCGCCGTCGTCCATGGACGTTTCGGGCCCGGGAGAGGTCATGTAGGGCGACGGTCCGGCGCCCGGGAGCGGCGCGGCCGCGTAGTCGGGCAGGAAGGCCCGCGGTGGAGGGGCCGGCCGTGCGGAGGGCGAGGCGAACGGGTTGTCCGGCCGCGGGGCGCCCGCGGCGCCGCCGTGCTGGTTCTCGCCCCAGCTCATCCGTCCCCCTCGTGGCCCGGCCTGCACGCCAGCGCCCAGAATGGCACAGCGCGGAACGGGCCGAGGCTCATCGGCGTTAGCCTGTCCTCCCGAACCGGCCCCTCGACGATGCGGGAGCAGGCGCAACGGACAACGGGGAGGGCTGCGATGAACGCACGCAAGGGCTTCGGCAGATGGACGGTCCACGGGGACGGCCGGCACATCGGCCCCGGCGAGGTGGTGGCCCCGCAAGAGCGGCTGAGCTGGCCCGCCACCATCGGCATCGGCGCGCAGCACGTGGTCGCCATGTTCGGCGCGACGTTCCTCGTGCCGCTCCTGACCGGGTTCCCGCCGGCGACCACCCTGTTCTTCTCCGCCGTCGGCACGGTGCTGTTCCTGGTCGTCACGGCCGGGCGGGTGCCCAGCTACCTCGGCTCGAGCTTCGCCCTGATCGCCCCCATCACGGCCGCTACGGCGTCGCAGGGCAGGTCATCCGCGCTGGGCGGCGTCGTCGCCGTCGGCGTCCTGCTCGCGATCATCGGTCTCGTCGTGCACTTCGCCGGCTCGCGGTGGATCGACATCGTCATGCCGCCCACCGTCACCGGCGCCATCGTGGCCCTCATCGGCTTCAACCTCGCGCCGTCGGCGTGGGGCAACGTCCAGAAGGCACCGGTGACGGCTCTCGTCACCGTCGGAGCCATCCTGCTGTCCACCGTGCTGTTCCGGGGGCTGCTCGGCAGGCTCTCCATCCTCCTCGGCGTCCTCGTCGGCTACGCCACCGCGCAGCTGCGTGGCGAGGTCGACTTCAGCGGGGTGAGGGAGGCGGCCTGGGTCGGGCTCCCCGACTTCACCACCCCGACGTTCGACCTGGCCCTCATGGGCCTGTTCGTGCCGGTCGTGCTCGTCCTGGTTGCCGAGAACGTCGGCCACGTGAAGTCCGTGGCGGCGATGACGGGGGAGAATCTCGACGACGTCACCGGCCGGGCGCTCTTCGCCGACGGCGTCTCCACGATGCTCGCAGGCGCGGGCGGCGGGTCCGGCACCACGACGTACGCCGAGAACATCGGCGTCATGGCGGCCACCCGCGTGTACTCCACCGCCGCCTACCTGGTGGCCGCGGTGGTCGCGTTCCTGCTGAGCATGTCGCCGAAGTTCGGCGAGCTGATCGCGACGATCCCGGCCGGAGTGCTCGGCGGGGCGGCGACCGTCCTCTACGGGATGATCGGCATGCTCGGCGTGCGGATCTGGGTGCAGAACCGCGTCGACTTCTCCGACCCCGTCAACCTCAACACAGCGGCTGTCGCCCTCATCCTGGGCATCGCCAACTACACCTGGGTGGTAGGCGAGATGCGTTTCGAGGGCATCGCGATGGGGTCCGCCGCGGCGATCGTCGTCTACCACCTCATGCGGCAGATCTCCCGCGCCCGGGGCACGAGCCAGGAGGCGGCGACCCCCGCGTCGGCGCCCGCAGGGGCAGAGCTGAACCCCGGCGAGCTGCGGCGCGAGAGCTGACGAGCCGCCGGACCGGCCGTCGCGGAGGGCTGACCGCGAGGAGGTCAGCCCTCCGCGGGCTCCTCGGTGGGCGCTGAGACGGGCGTGCAGCCCTCGGGCGACGTCAGCGCCGCCTCCGGGTCGAGCGCGGCGATCTCGTCGGCGCTGATCATCTTGGTGTAGCCGGACCCGAGCACGACGTCGACCGACTCGTCGGAGCGGCCGTCCAGCGTGACGACGGCGTCCGGGAACAGCCGGGCGAGCGAGTAGCCGGCCGTCACCCCGAGCGGGCCCGTCACGATCTGCACCGTGCCCTCGTACGTGCCCTGCGGCCAGTTTGCCTGCTGGTTGACCAGCACCCCGGCGGCACCCAGCGCCTCGCCCGTGGTGGCGGCGAGGCCGGCGGTGTCCGTGCCGTTGTAGACGTTCGCGGTGATCGAGCCGAGCGGCACCGCCGTGGCGCCGTCGGGCAGGCACGGCTGGAGCACCTGTCCGTCGGAGCTGTCCTCGCGCGAGAAGTCCCGTGTGAACGGCGCCGGCAGCAGGCCGGACCAGACGGCGCCGGCGAGCAGGGCGGCGACGAGCAGGACGGTGATCAGACCGCCGAAGATGACGGTCTGGCGCTGCTGGAGCCGGCGGCGCCGGGCCGCACGTCGCAGGGCGGCGTCGTCGTCGAGGGTGGTTCGCTCCGTCACAGGAGGAACGGTAACGGAGTCAGACCTGCTCACGGATGCGACCCTCGGCGTCCAGCTCGAGAACGCGGGCGTGCAGCACGAGCCGCTGCTGCAGCGCGGCACGCAGGGCCCGGTGCAGGCCGTCCTCGAGGTAGAGGTTCCCGCGCCAGGACACCACGTGCGCGAAGAGGTCGCCGTAGAAGGTGGAGTCGGAGGAGAGGAGCGAGCGCAGGTCCAGGGTGCTCTTGGTGGTCACGAGCTGGTCCAGCCGGACCTGGCGCGGCGGGATGGCCGCCCAGTCGCGCGGGGTCGTCAAGCCGTGGTCCGGGTAGGGGCGCCCGTCCCCGACGGCCTTGAACATCACCCGAGGGATCCTAGACGGCCCGGCAGGATCCTCGGCGGAGGTGTCGGGGCGTGCCGGGCGGGACGAGAGCGGAATGCGTCGGACGAGAGCGATACGACTTCTCCTTGGACGGCGACGGCCCGCCCCCTCGAGGGGGCGGGCCGCCGGCGTGTGCGGTGGGCGGCCGTGGGCCGCGGGTCACCCGGGTGGGTGCGTCAGGCGACGCGGATGAAGACCGGGTTGGAGATGTAGATCGGGGACTCGTACAGCGCGGTGCCCGGGCTGCGGGCCGCGATGTGCTGCCCGTTGCCGGTGTAGATGCCCACGTGCCCCGGGCCCCAGACCAGGTCGCCCGGACGGGCCTCGGCCGCGGAGACCACGGTCCCGGCGTAGCGCTGCTCCCCGGAGGTGCGCGGGAGGCTGATGCCGACCTGGGCGAAGACGTACTGGGTGTACCCCGAGCAGTCGAACCCGGCCGGGGTCGTCCCGCCCGAGACGTACGGGGTGCCGACGTACTGGCGGGCGATGTTCACGATCGCCGACGCCGACGCCGAGGGGGCCGGCGCGGCCGGGGCGGCGGCGGGGGCCGCGGCCGCGGCGGGGGCGGCCGCCGCGGGCAGCGGGGCCCGCTCGGCCGTGCGGGCCGGCGCGGACGCACGCTCGACGACCGGGGCCGGCTCGGGCTCGGGCTCGGGGGCGGGGGTCGCCTCGGCGGCGACCTCCTCCACCGACCAGGTCACGTCCGCCGGCACGGACACCGACGGGGTCGTCACCATCGCCGAGAGCGCCTCGGAGGTCAGCGAGGTCACGTCGACCTGGGGCAGGGCCTGGGTGGACCCGGACTCCGGGGCCGCCGCGGCGGTGGTCGCGGCCATGGTGATCGCCAGCCCGGAGGACGCCACCGTCAGCAGCGAGCGGCGGGCCGTGGGACCGGAGACCAGGGACGACAGCGGGGTGGACGGGCGCCGGGCGGCGCGGTGCCGCGCACGCGCGGCGGAGGTCATGGCGGTGCTGGTCAAGACGAAGGCCTCTCCTGGCTGCCTACGAGGTGAGCTGTCGGGTTCGGGCGGGAGAACGCCCGGCACGCACCCGGCCCCGAAGGACCGGCCACGCACTTCACCCCAAGACCCGGACCAAGATCCGGGCCACGAACACTGGGTCCCCCGTCCCTGCCGCGGGATCTCGCACCGACCCCGGGCGGCGGCAGGGTTCGGCATCCCGCCCGGAGACTCCACGAGGAGGGTTCGTGAAGCGATGCAGACGTTAGCGCGTCGATACCGCCAATGTCACGTTTAGATCACGGACTGTGGACGGCGGGTTCGCGGCAGGCCCGGAAAGACGCCGGATCCGCGGCGGTGAAGTAGGTCACGGGAGCGCGCGGCGGCGTGTCGTCGACGGGCGAACCGGGGGGACCGTGGGTGGGTCGCTCCACCCACCCGTCCCGCTGGGTCGACAACCTGCTGGTCGCCGCCGAGTACTTCCGCCTGGCGTCGCTCGACGGCTCGGCGCCGGACCCTCGTACGGCCGACGACCACGGGCCCGGGCGCGCGCGGGAGGCGAGGGCGCGCACGCGGGCAGAAAGACGAATCGGGTGCCCGCCGGAGCGGGCACCCGATTCGATCGGCGGAGGATGGGGGATTCGAACCCCCGAGGGCGTTAACCCAACACGCTTTCCAAGCGTGCGCCATAGGCCACTAGGCGAATCCTCCTGGGGAAAGACGCCTTGCGGCGGACTTTCGAGTGTCGAGGATACCCGACAGGGCGCGGCGCCTCGACCACGGGGGTGCGGCCGCCAAGGTGGGCTTGGTCACCCGTGCACACACAGCCTCGACGGTCCGTTAGACTTGCTCGCGACCCCTCGTGCGGCGTCATCTTGCCGAACTCCCCCAGGGCCGGAAGGCAGCAAGGGTAGGTGAGCTCTGGCGGGTGCACGGGGGGTCCTTACATTCCCGGCCGGCCGTGCACAGCCCTGACGAGGGCGTGTGCCAGGTGTGGGTGCGCGCGGCTAACCTCGGTGCGTGAGCACAGCCCTGTACCGCCGCTACCGGCCGGAGACCTTCCAGGAGGTCATCGGCCAGGAGCACGTGACCGAACCGCTGATGGCGGCGCTGCGCGCGGACCGGGCCAACCACGCCTACCTCTTCTCCGGCCCGCGCGGCTGCGGGAAGACCACCTCCGCCCGCATCCTGGCCCGCTGCCTCAACTGTGAGCAGGGCCCCACCGACACCCCGTGCGGCACCTGCCCGTCCTGCGTCGAGCTGGCGCGCGGCGGCCCCGGCTCGCTCGACGTCGTCGAGATCGACGCGGCCTCGCACAACGGTGTCGACGACGCCCGCGAGCTGCGCGAGCGCGCCAGCTTCGCCCCGGCCCGGGACCGCTACAAGATCTTCATCCTCGACGAGGCCCACATGGTGACGGCGCAGGGCTTCAACGCCCTGCTCAAGCTCGTCGAGGAACCCCCCGCCCACATCAAGTTCATCTTCGCGACGACGGAGCCGGACAAGGTCATCGGCACCATCCGGTCCCGCACCCACCACTACCCGTTCCGGCTGGTTCCGCCGGAGCAGCTGCTCACCTACCTCGAGCAGCTGTGCGCGTCCGAGGGCGTCCACGTCGGCGGCGGAGTGCTCCCGATGGTGGTGCGGGCGGGCGGCGGCTCCGTCCGAGACACCCTCTCGGTGCTCGACCAGCTCATCGCCGGCGCGCAGGACACGGGCCTCGACTACGAGCGGGCCGTGGCGCTGCTCGGCTACACCGACTCGGCGTTGCTCGACGACGTCGTGGACTCCCTCGCCGCCCGTGACGGCGCGAGCCTGTTCCGGGTGGTCGACCGCGTCATCGAGACCGGTCACGACCCGCGGCGTTTCGTCGAGGACCTGCTCCAGCGTGTGCGTGACCTCGTGGTCATCGCCATGGCCGGCGACCACGCCGCCGCCGCGCTGCGAGGCGTGCCCGCGGACCAGCTCGAGCGGATGCGTGCCCAGGCGCGCCACCTCGGGCCCGCGCAGCTCTCCCGTTCCGCCGACCTCGTCAACGACGCCCTCACCGAGATGAGCGGCGCCACCTCCCCGCGCCTGCAGCTCGAGCTGCTCTGCGCCCGCCTCCTGCTGCCGGGTGCCGACGGGGGCGACGCCGGCTACGGGGCCCGCCTCGACCGTCTCGAGCGCCAGCTCGTCGACGGCGGAACCAGCCTGCCGCCCGCCGCGCCGCGGCCGATCCGGGAGGTCGCCGCACCGGTCACCCCGCCACAGGTCGCCCCGGCGCCGCCGGCCGCTGCGCAGAGCGTGCCCGCGCCCCCGGCCACGCCCGCCGAGCAGACGCCGGTGCCTCAGCCGACCCCTGCGGCCCAGACGCCTGTCGCGCAGGCGCCCGAGCCGCAGACCGCCCCGGTGGCCGCCGGGCCGGTGGGGGAGCCGGCGGGAGAGGTCGCTCCGGCGTCGTCTGCGGTATCGGCGTCGCAGGAAGCGCCGGAGGACCACGCGGCTCGCCCGCACGAGAACGCGCCGGGCGCGCAGGCCGGGCCGGGAGCGCCGAGCGCGCCCGCAGCCCAGGGCGCGCCGGCCGGGCGGGAGACGCCACCGCCGGCCGATCGGCCTGCCGCGCCTCGCGCAGCGGCAGCCCCGCCCGCGCCCGAGGCGGGGGCGGACGCCGAGATGATCCGGCACCGCTGGCCCGAGGTCATCGACATGCTGGCTCGGCTGAAGCGCTCCACGTGGGCGCTCGTGAAGCAGAACGCCCAGCCCGGCCCGGTGGCCAACGGCGCCCTGCGCCTCATCTTCAGCACGCCCGGTCTCGCGAGCACGTTCCGCAGCGGACCCCACGCCGAGTTCGTCCAGCGCGCCCTCGTCGAGACCCTCGGCGTGCAGCTCCGCGTGGAGGGCGTCGTCGACGACGGCGGGCCCGGCGGTGGCCAGTCACGGCCCTCGGCGGGTCCCGCCCCCGCGGGGGGCACGCCGGTGAGCGCACCCACGCCGTCCAGCGCGGTGGCCGACGCCCGCAGCAGCTGGGCGAGCCCCGCCCCGGCACAGGCGACGACGACCGGTCCGGCCACCCGGTACGCCGGGGCCCCCGTGGCCGGCGCCCCACGCCCCGGCACGGCGGCGCCCGCCGCCGCAGGTCGAGGCTCCGCGGTTCACGGCACGGCGCGCCCGAACCAGACAGGCCCCGGCCCGGCAGGCCCCGGCCCCGCGGACCCCGGCTCTGCTGCGCCCGGCTCCGCCGTCGGCCCGACCGCAGGCTCCGCCGCCTCGGCCCCGACGGGGGTGACAGCCGCGGCGGTCCCCGCGGGCCCGGGTGAGCCGGACTACCCGCTGCCGCCCGAGCCCGTGGACGACGACCCGGGCGAGCCGGGGTACGTCCGCTCGGCGCCGTCGGCTCCGGAGGCGTCCGTACGGCCCGCGCCGGAGCGTGTCCACCGGCCTACCGTCGCCCTCGCCGACGACACCCCGTCCCGCGACGACCCCGACGCCGAGGGATCGGGCATGGTCGGGGCGCCCCTCGTGGCGCAGGTTCTCGGCGGCACCGTGATCGAGGAGATCACCGTGTCCGCCGACGGCCCGGCCGCGCCGTAGGCTGGTACGCGTGTACGAAGGTGCGGTCCAGGACCTGATAGACGAGCTCGGCCGGCTGCCCGGCGTCGGCCCGAAGAGCGCGCAGCGCATCGCGTTCCACATCCTCTCGGCCGACGCCGAGGACGTCGGCCGGCTCGCGCACGCGCTCACCGAGGTCAAGGCCCGGGTCCGCTTCTGCGAGATCTGCGGCAACGTCTCCGAGCACGCCCAGTGCCGCATCTGCACCGACCCGCGCCGCAACCCCGCCGTGCTGTGCGTGGTGGAGGAGGCCAAGGACGTCGTCGCTATCGAGCGCACCCGCGAGTTCCGCGGCAAGTACCACGTGCTCGGCGGCGCCATCAACCCGATCGACGGCGTGGGCCCGGACGACCTGCGCATCCGCGAGCTGATGAGCCGGCTCGCCGACGGTGCCGTCGAGGAGGTCATCCTCGCCACCGACCCCAACATCGAGGGCGAGGCGACCGCCACCTATCTCGCGCGCATGCTGCGGGGCATGGACATCCCCGTGTCCAGGCTCGCCTCCGGGCTGCCCGTCGGCGGCGACCTGGAGTACGCCGACGAGGTGACGCTGGGCCGCGCGTTCGAGGGCCGCCGGCGCATCGAGGCCTGACCCCGGAAACCGGACGGCGGTCATCGGCGACCGCGTCGGCATGGTGGGATGGCCCACGTGCTCGAGATCGACGCCCTGACCATCATCCTGCTGGTGCTCGCCGGGCTGACCGCCGGCTGGGTCGACGCGGTGGTCGGCGGCGGCGGCCTCATCCAGCTGCCGGCCCTGCTGCTCGTCCCGGGCATCGCGCCCGTCCAGGCGCTCGCCACCAACAAGGTCGGCTCCATCATGGGCACCTCGATCAGCGCCCTGACGTACTACCGGCGGGTCGGCCCGGACCTGCGCACCGCCGCCCCGATGGCCGTCGCGGCCTTCGTCGCGGCGATCGCCGGGGCCGCCGTCGCCAGCCGTATCCCGGCCGAGGCGTTCACGCCGATCATCCTCGTGGCGTGCGTCGCCGTCGCCACCTGGACGCTGGCGCGGCCCTCCGTCGGCCGCACCACCGTGCTGCGTTGGGAGGGCAACCGGCACGTGGGGGCCGCGCTGGGGCTGGGGTTGCTCATCGGCGCCTACGACGGCCTGCTCGGCCCGGGCACCGGGAGCTTCCTCGTCATCTCCCTGGTCGGGGTCCTCGGCTACGCGTTCCTCCCCGCCTCCGCGATCGCGAAGATCGTCAACTTCGCCACCAACGCCGGCGCGCTCGTCTTCTTCGTCCCGCACGGCGCCGTGATCTGGTCGCTCGGGCTCGCCGTCGGGGCCGCGAACCTCGTGGGCGGCTACATCGGGGCCCGCATGGCCGTGGCGAAGGGGAGCGGGTTCGTCCGCGTCATCTTCATCGTCGTCGTCGGGGCGCTCGTGCTCCGCCTGGGCTACCAGACGGTCCAGCAGTACTGGGGGTGATCTTCGTCATCCCGGCCGACGACGGCGGAGCCTGGCCTGCGAAGGTCGTCGGCGGCGGGGCGAGATTCCCGCGGCTCCGGGCCGTTCCGGCCCTCCGGCGCTCCGCCGGCGGGGCGTACCCGTGCCGGGTCCGCCATGCGGGCGGACCTGGGCCCGCAAGATGAGACGTCACTACACTGGCCCAGTCCTCTCGGCCGCCCGGAGCGGCCCGCGTGTACCCCTCTTGAGTTCCGGAGATCCCCCCGTGGCCCTCGTCGTGCAGAAGTTCGGCGGCTCCTCCGTCGCCGACGCCGCCAGCATCCAGCGCGTCGCCCGCCGGATCGTCGAGACCAAGCGGGCCGGCGACGACGTCGTCGTGGTCGTCTCCGCCATGGGCGACACCACGGACGAGCTGCTCGACCTCGCGGGCCAGATCACCGCCGACGCGCCCGCGCGCGAGATGGACATCCTGCTGACCGCCGGCGAGCGGATCTCGATGTCGCTGCTCGCCATGGCCATCAACGAGCTCGGGGTCAAGGCCCGGTCCTACACCGGCCAGCAGGCCGGGCTGCGCACGGACACCCGCTACGGCAAGGCCTCGATCGTCGGCGTCGTCCCGGAGCGCATCCTCAAGGCGATCGACGCCGGCCAGGTGGCGATCGTCGCCGGGTTCCAGGGCGTCAACGAGCTCAACGACGTGACCACGCTCGGCCGCGGCGGGTCGGACACGACCGCCGTCGCCCTCGCCGCCGCCCTGCAGGCGGACGTCTGCGAGATCTACACCGACGTGGACGGCCTGTTCACCGCGGACCCGCGGATCGTGCCCGCGGCCCGCCGGGTCGACCGCATCACCTACGAGGAGACGCTCGAGCTCGCCGCCCACGGCGCGAAGATCCTGCACCTGCGGGCGGTGGAGTACGCCCGCCGCTACGGCGTCCCGCTGCACGTGCGCTCGTCGTTCTCGAACAAGGAAGGCACCTGGGTCACCGACAAGCCCGTCGGGACCGAGGCCGAGGAGGAAGCCATGGAAGACCCGATCATCTCCGGCGTCGCCCACGACCGCAGCCAGGGCAAGATCACCGTCGTCGGTGTCCCCGACGTCCCCGGCATCGCCGCCAAGCTGTTCGAGGTGGTCGCCGGCGCCGAGGCCAACGTCGACATGATCGTGCAGAACATCTCGACCCAGCGCACCGGCCGCACCGACATCTCCTTCACCCTGCCGGAGGCCGACGGCCGCGCCACCATGCGCGCGATCGAGGAGGCCGAGGACACGCTGCAGTTCACCGAGGTCCGCTACGACGACCAGATCGGCAAGCTCTCCCTCGTCGGCGCCGGGATGCGCTCGCACCCGGGCGTCTCGGCCAAGCTGTTCGGCGCCCTGTCGAAGGCCGGCATCAACATCGAGATGATCTCGACGTCGGAGATCCGCATCTCCGTCGTCACCAGGATCGAGGACCTCGACGCCGCCGTGCGCGCGGTCCACACCGCGTTCGACCTCGACTCGGACGAGTCCGAGGCAGTCGTGTACGGAGGGACGGGCCGATGAGCCAGAACAACGTCGGGATCACTGTCGCGCTGGTGGGAGCCACCGGCCAGGTCGGCCGGGTCATGCGCCAGCTGCTCGAGGAGCGCGACTTCCCTGCCCAGGCCGTGCGCTTCTTCGCCTCCGCCCGTTCGGCCGGCACCACCCTGCCCTTCCGCGGCCAGGACGTCGTCGTCGAGGACGTGGCGACGGCGGACCTCGCCGGGATCGACGTCGCCCTCTTCTCCGCCGGGGCCACCGCCTCGCGCGGGCACGCCCCCCGCTTCGCCGCGGCCGGCGCGGTCGTCGTCGACAACTCCTCCGCGTGGCGCAAGGACCCGGAGGTGCCCCTCGTGGTCTCCGAGGTCAACCCGCACGCCATGGCCGACCGCCCCAGGGGCATCATCGCGAACCCGAACTGCACCACCATGGCCGCGATGCCCACGCTCAAGGTGCTCGACGCCGAGGCCGGCCTGCAGCGCCTGGTGGTCTCCACCTACCAGGCCGTCTCGGGCTCGGGCGTCGCCGGGGTCGAGGAGCTGGAGGGGCAGGTCCGCGCCGCCGTCGACCAGGACATGACGAAGCTGGCGCTCGACGGCTCCGCAGTGACCTTCCCGGAGCCGAACAAGTACGTGGCGCCGATCGCGTTCGACGTCGTCGCCCTGGCCGGCTCGATCGTCGACGACGGCTCGGAGGAGACGGACGAGGAGCAGAAGCTCCGCAACGAGTCCCGGAAGATCCTCGAGCTGCCCGACCTCGCCGTGGCCGGCACCTGCGTGCGGGTGCCCGTCTTCACCGGCCACGCCCTCTCGATCAACGCCGAGTTTGCCCGGCCGATCAGCCCCGAGCGGGCGCGTGAGCTGCTCGCGGACGCCGCGGGCGTCGAGCTGGCCGACGTCCCGACGCCGCTCCAGGCCGCCGGGGCCGACGACACCTTCGTCGGACGCATCCGTACCGACCAGTCGGTGCCGGACGGCCGGGGTCTGGCGATGTTCGTCGTCGGGGACAACCTGCGCAAGGGCGCCGCGCTCAACGCCGTGCAGATCGCCGAGCTGCTTGCCAAGGAGCTCGTCGCCGCCTGAGCGATGGGGCAACGCCCCGTCGCGCCCTTCATCCGCCGAGGCAACGCCCCCGTCGCGTCCTCCGCCCGCCGCGGCGACGCCCCGGCGCGCCCTCCACCCGCCGCGGCAACGCCCTGCCGCGCCCTCCACCCGCGAGAACACCCTGACTGCTCATTTCCAGCTTGGAACGGGCAGTCAGGGCGTTCTCGTCACCTGAGGCAAGGGTGGCCCCGGCACGTGAGGAAGGCCGAACCACGCGAGCGGGTTGTACACAGGGACTGCGATGACCGCCGCTCCACAGCTGCCGCGAGGGTACGGCCTCCTGGCGGTGCGGAGATGGTCGTCTGGGGCGATGACGCGTTCCGTGCCGGCATCGCTGCACCACCTGGCTGAGCGGCAGAGCGGCCTCGTGTCGGCGAGGCAGGCCGAGGCGCACGGTCTGACCGCACCGGTCCGGACCCGCCTGTGCCGCTCCGGCACCTGGTCCCGGGTGTGCCGTGGCGTGTTCGACGTCGACCCGACGAAGCCTCGCGACTGGTCGGAGCGCGGGCGGAGGACGGCGCTCACCGGGCTCTTGCGTCATGGCCCCACGGCTGCGGCGGTGGGCACCACGGCACTCGCTCTGCTGGGCGCAGAAGGGCTTCCGTCGACCGACACGTCGCAGGTGGCGATCTATGGCACTCAATGGCGTAGGACGCCGGCACCTGTCGCGCGCGCGACCGTCGCGCCGGCCACGGACGTACCGTCACGAGACGTCGAGGGTTCTGTCAGCGTCGTCGTGAGGCAGTTCGACTCCGGTATGCGCACCGTGCTGGCGGGCGGGTTCCGCGTCGCAGCTCCGGAGTGGGCGCTGGCGCAGGCGGTGCCGGAGCTGCCGCATCGAAACGCTGTCGCGGTGATGGACTCCATGCTGCGTCGTCGTCTCATCGACGGACCGGGACTCGAACGCGCGCACGCACTTGCACGCGGCCGACGCGGAGTGGCGCGGACGCACGAGTGGTGGGCAGAGGCGGACGGCCGAGCAGAGTCACCGCTCGAGAGCTTCGGCCGTGTGGACTGCATCGAGCACGGGGTACCGCCCGACGACCTCCAGGTGGAGATTCTCGACGGCGACGGAATCCTGCTCGGACGAGGCGACATGGGGTGGCGTCTCGACGGCGGCATCTGGCTGCTGGGCGAGCTCGACGGGCGGGACTACCACGAGGCCCCCAAGGCGCTGCTGCACGACAGAAGTCGTCAGGACCTGCTCCTGCTGCACGGTGGGGCTCGCCTCCTGCGCTTCACGGCCCGTGAGGCTGCCGTACCTGGACTGATCGCCCGGACGGTCCGTCGCGCGCTGGACAGGTGGGCGTCCGCGCCGGCTCGGCACCTGTAGTGGCCTCTCACCGAGGGGGAACCGGCCGAGCTGCCCGGGGCTGCAGCTCTGCCGGCCGTGACTGCCACGACAACGCCCTAAGTGCCCGTCCGCGCTCGCCGATGAGCACTTAGGGCGTTCTCGCGAGGGGGCAGGGGCACAGCCGGTCGCGCCCAGGGAACGGTGCGCGCCCGTGGGGATGGGGCAGGGTCAGAGGTCAGCCGTCGCCCACGTGGAGGACGCCGTCGCAGTCGTGGGCGGGCTCCACCGGGGTGGTCGCGCGCAGCCCGAGTGCCGGGCTGAGCTGGACGACGGCGCTCCCCGGCACACCGAGCACGGTGGTGGCGAGCGCGATCTCAGCGCGCTCGACGCCCGAGCCGGCGGCGAAGGCGGCGCACCGCGGCCACTCGACCGTCACCCGCACCGCGACCTCTCCGCCCGCCGGGACGGTGCGCGACGGCACCGCCACCCCGGTGAGCAGGTCCGCATCGGTGACGGCCCCGTCGAGGACGTCTGCCGCTCCGCCGTCATCCAGAGGCCCGGAGTGGACGGTGACCGGCAGCAGCCCGGCGTTGCGCACGGAGTAGACGGCGGCCGCCTCGTCCGGGTCCGTGAACGTGTACGCGTCGGCCGTGGCGTCCAGCGTCGACCCGACGGCCCCGCTGGCCGGACCCGGCTCCAGGCGCGGGCGCACCAGCGCGACGGCAAGGACCACCACGGACAGCACCAGCGCGACGATGCCCAGCCGGACGGCGAGCCGTGCCAGTCCCGGGTCGTCGGGCCGGGGCACGAGTGCTCGCCACCTTGCTGACGCCGTCGTCGGCTGCGCGGACATGGCCGAAGCATGGCAGCACGCGTGCGGTTGTGTCTGCCCTCGGGCGTGCCGTTCCCGTGCCCTTGCCGACCGTCCCGCACGAACTGTGCAGGACGCTCAGCCGGTCGGCAGGTGGCGGGCCACGAAGTCCAGCTGACGGCGCAGCTGCGAGACCTCCTCGTCGTCCACGACCGAGCCGTGCCCGGCCCCGTACGTGTACAGCTCGACCGCGGCCCCGTGGTCGGGACGGGCCCGCAGCGCGCCCACGTAGGAGTCGATCTGCCCGAGCGGGCACCGAGGATCGTTGCGGCCCGCCGTGATCAGCACCGGCGCGCGGACGGCGTCGACGTAGGTCAGCGGGCTGGACTCCCGGTAGCGGTCCGGCACCTCCTCGGGTGAGCCGCCGAACAACGAGCGGTCGAACGCCTGCAGGTCCGGCATCTCCTCGTGGTACGCCGTCAGGTAGTCCGCCACCGGGACGTCCGCGAGCCCCAGCGCCCACCGGTCCGGCTGCGTGCCCAGCCCGAGCAGGGTGAGATACCCGCCCCACGACGCCCCGACGAGCACGGACCGCGCCGGGTCCACCACCCCCTCGGCCACCAGCGCGTCGTGCACCGCCGCGACGTCCTCCAGCTCCGTCAGCCCGACGCGGCCCTCGAGCGCGTCCCGCCACGCGGTGCCGTACCCCGTGGACCCGCGGTAGTTGACCGAGACGACGGCGAAGCCGTGGTCGACCCAGGCCGCCAGGTAGGGGGAGAAGGAGTCGGACCGGTGCCACGCCGGCCCCCCGTGCAGGTCGACGACGGTGGGGTACGGGGCGGAGCCGGCCTCCGGGACGCGCAGCAGCGCGTGCACCCGGCCGCCGGGCCCGTCGGCCCACACGTCGCGGACCGGCACCGAGGGGGCGGGACGGTGCCCGCCGGCGCTGACCACCTCGCGGCCGGTGCGGGCGGAGATGACCTGCCGCGGCTGGGCGGCGGAGGACCAACGCAGCCACACGTCGCCGTCGGGCCGCGGGCCGGCCTCGGCGACGGAGCCGTCCGGGGGGCCGAGCGGCGTCGTCGTGCCGGTCGCCAGGACGTGGCGGTACAGGCGCGTGCGCGCGAGGTGGTCGACGGCGACCAGCAGCTCCCGCCCGCCGGGGTACCACCACGCCTCGGTCACCTCGCCGGGCAGCGGGTCACCGGCACCGTCGGTCAGCCGCACGTCCTGCACCAGCGCGGTGCCCAGGTCCCACACGGCGAGCTCGGACCGGCCGCGCCGCTCGTGGCCCACCAGGAGCCGCAGGTCGCCGTCGAGCGGGGCGAAGTCGATGGCGCTGAGCGCCCGGCCCGGGCCGTCGTCCAGGTCGGCGACGACGGCACCCGTGTCGGAGCGCACCACCCGCAGCGCGGGGCGGCGGTTGTCGCCGCGCTCGGAGTGCTCGACCGCCACGAGGTTGCCGTCGTGCGACAGCGCCGCGGCGACGGCGTCGTTGGTGTGGCGGTACAGCAGCACCGGGGTGTCCGTGCCGTAGCCGGCACCGCCGACCACCACCTGGTGCACCGTGGTGCCGCGGTCGTCGGTCCGGCCGACGACGGCGGTGCCGTCCCGGGCGAGCAGCAGCCCCGCGGGGTAGGAGTCGGGCAGGTTGATCGGGTCCTGCACGCCCTGCCCCGGCGGGGAGCCGAACGGCTGGCGGCGCCACCGGCCGAACTCGTCGCCGTCGGTGTCGTCGAACCACCACACCCACGCGCCGCGCGGGTCGATGGCGCACGTGGTGGTGCCCTGCGGCCGGTCCGTGGCGGGGACGAGCCGGCCCGTGGAGACCTCGAACGAGTGCACCTGCAGCACGCCACGGTCGGTCGCGACCACGACCGCCCGGTCCGGGGCGTCCTCCGCCCACTCGGGCAGCTCGACCTCCCGGGCCCGCAGCCGCAGCTCCCACTGGGGCGGCGGCCACACGTTCGGGTCGGTGCGCGGGACGGGGGAGGTGGTGCTCATGGTCGAAGCGTAGGGCGCGGCACCGACGCCGGAGGCTGGGCCGACCTGCCTGCGCCCCGCGCCGTCGCCGTCACGCGGCCGCGCTCGCGGGCGGCACGTCCGGCGGTGCCGTGGCCGGCGGGGCCGTGGCCGGTGGAGCGGTGGCCGGTGGGGCGACCGGTGGGGCAGTGGGCGGTGGGGCGACCGGCGCCGGCGCGGAGACCGTCGGGCCCGCGCCCGGCCGACCGTCGCCCGCGGCGGTCGCGCGGGTGGGGTCGAGCGTGCGCAGGAACTCCATGGGGATGGGGAAGGCGATCGTGGAGTTCTGCTCCGACCCCACCTCCAGGAGGGTGCTCAGCACCCTCAGCTGCAGCGCGGCGGGGTGGGCCTCGAGCACGACGGCGGCCTCGCCGAGGTTCGTGGCAGCCTCCTTCTCGCCGAGCGCGTGGATGACCTTGGCGCGCCGGTCGCGCTCGGACTCGGCCTGCCGGGCCATCGCGCGCCGCATGCCCTCGGGCAGGATGACGTCCTTGACCTCGACGATGGTGACCTTCACGCCCCACGGGTCGGTGACGGAGTCGATGACCTGCTGCAGGCGCTGGTTGACCTCGTCACGCTTGGTCAGCAGGTCGTCCAGCGCCGTCTGGCCGAGGATCGAGCGCAGGGTGGTCTGCGCGATCTGCTGGGTGCCGAAGCGGTAGTCGTCGATGGACAGCACCGAGCGGATCGCGTCGATGACGTTGAAGTAGGTCACCGCGTTGACGCGGACCGTCACGTTGTCGCGCGTGATGATGTCCTGCGGCGGGATGTCGTAGGTCTGCGTGCGCAGGTTCACCCGGGTCAGGCGGTCGACGACCGGGACGATGACGATGAGGCCCGGCCCCTTCAGCGGCTGGATGCGCCCGAGGCGCAGGATCACGCCGCGCTCGTACTCGGGCAGCACGTGCACGGCCGCGGCGAGGAGGAGCAGGACGACGAGGGCGGCCACCCCGAGGCCGACGAGAAGTGCGGTGCTCATGCGGAGTCCTTCCTTTCGGTCCCCCAGGCCGTTCCGGTGGTGATCGGCTGCTGCGTCCCGGCCGGCCGGTCGACGACGGCGGGGCCCGGGACCACCCGCTCGTCGACGGCGACCGCCGGGTCGGGCACGACGCGCGGCTCGACGACGGTGGCTGCGTCGTCGTCGAGCGGTGCCCCGGGTTGGGCGCCTACCGGCGGCGCCGACGGCAGGACTTCGGCCGAGCCAGGGGCCGGGGACTCCGAGGCGCGGGTCTGCGGCTCCGGGGCGGACGCCTGCGGCTCGACGACCAGCGTGAGCCCGTCGAGCCCGACCACGGTGACGTCACCCCCGGGCACGAGGGTGGCACCGGTGCTGCGCACGGACCACCAGGTCCCCTCGGTGAACGCACGGCCCGTGGCGCCGTCGGCCTCGGCGAGCCGCACGGTGCGGCCCGTGAGCAGGTCGCCCCCGGTGGTGGTCGAGGGCAGGTGCCGCGTGCGCATGACGAGCCGGCCCGCGAGGACCGCGCCGACGAACAGCACGGCGGCCAGCGGCACGGCGACGGCCGGGTCGACCGAGACGCCCTCGGAGGAGTCGAAGAGGAAGAACGAGGAGAGCACGAGCACGACGGCACCTCCGAGGGCGAAACCGGCGGTCCCGGGCGCGAACGCCTCGGCGGCGAACAGCCCGACGGCGAGCAGGAGCAGCAGGACGCCGACGGCCGCGACCGGAAGGACGGAGAGGGAGAAGAGGGCGATGACGAGCGACACCGCGCCCACGGACCCGGCGATCCCGACCCCAGGGGTCGCCAGCTCGTAGATGAGGCCCAGGGCGCCGAGGACGAGCAGGAGGAACGTGAGGTCCGGGTCCACGAGGACCTGCAGGACGCGCCGGAACAGGCTCAGGTCCTGGCGGTCGACGGTGGCGTCGGCGGTGGCGACGGTGACCGTGCGGTCGCCCGCGACGGTGACCTCGCGGCCGTCCGCGACCCTCAGGGCCCCGGCCAGGTCGGTGGCGCGGCCGTCGGCCACGCCGAGCCGGAGCGCCTCCTCCACCGCGATGCTGCGCCCGTCGCGCACGGCCTCCTCGGCGAAGCCCGCGTCGCGCCCGCGCAGGTTCGCCAGGGCGCCGGCCTGGGCGGCGGCGTCGTTGACGATCTTTCCGGACACCTTCTCGCCCTGGGGCCCCACCGGTGTCGCGGCGCCGATGGTGGTGCCCGGGGCCATGACGAGCACGTGCGACGCGAGGGAGATGATCGCCCCGGCTGATCCTGCCCGGGCACCGGCGGGGGAGACGTAGACGATCACGGGTACGTCGCTGCCAAGGATGTCCCGGACGATGTCGCGCATGGCAGTGACGAGCCCGCCCGGGGTGTCGAGCTCGATGACGTACGCGGCGTAGCCCCCGTCGTGCGCCCGGCGGATCCCCTCGGCGACGTGCTCCGCGATCACGGGCGTGACGGGGGTGGCGAGGGTGGTCGCGAGCACCCGTGGGGCGGTGGCCGCGTTCCCGGGCGGTGGGGCGGCCGCGCTCGCGCCCAGCCCGGCCAGGAGCGCGAGCAGGCCCAGCAGCACGGCCACCAGCCGGCTCGCATCGTCGCGACGGGCACGCATCTCGGTCAGTCCCTCGCCACCCATGCTAAGGCTCCGTGACGCCGTCGTCCGCGGGGGTCGCGCAGCGGGCGCCGACCGCCTCTCGGTGCTGGAGGAAGCGGCCCTTTTGGGGCGGGGGACAAGTGATTTTCAAACGGGGGACGCGCCCTCACTCCCCATCTGATACTCGCTTCAGCCGGGGGGGAATGGGGCGACGGAATGGTTGCGTACACCTCGGAGCGGATGGGGCATGCCCCCTGGCCTGATGGGGACGGATACGTCCGCGTCGGGGGGCGGTGCGTCCCCGGGAAGGTCCGCTGACGTGGGGGCCACGGCGCGCAGGCGCGCCCTCGTGGCCGCGGCGCTCGTCGCGGTGCTCGCGGGCGTGGGGTGGGGTGTCTCCGCCTCGCGCGACGGCGGTGGGCCCGCCGGGGTCGACGACGCCGCGCCGTCGGCGGTCGCCACAGCGTCCGCCACCCCGTCGGCGACGGCGACGGCGACCGGGGCGCCACCGCAGCCTGCCCCGACCACGATGCCGGACGGCTCCACCATCCCGTCACCGAGCCCGGGTGCGCCCAGTACGCCCGGGCAGGGCAGAACCGTGCCGGTCGGGTCGGTGCGCACGCAGGCCCCGGTCGACCTGGACGGGACCGGCGACTTCGGCACCGGGCTGACCGTGCGGCTGGCCGGGGTCCGTGGGGTGCAGGGGGTCGCGCGTGCACCGGGTGAGGTCGCCGGTCCCGCGCTGGAGGTGACCGTCCGCGCCACCAACGGCTCGGACGCGCCGATCGCGCTGGACGGCGTGGTCGGCTACCTCTCCTACGGCGGGGACCGCACCCCCGCCACCGACTTCGGGCAGGGCAGCGCGCCTCTCCAGGGCGAGCTGGCGGCCGGCGCCTCGGCCACCGGGACGTACGTCTTCGCCGTTCCCGAGGACCAGCGTGACGACGTCCGCGTCGAGATCAGCTACACGGGCGAGGCGCCCACCGTGGCCTTCGAGGGCGCCGTCGACTGACAGGGGAGTCACGGACCGGAAGCTCTCTCCACCCGTGGCGGCCGCCACGGGCACCCCGCTCGCTCCACGCGACGCGGACCCTTACCACTCTCAGCGAATGTGGGGTTGATCGAGGTGATCAGTTCGAGCGCATTGCCGGCAGCACCCGGGAGGGTGCTGCGGCTCCTCCTCGCCGCGGTTCTGGCCGCGGCACTGTCCGTCACGGGTCTCAGCCTCGGTGGTGTGCCGAGGGCGCAGGCGGACACGGCGCCGGCCGACCCCGGCGACCCCGCGACGCCGGTCACGGTCTCCGCGGACGAGCTGCCCACGCCGCAGATCAACGGTGTCGTGTGGGCGATGGCGATGGTCGGGGACATCGTCTACGTGGGCGGGAACTTCACCGACGCCCGGCCGGCGGGGGCGGCGCCCGGGCAGAGCACCGTTCCCCGCGGCAACATGCTGGCCTTCAACGTCACCACGGGGCAGATGACGTCCTTCGCGCCGACGTTCAACCAGCAGGTGCGCTCGATCGCCGTCTCCCCGGACAAGAGCCGCATCTACGTCGGCGGCGAGTTCACGTCCGTCAACGGGCAGACGCGGCGCCGCGTCGCCGCCTTCGACGCGGCGACCGGAGCGCTCGTCGCGAACTTCGCGCCGCCGGTCAACTACGACGTGGCCGCCGTCGTGGCCACGAACGACAAGGTCTACGTCGGCGGGTCCTTCCTCGGGGTCGGCAGCGTCAACCGCCAGAACCTCGCGGCGTTCAACGCCTCGAACGGCGCGCTGCTCGACTGGGCGCCGCAGGCCACCGGCGGGACGGTCGCGGCGCTGACGATCAACCCCGAGGGCACCAAGGTCGCCGTCGGCGGTGGCTTCACCGCGCTCAACGGCTCGAGCAACCCCGGGTACGGCCTGGGGATGGTCGACGCCACCACCGGCGCGAGCCTGCCGTTCCAGACCAACCAGTACGTGCGCAACGGCACCGTCGACGGCGCGATCGACACCCTGGCCACCGACGGCGAGTACATCTACGGCGGCGGCTGGACCTACGGGCGCACGGGCGGCACCTGGGAAGGGGTGTTCGCGGCGAGCTGGAACGCCGGCGAGGTCCGCTGGCTCGACGACTGCCACGGGGACATGTACGGCGTCTACCCGATCGGCGACGTGGTGTACGGCGCCAGCCACACCCACTACTGCGAGAACATCGACGGCGTCCGGCAGGGGGCCGGCGGCGTCGGCGACTACCCCTACTACCGCGCCATCGCGCTCGGCAAGGAGCCGACGGGCACCGTGACGTGGGAGCCCGACCAGGGCCGGTACGCCAACTTCGAGGGCCAGCCCCGATCCTCGATGCTCGGCTGGTTCCCGAACATCAACGCCGGCACGTTCACCGGCCAGGCCCAGGGGCCGTGGAGCGTCGTCGGGAACGACGACTACGTCGTCCTGGGCGGGGAGTTCACCCGGGTCAACGGCACCAGCCAGCAGGGCCTCACCCGGTTCACGTTCAGCGGCAAGGCGCCCAACAGGAAGGGCCCGTCGCTGTTCAACGCGACCTACCCGCTCAACGTGCGCTCCACCGAGGCGGGCAAGGTGCGCGTCAACTGGCGCACCAACGAGGACATCGACAACGAGCACCTGACGTACCGGGTCTACCGGGACACGCAGAACGCGGCCGGGCTCATCCACACCCGCAGCACCACCGCGCGGTTCTGGAACCCGTTCACGATGGGCGTCACCGACACGGGGCTGGCCCCCGGGTCGACGCACCAGTACCGGGTCGTGGTGACGGACCCCTTCGGCAACGTCGCCAACTCTCCCTGGACGAGCGTGACGGTGGCGTCCAGCGGCGCGGACAGTGCGTACGTCAAGGCCGTCTACGACGACGAGCCCACCGACTACTGGCGGATGGGTGAGGCCTCCGGCACCGCGATGGGTGACACGGTCGGCTTCCTCCCGCTCACCGCGAGCACCGGGGTCACCCGCGGCACCCCGGGAGCGATCGGCGGCGACACCGACGGCGCAGCCACCTTCAACGGCACCACCGCCGGGTGGGCGGCCACCGGCACGCAGGGACACCCGCCGGACGAGTTCACGGTCGAGACCTGGTTCCGGACCACCACGACCACGGGCGGCCGCCTGGTCGGCTGGAGCAACCGCAACACGGCGGGCAGCTCGAGCCGGCACGACCGGCAGCTGTACATGGACAACGCCGGCCGGATCCACTTCGGGGTGCGGCCGAACGCCAGCAGGCTCGTGGTGAGCAGCACCGCCAGCTACAACGACGGGGCCTGGCACCACGCGGTGGCCACCCTCTCGCCGAGCGGCATGAGGCTCTACCTCGACGGCCGGCAGGTCGGCGCGCGCAGCGACGTCACCGTCGGCCAGCACCTGGCCATCGGGTACTGGCGCGTCGGCGGCGACACGGTGACCGGGTGGCCCTCGGCGCCGACGAGCGGCTACTTCGCCGGCAGCCTCGACGAGGTCGCCGTCTACAAGAAGGAGCTCCCGGCGGCTCGCGTCGCGGCGCACTACGCGGCCGGCTCGTCGACGACGGCGCCCAACGAGCCCCCGGTGGCGGCCTTCGGGTCCACCAGCGACGGGCTGACGGTCAACGTCGACGGATCGGCGTCCACCGACGACGGCACCATCGCCTCCTACGCCTGGACCTTCGGTGACGGCGGCACCGCGACGGGCGCGACGGCGTCGCACACCTACGCGGCGGGCGGCACCTACGACGTCACGCTGACGGTGACGGACGACCGCGGGGCGTCGAGCTCGGTGACGAAGACCGTGACGGTCGCCCTGGCGAACGCGGCGCCGACGGCCTCGTTCACGGCGGCTCCGGACGGCCTGTCGGTGGCCGTCGACGGTTCCGGCTCGAGCGACCCGGACGGCACGATCGCCTCGTACGCCTGGACCTTCGGCGACGGCGGCACCGCGACGGGCGCGACGGCGTCGCACACCTACGCGGCGGGCGGCACCTACGACGTCACGCTCACCGTCACGGACGACGCCGGTGCCACGGGCAGCACGACGAAGCAGGTCGCCGTGAGCACCACCGCGGGCCCGTTCGCGCTCGACACCTTCACCCGCTCGGTCACGGGCGGCTGGGGGAGCGCCGAGACGGGCGGGGCCTGGACGCGGATCGGCACGGCCACGAACTTCTCCGTGGCCGACGGCGTGGGCCGGATCCGCATGGGTACCGCCGGCAGCGGCCCGGGCATGCAGCTGCTCGGGGTGTCCGCCACGGACACGGACGTCCGGGTGCGGGTGGGCTCGGACAAGGCCGCGACCGGCGGCGGCACCTACCTGACGGTGCAGCCGCGGCTCGTGAGCACCGGTGACCGCTACTACGCCGACGTCAGGATGCTGTCGACCGGCGGCGTGTCGCTCATCCTCGGCCGCAACGTCGGTGGCACGGAGACGGCCCTGCAGACCCGCACGGTCACCGGGCTCACCGTCCAGCCGGGCCAGCTCGTGCAGGTACGGGCGCAGGCGTCCGGCACCTCGCCGACGACGTTCCGGGCGAAGGTGTGGGCCGACGGCACACCGGAGCCCGACGCGTGGACGGCGTCGGTCACCGACTCCACCGCCGCGCTGCAGGTGGCGGGCGGTGTGGGGCTGCGCACCTACCTGTCCGCCTCGTCGACGAGCGCGCCCGTGACCGGGCTGTTCGACGACCTCTCGGCCGGCCCCGCGCAGTGACGCCGACGGCGGTGCGCCCGGGTCAGACCAGGTCCGGGTGCACCGCCGTCAGCGTGAGCCAGCCGCCCGAGATCACGACGATGCGACGGGTCGGCTGCGTCACCGGCGGACCGCCCCGCCGGCGCGCTGCCAGGCGCCGATGCCGCCGGAGAGGCTGGCGGCGTCGAGGCCGAGGGACCTCAGGTGCTTGGCCCCGGTGCGTGAGCGCATGCCGGACGCGCACATGACGACCACCGGCCTGTCCTTCGTCAGCCGACCGGGCGCCTTGTCCAGGTCGGCGAGCGGGATGTGCACGGCCTGCGGTGCGTGGCCGGAGCGCCACTCGGAGCGCTCGCGCACGTCGACGAGGTTCGCGCCGTCTCGGACGAGCTCGACGGCCCTGGCTGCGCTCACGCTGGAGCCGAGCCGCTCGTCGGACCCGCCGCCGAGGAGCCCGCGCAGCCGGCTGAGGAGGGAGGGGGCCTGGGATGAGGTCATGCTGGTTCCTTCCATCGAGAAGTGATACCCCGTAGGGTATACCTCGAGGGCGGCGAGCGCGCCGCCACCGACGAAAGGAACGTCCATGACCTACGGGATCACCGTCACCCTCGACCAGCCGTTCGACGCCGCGGTCGCCGCGGTGCGGGCGGCCCTCGCCGGGCAGGGGTTCGGCGTCCTCACCGAGATCGACATGGCGGCCACCCTCAAGAGCAAGCTCGACGTTGACGTGCCCGCGCAGGTGATCCTCGGGGCGTGCAACCCGCCGCTCGCGCACCGGGCCCTCCAGGCCGAGGACTCGATCGGGCTGCTGCTGCCGTGCAACGTCGTCGTGCGAGCTGCCGACGACGCCGTCGTGGTGGAGGCGCTGGACCCGCAGGTCATGGTGGGCGTCACCGGCAACCAGGCGCTCACGGCGGTCGCGGACGAGGCCGCCGGGCGTCTGCGCGCCGCCCTCGACGAACTCTCGGCGTGAGTGCCGAGGTTGGACCGGGTACCCCGCCCGGTATCCTGACGGGCAGAGAGAACCGAGGAGGTCGCATGGAGCTCGATCCGGCCGACATGGGCAAGGTCGTCAACCGTCTCAAGCGCGCGCAGGGGCAGCTCTCCGGCGTGCTCCGCATGCTCGAGGAGGGCAAGGACTGCGCCGACGTCGTCACCCAGCTCTCGGCCGTGAGCAAGGCGCTCGACCGGGCCGGGTTCGCCATCATCGCCTCCGGCATGCGGCAGTGCCTGGTGGAGTCCGACGGCGAGGAGACGCTCGACGTCAAGAGGCTCGAGAAGCTGTTCCTCTCCCTGGCCTGAGATGGACCCTGCGGCCTGGGACGCCCGGTACGGCGAGGCGGGACGTGTCTGGTCCGCCGAGCCGAGCCGGTTCCTGGTGGAGACCTTCTCCGCCCTGCCGGCGGGCTCGGTCCTCGACGTCGGCACGGGGGAGGGGCGGCACGCGACCTGGTTGGCCTCGCGGGGCTGGACGGTGACCGCCGTCGACTTCTCCGCCGAGGCGATCCGCAAGGCTCGCGAGCTGCAGAGGGACCACGCGCCGGCGACCGTGGGTCGCATCGAGTGGGTCCGCGCGGACGTCGTCGCCGAACCGCCGCGGCCGGCCGCCTACGACGCCGTCGTCGTGCTGTACCTCCACCTGCCCGCCCAGCACCGCCGCCAGGTGCTGCGCGGGGCGGCGGAGGCACTGGCGCCGGGCGGGACCCTCCTCGTCGTCGGGCACGACTCCGCCAACCTGGCCGAAGGGGTCGGCGGCCCGCAGGACCCCGCCGTCCTCTTTACCGCGGGCGACGTGGTCGAGGACCTCGCCGGCGCGCACGTGCGCATCCTGCGGGCGGAGCGCGTCGCCCGACCCGTCGGCGACGACGGCGCGGCGGCGCTCGACGCGGTGGTCGTGGCGCGCCGCCCCTGAGCTGGCGCCGTCCTCGCCTCAGATACCCCCGGGGTAGGACGAACGGCCCTCGAGAGCACCCCGCCGCCGGTCGCACCATGGAGGTGATGCGACGGAGCGGAGAGACCGATGAAGCACGTGGTGATCCTCGGGGGCGGCACGGCCGGGACCATGGTGGCGAACAAGCTGCGGCGGCGCCTGCCGCGGAGCGAGTGGCGGATCACGGTCGTCGACCGCGACGACGTCCATCTCTACCAGCCGGGCCTGCTCCTGTTGCCTTTCGGCGTCTACGAGCCCAAGGACCTCATCAGGCCGCGCGACAGGTACCTGACCGACGGCATCGAGCTGGTGCTCGGTGAGATCGACCGGGTCGAGCCCGGCGGGAACCAGGTGCTGCTCGAGGACGGGCGCGTCCTGCCCTACGACCAGCTGGTCGTCGCGACCGGCACCTCTCCGCGGCCCGCGGAGACGACCGGCATGGCCGACGGTGAGTGGCGGCGCAGCATCTTCGACTTCTTCACCCTCGACGGCGCCCTCGCCCTGCGCGACCGGCTCGCCTCGTGGGAGGGCGGCCGGCTCGTGGTCCACGTGACCGAGATGCCGATCAAGTGTCCGGTCGCCCCGCTGGAGCTGACCTTCCTCGCCGACGCCTTCTTCGAGGAGAGGAAGATGCGCGACAAGGTGGAGATCGTCTACGTCACCCCGCTCGAGGGGCCCTTCACCAAGTCGGTCGCGTCGGCGCACCTGGGCACGATGTTCGAGGACCGGCACATCGCCATCGAGCCCGACTTCTACGTCGAGCACATCGACCCCGACGCCAGGACGCTGGTGTCGATGGACGAGCGCGAGGTCCCCTTCGACCTCCTCGTCACCGTCCCGCTCAACATGGGCGCGGACTACGTCGCGCGCTCCGGACTCGGCGACGAGTTCAACTACGTCCCCGTGGACCGCGGGACGCTGCTCTCCCGTGCCCACGACAACATCTTCGCGATCGGGGACGCCAACGACATCCCGGCCTCGAAGGCCGGCTCGGTGGCGCACTTCGAGTCCGACGGCTTCGTGAACAACTTCCTCGACCACGTCCACGGCCGACCGATGACGGACCTGTTCGACGGGCACGCCAACTGCTTCATCGAGTCCGGTCACGGCAAGGGCCTGCTCATCGACTTCAACTACGACACCGAGCCGCTGCCCGGCGTCTACCCCTACCCGAGAGTGGGGCCGCTCAGCCTGCTCCGGGAGACCCGCGCGAACCACTGGGGGAAGCTCGCCTTCCGCCACGTGTACTGGAACGTCCTCCTGCGCGGGCTGCCCATGCCTGTCCCGTCCCACATGTCCATGGCCGGCAAGGAGACCGCCGGCACGAGCGGAAGGTGACCACCATGCCCGTCGTCGAGATCGGGTCCAGGCCCGTCCACGTCAACGAGGAGGGCTTCCTCACCGAGTACGACGAGTGGGACGAGGACATCGCCCGCGCGCTCGCCCGGCAGATCGGCATCGAGATGACCGACGCCCACTGGAAGGTGATCCGGTTCCTGCGCGAGGACTTCCGTGCCCAGGGCGAGACCCCCACCACGCGGCGCGTCAACACCGTCGGCGGGGTCCCCGTCAAGGAGCAGTTCGCCCTCTTCCCCAAGAAGCCCGGCCGGAAGATGTCCTACATCGCCGGCCTGCCCAAGCCACACGGCTGCGTCTGAGAGGCACCGTCATGACCACCGAGACCGCACCGCTCATCGTCCCGAGCTTCGACGACGAGGAGACCGACCGCAAGCTCGCCATCATCTGCTCCAAGGGCACCCTCGACATGGCCTACCCCGGGCTCATCCTGGGCAACGCAGCCCTGGGTGAGGGCGTGGAGACGCACCTGTTCTTCACGTTCTGGGGCTTCGACATGATCATGACGTCCCGGGCCCGCGACCTCACCTTCTCACCGGTCGCCAACACCGCCATGCACCTCCCGCTCAAGGAGGTGCCGCGGCCGGGTCCCCTCTCCCGGATGAGACTGCCGGACGAGGTGCGGATGCCCCAGGCCCTGGCGCCCGCGCCGGGGGTGTCGGCGATGGCCACCCGGATGATGAAGAAGCAGCTGGCGGCCCTCGACGTGCCGGAGGTCCCCGAGTTCCTCGACCAGATCGTCGCCGCCGGCGGGCACCTGTGGGCGTGCCGGCTCTCCGCCGACATGTACGACCTCGACGCGTCCGACTTCCGCGACGACGTCGAGGGCATCATCTCCGCGGCGGACTTCATCGAGATGACCGCGGGGGCCCAGCTGCTGTTCATCTGAGCAGCGGCGGCCGACGCCCGGGCGCCAGGGGGGCGCTCGGGCGGCGGCTCGGTCTCGTGCGTCGGCTCGGTCTCGTGCGTCGGCTCGGGCTCCGCGCTCAGCGCGTGAAGGCGGGACCCGCCGTCGGGTCGTCACGGTAGGCCAGCGTGGCGGCCAGGCGGTGGCGCGAGCTCGCCGTCATCCTCTCCGGCAGCCTGTCCAGCCCGAACCAGCCGACCTCGGTGGACTCGTCGTCGGCCACGAAGGCCTCGCCGTCGACGTGGCGGCACAGGAACGTCAGGTCCAGGTACTGCGAGACGTCCCCGTTGGGGTAGGTGACACGGTCGCCAGAGCCGACGGAGGTGAGCGCGACCACCTCGGCCCGCACACCCGTCTCCTCGGCGATCTCCCGGACGAGACCCTGCGCGGGCTCCTCGCCGGGCTCCAGGATGCCGGAGATCAGCGCCCACAGCCCGTTGTCGGCGCGGCGGCCCAGCAGGAGGCGGTCGTCGTCGTCCAGGACGACGCCCGTCACGCCGGGCAGCCAGAGGAGGTCGTGGCCGATGCGGGCGCGCAGCGCGGTGATGAAGGGAGGGACGGGCACGTCCCCGACCCTACCGAGACGGCCGACGGCGGCGACGGGTCCCGGCGGGCGTCGGCGGCGCGACGGTCCCTGAGGTGCGACAGCGAGGGCCGCCGCCTCCCGGGGGAGGCGGCGGCCCTCGCGGCAGCTGTCGGCCGGGTCAGGCCTGGCCGACCTTCTTGCCGTCGGCGCGGTAGGCGACCACGATCGCCGGACGCGGGACGGAGGTGCCGCCGTCGGGCCAGTTCGACAGCGGGTTCTCGTAGGAGGCGCCGTCGATCTCGCCGGGGTGCTGGACCGCGACGAGCACGCGCTTGTCGGTGATCACCGGGCCGCAGGTCTCCCCGCCGCGCGGCACCGCGAGGAACTGCCGGACCTCCCCGCGGTTCTTCCCGCGCACGGCGACGCCGTAGAGCGCGTCGTTCGTGCCGAGGGTGCCGGGCTGGCCGTCGGTGCTGATCCACAGGTTGCCGTGGTCGTCGAACGCGAGGTTGTCCGGGCACGAGATCGCGGAGACCTGGGTCTTGTCGAAGCCGGCGAAGTAGGTGCTCGGGTCCTCGGGGTCGCCGCAGAGCAGCAGGATGCGCCACGCGAAGGTGGTCGCCGCGGCGTCCGCACCGGCCTCCTCGAGCTCGAGGACGTGCCCGTGCTTGTTGGAGCCGCGCGGGTTCGCCTCGTCCGCCTGCGCCGCGGTGCGGCGGGTGTTGTTCGTGAGCGCCACGTACACCGTGCCGGTCCTCGGGCTGGGCTCGACGTCCTCGGGGCGGTCCATCTTCGTGGCGCCGACGGCGTCGCCCGCCTGACGGGTGAAGATCAGGACCTCCTCGGCGCTCATGCCGGGCACGTGCGAGACGTTCCCGGTGACCAGCGGGATCCACTCGCCCGCGCCGTCGAACGCGCCGTCGGACGGGAGGACGCCGGTACCGTCGATCTCGGAGGCGGGGGAGTCGCCGGTGAGGCGGGCGACGTAGAGGGTGCCGTTGTCGAGCAGGGTGGCGTTGTGCGCGGCGTCGTTCTGCCGGTAGCGGTCGCGTGAGACGAACTTGTAGAGGTAGTCGAACCGCTCGTCGTCGCCCATGTAGGCCACCGCGCGGCCGTCGGCGGCGATGCGGATGGTCGCGGCCTCGTGCTTGAAGCGGCCCAGCGCGGTGCGCTTCCTCGGGGTCGACGTCGGGTCGAACGGGTCGACCTCGACGATCCAGCCGAAGCGGTTGGCCTCGTTCGGCTCCTGGGCGAGGTCGAAGCGGGAGTCGAAGCGCTCCCACCTGCGCTCCGACGTGCCGCCCGGCAGGCCGTAGCGGCGCATGCGCTCGCGCGCCACGGGGTCGGTGACCTGGTTCGCGTTGGCGAAGTACTGGTTGAAGTTCTCCTCGGCGGTGAGCCAGGTGCCCCACGGGGTCAGGCCGCCGGCGCAGTTGTTCAGGGTGCCGAGGACGTTGCGGCCCTCCGGGTCGGCGGAGGTGCGCAGGTGCTCCGAGCCGGCCGCCGGGCCGGTGAGCTCGAAGGGGGTGCCCACGTGGAGTCGGCGGTTCAGCGGGTGGTCGACGACGGGGTCGAGGGCGCCGGAGCGCGGGCCGCGGTGCTTGCCGGTGACGCCGACGACGGTGAGCCCATGTGCCGCCCAGGCGATCCGGACCTGCTCCTCCGTGGGGTTCTCCGGGTCGTAGTCGGGGAACATCATCGGCTCGGAGGTGTACTCGTGGTTGACGACCATGACCTGCTCGTCCTGGTTGTTCAGGGGCAGCAGACCGACGTGGTCGTTGTTGTAGCCGAACTGGCGCAGCTGGGCGGCCTCGGTCTGGTTCGCCGGGTCGAACGCGGGGGCGTCGGAGAAGAGGGGGTCGCCCCAGCTCAGGACGACGTCGTGGAGGTAGCCGGCCGGGACGGTCACGGCGTCGTCGGTCTGCTGGGCGATGGGGGTGAAGCGCAGGCCGACGGCGGCGCCGGTACCGGCACCGGGCGCGCCGGCCGCGGGGGCGGCGACGGCGTTCTGGCGGCCCAGGGCGGTGGTGGCGGCCCCGGCCAGGGCGACGACGGCGCCGGCCTTGAGCACGCTGCGGCGCGAGAACGCGCTCGCCGCGACGTCACCGAAGTAGGAGTTGTCCGAGGTGTTCGGCACCGCGTGGAAGCAGGCGTCACCGCAGCGGTAGCGGCACGTGAGGGCGGACCGGCCCGTGCCGTGGCCGGCGACGAGGGCGAGCAGGGGGCGACGCGAGGTCGGGTTGGGCATGACGGCTCCTCGAGGAAGGTGGGTGTCGCCTGCACGTTAGGGACCGCAGGTGTCCGGCAGGTGCGGCGGAGGGTGAACGCTGGGCGAACGAGCAGACGTCGTTGCGCGGTCCGCGCGCTCGGCCGAGACTGAGGCCACGCGAAGCTCGTGACCTGCTGCGGGAGGAGGAGTGATGTCCGAAGAACGGAGGACGGCCGACGACCCACGGCCCGTCCCGGAACCTCGACGCCCCCGGCCCGGGGTCGCGGTGGTCGTCGTGGTTCTCCTGGTCGTCGTCGTGGCGCTCGCACTGCTCCTGCTGCTGTAGCTCAAAACAGCCCGGGAGCGTCCGTCGCGGGGTAGTGTCCGGCCGAAAGCAGGCGAGCTGATGGGGGCAGCGCGGACACAAGGAACCGAGATGACTGAAGTGGTTGCGCTGCAGCCCACCGAGCAACGCCGTCGCGGACCGGGACGCCCCCGGCACGCCGACACCGAACCACGCGCCTACCGCGCGGCGCTGGAGCTGTTCGGGCGGCGCGGCTGGTCCGGTCTCACGCTCGACGGCGTCGCGTCCCAGGCGGGCATCGGCAAGTCGTCGATCTACCTGCGCTGGAACGACAAGAGCGAGCTGCTGCTCGACGCCCTGCGGGACCTGCAGGCGCGGGTGCCCCTCCCGCAGACCGACGGGCTCGGGATCCGGGACCAGCTGGTGGCGCACGCCCGGGCCCGCGCCGAGCTGCTGCTGGGCGAGTACGGCCCGACGATGGCCTCCCTGTGCACGGCGGCGGCCGCCAACCCGGAGGAGCTGCGGCAGCTGCGCCAGGTCGACCTCGCCCGCGGCGTGTGCGCGTTGGCGTCGCAGGTGGAGGACGCGGTGGCCGCCGGCGAGCTCCCGCCCGGCACCGCGGTGCGACCGCTCCTGGAGGCGATCGAGGGGGCCATCCTGGTGCACATCCTCGTCGCACCCACCCAGACGGTGCCGGAGATGCGGGCGGACCTGGACCGCTACGTCTGCGAACTGGTGGACACCCAGCTGCGCGCCCTGCGTCCGTAGCCGGCACCGGCCGGGGACCGGGATGCGAGAAGGGCCACCGCTCTGCACGTAGCAGGGCGGTGGCCCTTCCTTCCGTCGGGGTGGCGGGATTTGAACCCACGACCTCTTCGTCCCGAACGAAGCGCGCTACCAAGCTGCGCCACACCCCGGAAGCAACCGGTTCAGGATAGCGGAGCCGACCCCCGGTCGTGAAACCGGTCCGCTGTGATGCGGCGCACGCCGGGCGTGCGGGCGGTGCCGCGCGTCTCGACGCGGCACCCGGGCACCGTCACGACCCGCGCGCCACGAGCGTGAGCAGGGAGGCCTCGGGCCGGCACGTGAAGCGCACCGGCGCGTAGGGGCTCGTGCCCAGTCCCGCGGAGACGTTCAGCCACGTCGAGCCCTCGCCGCCGGCGGCGTCGGGCCGGGCGCCGGGCCAGCCGTGGAGACCGGACGCGCGCGAGCGGTCGAGATCGCAGTTGGTGACGAGGGCCCCGTAGAAGGGCACGCAGAGCTGACCGCCGTGGGTGTGCCCGGCCAGCACCAGGTCGCAGCCGTCGCGGTGCATGGCGTCGAGCACGCGCGTGTATGGCGCGTGCGAGACGCCGAGGTGCAGCGCGACGTCGGCAGGGGACGCCCCGGCGGCCCGCACGGCGGTGCGTGGCTCCCGGGCTGGGAAGCGGTCGCGGTCAAGGTGCGGGTCGTCCACCCCCACGAGAGTGATCCCGGTCCCGGCGACCTCCACCCGGTCCCGGCGGTTGGTCAGGTCCTTCCAGCCAGCCGAGCGGAACGCGTCGGTGAGCTCGTCCGACGGCAGGGGCGCATGGTTCGTCTCCGTGCGGGCGTCCGGCAGGAGGTACCGCGCGGGGTTCTTGGGCTTCGGGGCGTAGTAGTCGTTCGACCCGAGGACGAACGCGCCGGGCAGCTCGAGGAACGGTGCGTACGCCTCGAGGACGCCGGGCAGGGCGTCCGGGTGCGCCATGTTGTCCCCCGTGGTCACCACGAGGTCGGGCTCGTTCCTCGCGAGGTCACGGACCCAGGCGACCTTGTCCCGCTGGCTCGGCACGAGGTGCAGGTCGGACAGGTGCAGCAGCTTCAGCGGCCGGCTGCCGGCGGGGAGCAGCGGCACGGTGTGCCGGCGCAGGGTGAACATCGACGTCTCGGCGAGGGCCCACCCGAGCGCCCCGGCGCCCACGAGCGTGAGGGCGCCCAGGCCTCGGACCAGGCGCCGGGGGTCGGCGGCGCTCAGTCGTCGCCCCCGTCGTTCTGTCCGGGAGGACCGTCGCCGTTTGGTCCGCGGCCCGGGTTGCCGCCACCACCGCCGCCGCCGTCGCCGCCGCCGGAGGGCTGCTGGGCCGGCGGTGCGGGTGCGGGTGCCGGCGCGGGGCCGGCGCTGGGGATGATCGTGACGCGGGTCCCCGGCGAGACGCGGGTGCCGGCGGACGGGTTCGTCGCGACGGCGGCGCCGGCCCGCCAGCCGGAGCTCACCGGGGAGCCCAGCTGCACCTGGAAGCCGGCCTGCTCGAGGACGCTCTGCGCCGCCGACGCGCTCTGCCCGGCGACGTCCGGCACCGGGACCCGGTCGCCGAAGAGGGCACTGGCCGGCGCAGCCGCGAAGGGCTGGTGCGGGGTGCCCTCGAGCGCCTTGGCGACGTAGTCGCGCCACGTCGGGGCCGGGATCCTGCCGCCGTAGACCAGCTTGTGGAACTGACCGTTGATGGTCGAGTCGAACATCGACTTGGTGCCCTCCTGGTACCCCATCCACACCGCTGCGGCGAGCTCGCGGGTGTAGCCGACGAACCAGGCGGCGGAGTCGTCGTTCGCGGTACCGGTCTTGCCGGCGGCCGGGCGGCCGTCGGGCAGGACGGCGTTCGACCCGGTCGAGCCCGGCTGCTTGGACACCACGGTCTGGAGAGCGTGGGTGACGCCCTGCGCGACCTCGGGCGTGATCGCCTGCTTGCACGTCGGCTGCGGCGCGGCGATCTCGTTGCCGTTGCGGTCGGTGACCTTGGTGATCGACATCGGGTCGCACGCCTTGCCGTCCGCGGCGAGCGTCGCGAACGCGACGGCCTGGCTCAGCGGGGTGACGGTGTTCGAGCCGAGGACGGCGGCGGGGTTCGGCGTCAGGTGCTCGCCGGAGCCCGTCCGGACGCCCATCTTCTCGGCCGTGGCCACGATGTCGCACATGTCCATCTGGTTGGCCATCTCGACGAACGTGAGGTTGACGGAGCGGCGGGTGGCCTCGATGACCGGCAGCGGGCCGGAGACGTTGGAGCTCTCGAGGTTCTTGGGCTCGTAGTTGTCCTCGTACTTGCCGCAGGAGATGTTCCAGCTGGAGCGGGGGTAGGACCGCCGGGTGGACTCCACCATGTCGTTCAGGCTGTGGCCCGTCTCCAGCCACCGGACGAGCGTGAAGACCTTGAACGAGGAGCCCGACTGGAAGCCGTGGCCGCCGCCGTGCGTGAGGCCGACGTTGAGGTTGACCTTCGTGGCGCCAGGTTCCTCCGCCGACGGGGTGCCCCACTTGGTGTTCTGCACCATCGCCTGGATCTTCCCGCTCCCGGGCTCGACCGAGGACAGCGCCATCTTGATGTTGGACGGGTCGTTGACCGGGACGTTGGCGGTGACGGAGTCGTAGGCGGCCTGCTGCTTGGCGGGGTCGAGCGTCGTGTGGATGACCAGCCCGCCGCGGTACAGGGCCTGCTGCCGGTCTGCCCGGTCCTTGCCCCAGTTCTCCGACCGCAGAAGGTCGTCGACGACGTACTCGCAGAAGTACACCGAGATCCCGGCCGCTGCGCACCCGTTGGGGGTGGGGGAGACGTTGAGCATGTCCTCGATGGACAGGGCCACGGACTCGTCGTACTCGGCCTGGGTGATGTAGCCCTGGTTGAGCATCTGCCTGAGGACGACGTCGCGGCGCTTCTTGGCGTTCTCCGGGTTGCGGACCGGGTCGTGACGGGCCGGCGACTGGGTGATGCCGGCCAGCATCGCCGCCTCCGGGATGGTGAGGTCCTTGGCCGACTTGGAGAAGTAGTACTTCGACGCGGTCTCGACGCCGTACTGCGACGGACCGAACTGGGCGATGTTGAGGTAGCCCTCGAGGATGTCGTCCTTGCTGACCTTCTGCTCCAGCCCGATGGCGAGGCGTGCCTCCTCGAGCTTGCGGCCGACCGTCGTCTCGGTGGCCGCGTCGATGGCCTCGGGGTCGCCGGAGATGCGGCCCGCCTCGACGAGCACGTTCTTGACGTACTGCTGCGTCAGCGTGGAGGCCCCCTCGAGCGGTCCGCCCGAGAGGTTGTTCACCAGGGCACGGAGCATGCCCTCCGGGTCGACCCCGCGGTGGTCGTAGAAGCGCCGGTCCTCGATCGCGACGACGGCGTCGCGCACGTACGGCGACATCTCCTCCAGCGGCACGACGATGCGGTTGTCGGCGTAGATCGTCGCCAGCAGCGAGCCGTCGGCCGCCAGGATCTGGCTGCTCTGCGACGGCTCGGGGATGGCGAGCTCGCTCGGCAGGTCCTCGAACAGGTCGGTCGTGGACTGGCTGACCGCCCCCGCCGCCCCGACCGCGGGCATGACCAGCCCGGCGGTGAGCACGCCGCCGACCCCGGCGACCAGGAGGAAGGCGAGCAGCATGACGAGCAGCTGCATCGGCTTGACGGCGCGCCCCGGCGCCGACGAGGGAGACGACATAGGCATAGGGTACGTGGCCCCTCCGACGGCAGCCCTGCGTGGTGGCGCACGCCACGCCGGGCAGGAACCCACGCGCCCGCCTGCGCGACGACCTGCACCGTTGCTCCCGGCGGGGACCAAGGTCGCGTTTCGATCACGGCCCTTCCGTGTCAACTGCATCACGGATAACGTCACCGGTGGACGAATTCACCCGGCGGTCCCGCCGGGGCGGCGGGGGGCGTCGCAACGAGGAGGTCCGGTGATCAACGAGGATCAGACATGGGCGTCGGGCGCAGCGTGCGCGGGGCTCGAGCCTGACGCGCTGTTCGTCCGCGGGGCTGCGCAGCGGCAGGCCCGCCAGCTGTGCTTCACCTGCCCGGTGCGGATGCAGTGCCTGGCCGAGGCGCTCGGCTCCAACACCTCGTTCGGGGTGTGGGGAGGGCTCACCGAGCGGGAGCGGCGCGCCCTGGTGCGCCGGTACCCGGAGGTACGCGACTGGGAGGCGTGGCTGCGCCGCGAGGACGACGACCTCATCGCCGAGCTCCGCGCCCAGCGGCCGCCCCGCATCATCGCGCGCATCCGTGCCGCCAGCAGCGCCTGAGCCGCCCGGCGGCGGGGCCGGGGGCGGCCCCTAGGATGGCGCCATGACCACATGGGAGTACGCGACGATTCCGCTGCTGATCCACAACACCAAGGCCATCCTCGACCAGTGGGGCGAGGACGGCTGGGAGCTCGTCCAGGTGGTGCCGGGCCCCGCCGGCTCCAACAACCTGGTGGCGTACCTGAAGCGGCCGAAGGGGGAGCGGTGAGCGTCACCGAACGTCTGGCGGAGCTCGGGATCGAGCTGCCGGCCGTGGTCCCGCCCGTGGCGGCCTACGTGCCGGCGGTGCGCCACGGCGACCTCGTGCACACCTCCGGGCAGCTGCCGATGGTCGACGGCGCACTGCCCCTCACCGGCAAGGTCGGGGAGTCCGCCGGTGCGGTGACGCCGCAGCAGGCCAAGGACGCGGCCCGCACCTGCGCGCTGAACGCCCTCGCCGCCGTCGCCGCCGAGGTCGGCGGTCTCGAGAACGTCGTGCGCGTGGTCAAGGTGACCGGCTTCGTCGCCTCGGAGCCCTCCTTCACCGGTCAGCCCGGTGTGGTCAACGGGGCCTCCGAGCTGCTCGGCGAGGTCTTCGGTGACGCGGGCCGGCACGCCCGCTCCGCCGTCGGGGTGGCCGCCCTGCCCCTGGACGCACCGGTCGAGGTGGAGATCGTCGTCGCCGTCCGCTGACGACGCCACGGACCACGACGACGGCGCCCCCTCCCGCTCGGGAGGGGGCGCCGTCGTAGGGGCCGGGTGCCGCCGGGGTCAGCGGGCGCGGCGGCGCAGCCGGTCGAGGTCGATCAGCAGCACGGCGCGGCCCTCGAGGCGGATCCAGCCGCGGGAGACGAACTCCGCCAGGGACTTGTTCACGGTCTCGCGCGAGGCGCCCACGAGCTGGGCGAGCTCCTCCTGGGTGAGGTCGTGCGGGACGTGGACGCCCTCGTCGGTGGGCTGCCCGAACCGGTCCGCCAGGTCGAGCAGCGCCTTGGCGACGCGCCCGGGGACGTCGGAGAAGACCAGGTCCGCGAGCGACTCGTTCGTGCGGCGCAGCCGCTGGGCGAGCGCCTTGAGCATGTGCCGGGACAGTGCCGGCCGAGAGTCGGCGAAGTTCATCAGGGCGTCGTGCTCGAGGGCCAGCAGCCGCGTGGGGGCCACGGCGGTCGCGGTGGTCGAGCGGGGGCCCGGGTCGAAGAGGGTGAGCTCGCCGAGCAGCTCACCGGGGCCCAGCACGGCGAGCAGGTTCTCGCGGCCGTCGCTGGCCGTGTGACCGAGCTTCACCTTGCCGTCGACGACGAGGTAGAGCCGGTCGCCCGGGTCGCCCTCGTTGAAGAGGATCTCGCCACGACGCAGCGTGGTCTCGGACATCAGGGAGCGCAGCTCGGCCTGGTCCTGCTCGTCGAGCGCGTCGAAGAGTGGCACGGTGCCGATCACGTTCTGTTCCACAGTGGGCTCCCATCTGCCGCCGGTCATCGTCCTGCGGCCCGCTGACGAGCCGCGACATCGGCTACATCCTGCCACCACCGGTGAGTACGGGCACGGGCGCGTCCGCCACGGGCGCAACTACCCTGACCGCATGAGCCCCGCGACGCCACGCACGCGCCCGGCCCGCGCGCCGCGCCCCCGGTCCAGGAAGGCGGCCCGTGAGCAGGCGCTCGCGGTCGACGAGCTCCTCGCCGCCGCGTGGCCGGACGCGCGCTGCGAGCTCGACTTCACCAGCCCGCTGGAGCTGCTGATGGCGACGGTGCTCTCCGCGCAGACCACCGACAAACGGGTCAACCAGGTCACGCCCGCCCTGTTCGCGCGGTACCCCGACGCCGCCGCCTACGCCGGCGCCCGTCGGGAGGAGCTGGAGGAGATCCTCCGCCCGCTCGGGTTCTTCCGCGCCAAGGCCGCCTCGGTGCAGGGGATCGGCGCCGCCCTCGTCGCCGAGCACGGCGGCGAGGTGCCCGCGACCCTCGAGGAGCTGGTCAAGCTGCCCGGCGTCGGCCGCAAGACCGCCAACGTCGTGCTCGGCAACGCGTTCGGCGTCCCGGGCATCACGGTGGACACGCACGTCGGCCGGCTCGCGCGGCGGCTCGGGTGGACGAGGGAGAAGGACCCGGTGAAGGTGGAGAAGGCCGTCGCCGAGCTGCTCCCGCCCGAGGAGTGGACGATGGCGTGCCACCGGCTGATCTTCCACGGGCGGCGCGTGTGCCACTCCCGCCGCCCCGCGTGCGGGGCCTGCGTGCTCGCCGAGCTGTGCCCGTCCTACGGCGAGGGCGAGACCGACCCCGAGAAGGCGCGCGCCCTCGTCACGGTGTGAGTGCCGGCCCGAGGCGGGTCAGGGGCGGCCGGTCCCGGTCGGGTCGAGGTCGGCGAGAAAGTCCAGCAGCAGCGCCGTGACCCGGTCGGGGGCCTCCTCGGGCAGGAAGTGCCCCGCGCCGTCGACCACCTCGTGGCGCAGCGGGCCGGTGACGTATGCGGCGTCGTGGGCGAACATCCGGGCGGGCAGCAACGGGTCCTGGGCGCCCCGCACGGTCAGCGTGGGCACGGTGACGGGGGCGCTCACCTGCGCCAGGTACCGGCGCCCGTCGGCGCGCGGGGTGGACCGGACGAGCCAGCGGAAGTGCTCCATCGTCGAGTGCGCGGCGAACGGCAGCCCCATCGCCTCGGTGTAGAGGCCGGCCTGGGAGGTGGCGCCGTCGTTGCCGGGCGCGGACCAGGCACGCAGCAGCCGGGCGACGAGATCGCCCTTGCGCAGCGCCTGCTCCGGGAACCACGGGAGCTGGAAGCGCAGCAGCGTGCCGACCGCCCGTGCGGGGAGGAGGTTGCGCAGCCGGTGCAGCGGCACGGGGTGCGGGTTCGCCAGAGCCGCGACGGCGCGGGTCAGGTCCGGGGCCACGTGCGGCATCGCCCATGCCACCGTGCCGCCGAACCCGTGCCCGACGACGACGGCGCTCGCGGCCCCGAGGGAGCGGACGACGCCGGCGACGTCGCGGGCGAGGACGGCGGTCTCGTGCCGGTGCGGCGGCTTGTCGGAGCCGGCGAAGCCCCGCAGGTCCATGGCGGCGACGGCGTGGCCCGCCTCGGCGAGCGCAGGGATCTGGTGGCGCCACGCCCACCAGAACTGGGGGAAGGCGTGCAGCAGCAGCACCACCGGCCGGTCCGGGCGGAACTCGCCCGCCGTCACGACGTGGAACTGGGCGCCGTTCGCCGGGACGTCACGGTGCTCCCAGGGACCTGGGACCAGCACGCAGCTCGAGTCGGCGACCACGGACGGCACGCTACCGGCTGCCCGGCCGGCCCCGGACGGTATCGCCCGGTAACGTTCGCCACCCTCACAGGACGGCGACCAGGGCCATGTACGTCCCGGTGCCGCCGATGATGCTCAGCATCGCGTTGCGCCGCCACAGGTGCAGGGCGGCGGTGACGCCCACGCCGGCGAGCTCCGGGAGCCCGTGCGGCGCGGCCGTCAGGTCCACCGTCGAGAGGGTGTACACCACGAGGATCGCCATCACGCCCAGCGGCATGGTGCGGGCGAGGTGGTCGACGACGGCGGAGTCCCGCACCCGCCGCAGCGCGACGAACGGCGCCAGCCGCAGGGCGTAGGTGACGGCGAAGATCACCAGCAGGGTCAGCAGGACCTGGCCGGCGTCAGGCATCGGTGCCTCCCACGTGGTGGCCGAGGTCGCCGGCCGGGGCGGCCCCGTCCCGGCGGCGCAGGAGCAGGCGGGCCACGAGGACGACGACGAAGGCGGTCAGCGCCAGCACCAGCATCCCTCCGGGCGCGACGGCGAGGGCGAGGCCGGCGCACGCGAGGGCCATGAGCAGCGTCGGCAGGTCGGGTGCGGCGCGGTAGGCGTCGATGGTCAGGACCACGAACAGCGCGGTGAGCGTGAAGCCGAGCCCCTCGGCGTCGAGGCCGAGGCGCGCGCCGAGAAGCGCCCCGACGGTGGAGCCGGTCAGCCAGTACAGGTGGCACAGGATCTGTGTCGCCAGCACCCGGGTGCCGGTGAGCCCCTGCTGGGGGCGCGTGGCGAGCAGGGCGTACGCCTCGTCGGTCAGGGCGTGCACGCCGTAGAGCCGGCCGATGCCGGAGCGCACCTTGCGCAGCGGGAAGCTCAGCCCGTAGAAGACGTGCCGGAAGTTGACGAAGAACGTCGTGGCCGCGACCTGCGCGAGGCCGACGCCGCCGGTGACCAGGCCGATCGCGAGGAACTCCATCGAACCGGCGTAGATGAGCACGGAGAACACCGGCGCCCACCACCACTGCAGCCCGCTGGCGGACAGCAGCACGCCGAACGCGGCGCCGAGCGGGAGGTACCCCATGCCGACGCCGACGGTGTCCCTGGCGGCCAGGGCCACCTGGTGCCGCCGGTAGGCGCGGCGGTCGTGCCCGGTCCCTGCGTCGCCGTCGTGCGACCCGTCAGGTCCCAGGCCGGCCTGGTGCGTCCCGTCGTCGCCCTCTGAGGTGGGGAAGGCGGGCGTGGACATGCCGCCAGGTTAGGTCGGCCCCTCGGGGTGAGGCGGTTGCTGCCCATGCTTCGGGAGGACACCTCCGCGCCCCGGCACCGACCGCGCCTCGACACGTCGACCGCTACTGGTGTGCCAGTAGCGGTCGACGTGTCGGGCAGCGATCGTGCCGGCCCACCGCGCTGGGGTGCCGGCCGCCGGCGGCGGAACCAGCGGGTGCTGCTAGCGCTGCATGCCGCGGCTGATCTGGTCCATGACGGAGGAGTCGGCCAGCGTGGTGACGTCGCCGGCCTCGCGACCCTCGGCGATGTCCTTGAGCAGGCGGCGCATGATCTTGCCCGAGCGGGTCTTGGGCAGCTCGGCGACCACCAGGATGGAGCGCGGCTTGGCGATCGGGCCGATCTCCTTGGCGACGTGGTTGCGCAGCTCGGCGACGACGTCGGCCCCCTCGCCCTCCTCGTCGGCACGCTCGACGGCGTCGGAGCGCAGGATGACGAACGCGACGACGGCCTGGCCGGTGGTGTCGTCCTTGGCGCCGACCACCGCCGCCTCGGCGACGATCGGGTGGGAGACGAGCGCGGACTCGATCTCCGTCGTCGAGAGGCGGTGCCCGGAGACGTTCATGACGTCGTCGACGCGGCCGAGGAGCCAGATGTCGCCGTCCTCGTCCTTCTTGGCGCCGTCGCCGGCGAAGTACATGCCCTCGAAGCGCGACCAGTAGGTGTCCTGGAAGCGCTGCGGGTCGCCCCAGATGCCGCGCAGCATCGACGGCCACGGCTCGGTGAGCACGAGGTACCCACCGCCCCCGTCCGGCACGGACTCCCCGCGCTCGTTGAGGACGTCGGCGGCGATCCCGGGCAGCGGGGTCTGGGCCGAGCCCGGCTTGGCGGCGGTGACGCCCGGCAGCGGGGAGATCATGATGGCGCCGGTCTCGGTCTGCCACCAGGTGTCGACCACGGGGGTCTTCCCGCCGCCGATGTTGTCGCGGTACCAGATCCACGCCTCGGGGTTGATCGGCTCGCCCACGGAGCCCAGCACCCGGAGGGAGGACAGGTCGTGGCGGCCGGGGTACTCCGTGCCCCACTTCATGCACGTGCGGATCGCGGTCGGCGCCGTGTAGAGGATGGAGACCTTGTACTTCTCCACGATCTCCCACCACCGGTCCTTGTCCGGGGTGTCGGGCGTGCCCTCGTAGATGACCTGGGTGGCCCCGTTGACCAGCGGCCCGTAGGTGACGTAGCTGTGCCCGGTGACCCAGCCGATGTCGGCGGTGCACCAGTACACGTCGGTCTCCGGCTTGAGGTCGAAGACGTTCCTGTGCGTGAACGCGGACTGGGTGAGGTACCCGCCGGTGGTGTGCAGGATGCCCTTCGGCTTCCCGGTGGTCCCGGAGGTGTAGAGGATGTACAGCGGGTGCTCGGCCTCCACGGCCACGGGCGTGTGCTCCGGCGAGGCGGCCGCGAGCGCGTCGGCCCACTTCTTGTCCCGGCCCTCGGTCCAGGCGACCTCCTGGCCGGTGCGCTCGACGACGAGCACGTGCTCGACGGGGGTGCCCTTGGCCAGCGCCTCGTCCACGGCGGGCTTGAGCGCGCTGGGCTTGCCGCGGCGGTAGCCGCCGTCGGCCGTGATGACCACGCGGGCGTCGGCGTCGTTGATGCGGCTGTGCAGCGCCTCGGCGGAGAAGCCGCCGAAGACCACGGAGTGGGGGGCGCCGATCCGGGCGCAGGCCAGCATCGCGACGATCGCCTCGGGGATCATCGGCAGGTAGATGGCCACGCGGTCGCCGGTCCGCACGCCGAGCTCGGTCAGGGCGTTGGCCGCCCGGGACGTCTGCTCCTTCAGGTCGGCGTAGGTGATCGTGCGGGTGTCGCCCGGCTCACCCTCGAAGTGGATGGCCACCCGGTCGCCCAGGCCCGCCTCCACGTGCCGGTCGACCGCGTTGTAGGTGGCGTTGAGCTGGCCGTCGGCGAACCAGCGCGCGACCGGGGCGCCCGAGAAGTCGAGGACCTCGGTGAAGTCCTTCGACCAGGTCAGCAGCTCACGCGCCTGCTCCGCCCAGAACCCCTCGCGGTCCGCCGCCGCCCGCTCGTACATCTCGGCGGTGGCGTTGGCCTGCGCCGCGAACTCGGGGCTCGGCGGGAACGCCCGGGTCTCGCGGAGAAGATTCTCGAGGTCCGCCTCGGCGGCCTGGGGTGTGGTGGTGGCGTCCTGCTGGGACATCTGCGTCCTCCTGGGGCGAGGGTCTTCGTGCGTCGCTGCAGTGCTGCGGGTCACACAAACTGTCGCATGCAACATAGCGAACTCGCCCGGGCCCGACAGCCCCGGGGTGCCTGCCGGGACGGCCGGCGTGACGTCGGGGGTTCAGCCCCGGCCGTTGCCGTGGCGTGCCGAGCGGCCCGTGCTGCGGGCGTAGGCCTCCCGTGTGCGCTCCTCGGCGCGCCCGCGCCGGCGGGCGCCGCGCGCGACGACGCCCGTCAGGAGCAGGCCGAGACCGTAGAGCGCCAGGCGCCCGGACGGCCCGTCGACCATCAGGTGGTGCGCGACGTTGCCGCCCAGGGCGTTGAGGTTCCACAGCCAGGTGGTCACCGGCTCGAGGAAGGCCGCGGTCTCCGCGGGCACCACCACGAACGTGAGCCCGGCGAGCAGCACGAGCGTGCCCGTGACCAGTGCGCCCAGGGAGGACCAGCGGGCGGTCAGCAGCACCACGGCGGTGACGAGGAAGCCGGCGGCGAGCTCGGCGACGGCGGCCGGGTTCAGCTCCCCGCGGGCCCACGGGCTGTTGTCGCCGAGCGTGAGGCGGGCACCGGCGTCGGCCACGAGGTACCAGGCGACGGGCGACAGGAGGAGCGTGAGGAGCAGGCCCCACCAGTGGGCGGCCGCGCGCGAGCGTGGGGTGGCCTGGGTGGCGCCGTCGAGCAGTGCGTCACCGGTCGGTGCGGGCCGCTCGCGCCAGCGGTCGCGCAGGGCGGCGTCCTCGGGGCTGGGCGCGGACCTCGTCGGGGTGCGGGTGCCGGTGGCCGGCACGTCGGTGGAGGTCGGAGTGCCGGCGGCCGGCGCGTCGGGGGAGGTGGCGGCGCCGGCGTCGCGGGCACCTGCCGTCGCGTCCGTGGCGTCGCTCCGCGGCGTGGGGGCGTCGCCGCGCACCCCCAGGAAGCCCTGCCGGCGCACGGCCGTCGTCTCCAGGTCCGAGGTGTCGTCCCACCCGGCACGGCGGCCGGTCCTGCCGTCCTCGGGCGCTCCGACGGCGGAGCGGTCGTCTGCGGAGCCGTCCCGGCGGGTGCGGGCGTCGTCGGAGCTGGGCGTGGTCACGAGGGCCTCCTGGATCGGTCGCCGGTCCCGGGTCGATCGCCGTCACGGTAACGGACGGGGACCGCCCCGCACGCGGGGCGCGCCGCCGTGGCCACCGGGCGTGGCGGCTGCTCGCCGACGGCGCGGCCGGCCGGGGAGGAAGCTGAGTTACGCGTCCGCGGAGGTCAGCCCGAGGTCGGTGCGCTCGTAACGGCGCCCCGAGCGCCGCGCCCAGTGGGCGGCGCCGCCGCAGACCACGAGGACCGCCCCCAGCAGCAGCCACGCGCCGGACACGAGCAGCTGGAACCCACCGGGCAGGGCGCTGAGCGCCTGGAGCAGGGGGGCGAGCCACTGCCAGCCGTGCGCGTGGAGCACCGGGAGCGCGCCGACGACGAGCAGCAGCCACCCGGCCAGCTGGGGCCCGAGCGAGGACAGCGCAGCGAGCAGGACGACGACGGCCAGCAGGCCGGCGCCGGCGAGGAGGCTGGGTTCCCGCCAGGGCTGGCTGGTCATGCTCATGCCGAAGACGAGGGCCGCCGTCGTCCCGCGTCCCAGCAGGACCGCGATCGGCGGGAGGAGCACGAGGGAGAAGAAGACGCTGACCAGGTGCCCCCACATCCGGGAGCGGGGCGGCACCGGGGCGTCGGGCGTGCCCGTCCCGGCGCCGAGGGAGGTGCTGAGGCGGCCGGTGCCGGTGCCCGCCAGGGTGGCCTCCTCGCGCTCCTGGACCCGCCCCGCGCGACGGGCGAGGTGGCACGCCGCACCGCCCGCCGCGAGCGCGGCGCCGGCCACCAGCAGCACCCCGGAGGCGAGGGGCCGTAGGAGCGGGTCCACGAGGGCGGCGGGGGTGCCGGTGCCGAGGAGGGGCCCGAGCACGGGCAGCCCGACAAGCCCGGGCAGCACGCCCCACACGAGCCCTCCCACGCCGAGGGCGAGACTCGAGCCCCAGGCCGCCACCGCGGCGAGCGCGGCGAGCAGCAGCGCCCCGAGCAGGAAAGGACCGGCGCCGGCGAGGTTCGACGGGCCCTCCAGCGGCAGCATCGTCCCGATGCCGTACAGCGCCAGGTAGAGGGCGACCGGGGTGACCACGAGGCCGGCAACGACGGCGAGCACGTGGGCGCGCATCCGGGACCGGGGCGGCGCGGGCGGCCCGCCGGGACCGGCCGGGGAGTCCGGGGACCCGTCGGACTGCTGTCTGTGCTCGCTGCTCACACGGTCCTCCATCGCCTGGCAGCCTACGCGTCCGGCCCGGCGGGGATGGCCGCGGACCGGCGCGCGCAGACCCGGGCGCGCCTAACCTGGGCCGGTGAGTACCGACGTCGCCGCAGCCCTCGACTCCCTCGCGCACCTCGACGGCGTGGCGGAGGCGGCGGACCGCGCCCGCGAGGCGACGACCCGGCTGCGCTGGCACGAGGGTCTGCGACGCCGGTGGCGGGAGGCGCGTGCGGAGGCGGCGGTGCGCTCCGCCGTCGCGACCGTCGCCCCGGAGGGGGTGCGGGCGGACGCGGCCCGGCTGCGCGGACTGGTGGCCGCGGGCGAGACGGCGCAGCCGGCCGGCGCCGGGGCGAGCGCCGGCGGGGCCGAGGAGGCGCTGGTGCTGGCGGCGTGGCGCGCCCAGGTGCACGTGGGGCAGATGCTCGGCGAGCTCGGTGGTCGTGGCCGCCCGCCGCTCGTGCCGTCGGGAGAGCTGCTGGCCGGCCTGCACCGCGACCTCACCGCCCACCTCGCCGGGGCCGGCGTGCTGCCGCCGGACGCCGTCGGGCGGCCGCGCACGGTCGACCAGCCGCGCGAGGGCGGCCCGCTCGACCCGCCCGCCACCCTGCGGGGCGGTGCGAGCGCCACCCCGGCCCCGGTGGGGGCGGAGCTGCGTGCGCGGACGGCGGCGGTGCTGGCGGTGCTCGCCGCGGACGACACCCCCGCCCTGGTGCGCGTGGGAGTGGTGCACGGCGAGATCGCCACGCTCCGGCCCTTCGTCACGGCCAACGGCCTGCTCGCCCGGGCGGTGGCGCGCCTGCTCGCCGTGCGCAGCGGGCTGGAGCCGACCGGGGTCGCCGTCCTCGACGCCCACGCCGCGGCCCGGCCGGGCGCCTACCGGGAGGCGCTCGCGGCCTACGCCGGCGGCACCCCGGCCGGGGTGGCGCACTGGCTCCGGTTCCAGGCCGAGTCCGTGGTCACCGGCGCGGAGGAGGGCGCCCGGGTGGCGACGGCGGTGCGTGCCGGCCGCGTCGACCTCTGAGCCGCCCGGGCCGGTGCGGCGGGCGGCCGCGCCGCCGCAGCCACCAGCCGGTCAGCCCGGCCGCCACGCACAGCGCCAGCAGCCCGAGGGAGACGTCCCGGCCGGGCAGCAGCGGCACCGGCCGGACGAAGCGGCGCACCTCCCAGCCGCGCTCGCGGGCGAGCCGGAGGAGGGCGCGGTCGGGGTTGACGGCGACCGGACGGCCCACCGCCTCCAGCATCGGCAGGTCGGTCACCGAGTCGGAGTAGGCCCAGCACCGGGACAGGTCGTAGCCGCGGTCGGCCGCCAGCTCCCGGACCGCCGCCGCCTTGGCGGGGCCGTACGCGTAGTAGTCGATCTGCCCGGTGTAGCGGCCGTCGACCACCTCCATCCGTGACGCCACCACATGGTCGGCCCCGACGAGGCGTGCGATCGGTGCGACCAGGTCCTCGCTCGAGGCGGAGACGATGACCACGTCGCTGCCCTCGTCGTGGTGGCGGGCGACGAGGTCGATCGCCTCGAGGTAGACGTACGGCTCGACGAACCGCTCGACCGCCTTCTCGACCACCGCCTGCAGACGGGCGACCTCCCAGCCGTCGACGACCCGGGAGAGCTGCTCGCGCACCCGCTCGCTGCGGCGGTGGTCCGCGGCGAGCAGGGCGTAGCCCAGCTGCGCCGACGCGGACCGGGCGACGTCGGCCCGGGTCAGCAGACCGGCGGCGAGCAGCGGGCGGCCCAGCGCCAGCGAGGACGACCTGGCGAGGACGGTCTTGTCGAGGTCGAAGAAGGCGGCGGTGCGTGCGGCGGGACGCCCCTCGGTCGGCATGGCTCACTGTCGCACCCGGGGCGCGGATCCGTCCTGCGGCCGGGGGCTCGTCCACACCCGCTGCCCGGCCGCGGTCCGTCCACAGGGCCGCGGCGCGACCCCGGGGCACGGAGGGATGCTCGGGCCGAGCCTGAGGAGGTCCTATGACGACGACGACGACCGAGACGGCCGTCGCCCTGCGCAGCGACGACGCCGCCCTCGCCGAACGGGTCAGGCGCCTGACCGACCTGGCCGGGGTGGGGCTGACGGTGGTGCCGACCGACCGTGTGCTCCCGGATGCGCCGGTGGTCCTCGACGGTTCCGTCCCGGGCGGGCTGGCGGTCCGGGTGGACCCCGGACGGACCGTGGCCGCGGACGTCCGGCTGCCGGGCGCCGTCGTGCTCCCGGGCGACGAGGCCGCGCTGCTCGACGTGCTCGTCACGGCCGCGACCCCGCACCGGGCGCGGACGATCGGGGTGGTGGGCGCCCACGGCGGGGCGGGCGCGTCGGCGCTCGCGGCGGTGCTCGCGAGGGCGTGCGTCGCGGCGGGTGCGGCCACGGCGCTGGTGGACCTCGACCCGGCCGGTGGCGGGCTGGACGTGCTGCTCGGCCTGGAGTTCGACCCCGGGCGCCGGTGGGCGGACGTGCTGGAGGAGCGCGGGGCGCTGCTCCCGGAGCGGCTCGCCCTCGCCCTGCCGACGTGGCACCTGGTCCGGGTGCTCTCGGGAGACCGGCGCGGTGGCGCCGGCGCCGACGACCTCGTGGTGCGCTCGGCCGTCCGCGCCCTCGGCCAGGGGCACGACGTCGTCGTCCTGGACCTGCCGCGCCAGGTGCTCGCGCCGGGCGCCGCCCAGGAGGTCTGGCTCGACCGGTGCAGCGACGTCGTCCTCGTCAGCACCGGCGGGGTGCGGGCGGGCGCGGCGGCCATCGCCGCCGCCCCGCTCCAGCAGGCCGGCTGCACGGTCCACCTCGTCGTCCGGTCCGCGCCGGCCGAGGCCGGCGAGATCGCCGAGGCGGCCGGGCTCCCGCTGGCGGCGGTGCTGCGGGAGGAACGGCACCTCGCGGCGGACGTCGAGCGCGGAGCGAGGCCCGGGGACCGGCGGCGCGGCCCCCTCATGGCGACGGCGCGCGCCCTCGTCGAGCGGCTGGGGCTGGGGCAGTGAGCACCCCGGTGGCGCAGGTCCGTGACGCCCTGGTGCGCGGGGTGCCGCTCGCGGGGGCGCTCGGCGCCGCCGACGCGGGCCTCGGCGCGGGCGGCCTGCTGCGGCTGGAGACCGAGGTGCGCGCCCACGTGCGGGGCGCCGGGCCGCTGCAGCGGTTCCTCGACGACCCGGCCGTGACCGACGTGCTCGTCAACGGCGGCGACGGCGTGTGGGTGGACCGCGGCGGCGGGCTGGAGCGCGCCGAGGCCGACGACCTCCTGACCGACCCCGCCACCGTCCGGGCGCTGGCCACCCGGCTGGCCGCGGCGTGCGGTCAGCGGCTCGACGACGCCAGCCCCGTGGTGGACGGGACGCTGCCCGACGGCACGCGCCTGCACGCGGTGCTGCCGCCTCTCTCGGCGAGCGGCACCCTCATCTCTCTGCGCACCCACCGCACCCGGGTGCTCACGCCGGACGAGCTCGTCGCCGGCGGCACGGTGCCCGCGGAGCTCATGCCGGTGCTGCGGGCACTGGTCGACCGGCGCGCCAACGTTCTCGTCTCGGGGGCGACCGGGTCGGGCAAGACCACGCTCCTGGCGGCGATGCTCTCCCTCGTCGGGCACGGCGAACGGATCGTGTGCATCGAGGAGTCCGCCGAGCTGCGCCCCGACCACCCGCACGTGGTGCACCTGCAGGTGCGGCGGGCGAACGTCCAGCACGTCGGGGAGGTGCCCCTCGCCGAGCTGGTGCGGGCGGCGATGCGCATGCGGCCGGACAGGATCGTGCTGGGAGAGTGCCGCGGCGCCGAGGTGCGCGACGTCCTCGGTGCCCTCAACACCGGGCACGACGGCGGATGGGCGACCGTGCACGCCAACACCTCCGCCGACGTGCCGGCACGGCTGGTCGCCCTCGGTGCCCTGGCGGGCATGACGGGTCCGACGATGACGGCGCAGGCCGTCAGCGCCCTCGACGCGGTGCTCCACGTGCGCCGGGACGACGACGGCGTCCGTCGCCTCGCGGAGGTCGGGATCCTGGAGCGGGCGGGTGACGAGCTCGCCTGCCGGCCCGCCCTCACCGTGGACGTGGCCGGCACCGTCACGCGAGGGCCGGCATGGGCCCGGCTCGCGGACCGGCTCGGCCTGGACGGGGCGGGCGGCGGCGGGCGGGGCCGGCACGCCGCGGGCCCGTGAGCGCGGCGCTGGCGGTCGCCGTGCTGGTGGCCGCCGCCGCACTGCTTCTTCTCCGGCCGGGCCGGCGACCACCGGGCCGGCAGGCCGGCCGTGGGCGCGGTGCTGCGCCGCGGCGGTCGCGCCGCCCGCGCCCCGGCCGCGAGGCGGACCTCGGCGTCCTGGTGACGGAGGTCGCGACGCGACTCGGCGCCGGGGCCGGCGTCGAGTCCGCCTGGGAGCAGACCTTCGCGCGGGCGGGGATCGGTACCCGGGTCGGCGCCGGGTCCGGCGCGACGCCCGCGCACGAGGACGGTGTGCCGGTCCAGCTGCTCGAGCTGGCCGCCCGGCAGGCGGAGCGCGACCGGCTGCCGCGGGTGCTGCGTCCTCTGGTGCGGCGCCCGCCCGGTCTGGGGCCCACCACCGCCGGGGCGCTGCCCGGCGCGATCGCGGCCTGCCGCCTCACCCACGAGCTCGGCGCGCCGCTGGCGGAGGTGCTGCAGCGGTGCGCGGAGGGGCTGACGGAGGCCGGTCACGCGCGGGCCGCCCGGGCGGTGGCGCTCGCCGGTCCGCGGGCGACCGCCCGCCTGCTCGGCTGGCTGCCGCTCCTCGGCCTGCTGCTCGGGGCCGGGATCGGTGCCGACCCCGTGGGCGTGCTGCTCGGCGGCGGCCTCGGCAGCGCGTGCCTCCTCGCCGGCGTGGCACTGATGGTGCTGGGCAGGCGCTGGGTCGCCGCCCTCGAGCGGGCGGCCGGCAGCGCGGGGGTGCCGCGAGCGCCGAAGCGCCGGCCACGGGGCGGGCCGCGGTTCCGGGGGCCGGGCGGGCCGCCGTTCGGAGGGCCGGGCGGGCCGCGGCTCGGAGGGCCGGGCGGGCCGCGGCTCGGAAGGCCGGCGCCAGCACGTACCCGCCGGGCGGTTCCATGACGACGCTCGCGCTGCTCCTCCTCGCCGTCGTCGCGGCGCTGCCCTGGACGGTGACGGACCGCTCGCCGGCCGGAGCGCCCCGCCGTCGTGGGCAGGCACCGCCTCCGGTCCCGCTCGGCGAGGTCGACGTGGCCGTGCTGCTCGACCTCGCGGACGCCGCCCTCGGCGCCGGAGCCTCCGTGCCGGGCACGCTGCAGGCCCTCGGCCGTGCGATCGGCGACCCGCGGGCGCCGGCCGGCCCGGCAGCTTCGCCTCCGGCCGCGGACCCGGCCCCGGCGGACGAGGACCGCGGGGCCGGGGCGGCGATGCGCCGGGCCGGACGGGCGCTCCTGCTCGGGGCCACGTGGACCGAGGCCTGGGCGGACGCGCCGCAGGTCCTCGCACCGCTCGCCGACGCGCTCGAGCCCGCGTGGGTCGACGGCGCCGCTCCCGGGCCCCTCCTGCGTCAGGCCGCCGCGTCCGTGCGCTCCACCCGTCACCGGGAGGCCCAGGAGGCCGCGGCCCGGCTCGGCGTCCGGCTCGTGCTGCCGCTGGGCCTGTGCTTCCTGCCGGCGTTCGTCCTGCTCGGTCTCGTCCCGGTGGTGCTGGCCGCCGGCGGCGCCGTGCTCGGGGGATGACCCTCCACATCCCGCGCGGGCGCCAGGCTCTCCACAGCCCGCCCGCGGCAGCCGCACCTCGTCCGGGCAGGCCGCGCAGGCTCGGTCCTGACGGACGGCAGACGCCGGTCCGCGACCGAGAAGGCGCCTCAGGGCGCAGGAGGGAGAGCACGATGAGCGTTCGTCGGCGTTGGGGGAGGGTCCGGGTCGCGCTGACCCGGCGCGTGAGCGCGTTGCGCGCCGCCGGGGAGGCAGGCATGGCGACGGCCGAGTACGCGATCGGCACGGTGGCGGCCGCGTCGCTGGCCAGCATCCTGCTGTGGATCCTCAAGAGCGACTGGGTCCGCGAGCTCGTCTCGGACCTGATCCGCAAGGCGCTCGGGCTGGGATGAGACCGCAGCAACGTCCGCCGGCGGGCGGGGCCACGTGCTCCCGCCCGCCGGCAGGCGGCCGGGAACGTGGCGGCGTCACCGCCGAGCTGGCACTCGTCCTGCCCGGGGTCGTCCTCCTCCTCGTGGTGCTGCTGACCGCCGCAAGCGCCGCGGTCACCCAGGTGCGCGTGGCGGACGCGGCACGGGCCGGCGCGCGGGCCGCCGCGCTCGGGGAGACCCGGACCGCGGTGGGGGACGTCACCCACCAGCTTGCCGGCGACGGTGCTCGGGTGCGGGTGTCGGAGTCCGGCGGGTACGTCGTCGTGGAGGTCTCCCGAGACCTCGCCGGCCCGCTCGCGCTGGCCGGCCTCGTCGCCAGCTCGAGCTCGCGTGCGCTGCCGGAACCGGGGAGGTGAGAGCGATGCGGTGCCCGTCGGGGGGCCGCCCGCCCCGGGGGTGCGCGGCCGGACCCGGCGGACCCGACCGCGGCGCCGGGTCGGTGCTCGGGCTGGCGCTCGTGGCGGTGCTGCTCACCCTCACGCTGGCGGTCGTCGGCGTCTCCCGCGCCGTGCACGCGCGCGGGACCGCGCAGGTGGCGGCGGACCTGGGCGCGCTGGCGGCGGCGCAGGCCCGTCACGACCCGGCAGGCGTGTCCCGCGACCCGTGCGCCGTCGCCGCCGAGGTCGTCGCGGCGAACGGCGCGGAGATCGTGCGCTGCCGGGAGGTGGGAGGCGACGTGGTCGTCTCGACCCGGGTGCCGCTCTCGGACGGCACCGGGCTGGCGGCACGGGCGGTCGCGCGGGCCGGTCCGGCGGACTGAGGCCCGCCGCGGCGTCAGTCCCGGCCCGGCGGCGCGCACCGCAGGAGCAGCGACAGCACCCGCAGGGCACCGGTCTTGTCCAGCGGGGAGTTGCCGTTGCCGCACTTCGGCGACTGCACGCACGCCGGGCACCCGTCCGTGCAGCCGCACGAGGAGATGGCGTCCCGGGTGGCGCGCACCCACCCCAGCGCCGCCCGGTAGCCGCGCTCGGCGAAGCCGGCGCCGCCGGGGTAGCCGTCGTGGACGAACACCGTGGGCTGACCCGTCTGCGGGTGCACCGCCGTCGAGAGGCCGCCGATGTCCCACCGGTCGCACGTCGCGAGGAGCGGCAGCAGCCCGATGGAGGCGTGCTCCGCGGCGTGCAGCGCGCCGGGCAGGACGTCCTTGCCGACGCCGGCCGCCTCGCACGCGTCGGCCGACAGCGTCCACCACACGGCGGTCGTCGGGAGCACCCGTTCGGGCATGTCCAGCGGGTAGGACCCGACGATGTCCATGCCGGGCAGGCGCCGCCTGTCGTACCCGGTCACCTGGCTGGTGACCTCCACGTCGCCGAAGTACCAGGCCACCTCGGTGCCGTCGCGGCCGCGCCACACCTCCTGGTCGCGCACGGACAGCACCCGGACGGACGACGACGACCGGGCCTTGGTCCGGTGCCCGACGTCCTGGTCGGCGTGGACCAGGGCGACGTCGTCCTCGAGCGCGTCGACGACGAACGTGCGCCCCTGGTGCAGGTACACGGCACCGGGGTGGACGGTGGCGTCGGCGCGGGCGCCGTCGACCGTCCCCAGCACGGTGCCCGTCCCGCTCTCGACCACCTGCACCGGACGGTGCCCGCCGCCCCGCAGGTCCGTGAGGTCCTGCGGGCGCTCGGGGCGGGAGAAGTTCCAGAACCAGCCCGTCGGGCGGCGCCGCAGCAGGCCCCGCCGGGTCAGCTCGTCGAGCAGTGCGGCGTCCGGGAGCCCGAAGAGGGGCAGGTCCTGCTCGGTCAGCTGACGCTCGGACGCCGCCGCGCACAGGTGCGGCGCGAGGACGTAGGGGTTGGCGGGGTCGAACGTCGTCGCCTCGACGCCGGCGCCGAAGATGGCCTCCGGGTGGTGCACGACGAACCCGTCGAGCGGGTCCTCGCTGGCCACCAGCACCGCCACGCCGTCCGAGCCGGCGCGGCCCGCCCGCCCGGCCTGCTGCCACATGGACACGCGGGTGCCGGGCCAGCCGGCGATGACGACGGCGTCCAGGCCGGCGACGTCGACCCCGAGCTCGAGCGCGTTGGTCGTGGCCAGGGCGAGGAGCTCGCCGGAGCGGAGGGCCCGCTCCAGCTCCCGTCGCTCCTCCGGGAGGTAGCCGCCCCGGTAGGCGGCGACGCGGGCGGCGAGCTCCGCGTCGACCTCCCGCAGATGGCGGCGGGCCTGCTCGGCGATGACCTCGGCCCCGTAGCGCGAGCGGACGAAGACCAGCGTGCGGGCGCCGGCGCTGACGAGGTCGGCGAGCAGGTCGGCGGCCTCGGCGGTGGCGCTGCGCCGCGGCCCGGCCTCGAACGCCTCGTCCTCGGGGCCGCCCGCGCCCAGCTCCACCCCCTCGCCGGGCCACGAGGCACCCCACCCGGGCGACAGGGCGGGCTGCCACAGGGCGACGGTGCGCCGTCCGGCCGGCGCGGAGTCCTCCGTGACGGCGACCACGTCGGACTCCGGGACCCCGATCAGCCTGGCTGCGGTCAGCGCAGGCTCCGCCGTCGTGGCCGAGGCGGCGAGCACCGTCGGGGTGGCCCCGTAGTGGGCCGCGAGGCGCAGCAGGCGGCGCAGCACCAGGGCGACGTGGGCGCCGAGGACGCCGCGGTAGGCGTGGCACTCGTCCACGACGACGTAGCGCAGCCCCTTGAGCAGACGCTGCCAGCGCCGGTGCGAGGGCAGCATCGAGAAGTGCAGGAAGTCGGGGTTGGACAGCACGACGTCCGCGTGGTCCCGGGCCCAGTCCCGCTCCTCCAGCGGGGTGTCGCCGTCGCAGGTGGTCACGCGCACCCCGCGCAGCCCCGCGGCGTCGAGAAGACGGTGCAGCCCGGTCAGCTGGTCCGCGGCAAGGGCCTTCGTGGGGGAGAGGTACAGCGTGGTGGGGCGGCGGTCGTAGGCGGCGATGCTGCCCGCGCCGGGGCGGGCGGCGTCTGCGGCACCGGCGCGGACCGCGGAGATCGCGGGCAGCCAGGCGGCGAGGGACTTGCCGGACCCGGTGCCGGTGGCGACGACCGTGTGCCGCCCCGCCCAGGCGGCCTCGGCCGCGGTGACCTGGTGCACCCATGGTCGTTCCACGCCCAGGCGCCGGTAGCCGGCGACGAGGTCGGGGTCCGCCCAGCCCGGCCACTCGGCGGTCCGCCCCTGGCGGGCGGGCAGCTCCTCGAGGTGGACGAGGCGCCCGTCGCGCGCGCCGCTGGCGCGCAGGAGGGCGACGAGGTCCGGGCGGGGCACGGGATCAGTCTGCGTCATCGCACCGACACCCGCGGACGAGGAGCCGGCCTCGGCCGGGCCGTGCACGGCCGGCGTCCCGGCGCCCGGCGGCCGGCGCCCGGCGCCAGAGGGTCTCCTCCTCCGGGAGACGGAGGAGAGGACGGGACAGCTCGGTCGAGCGGCCGATGCCGGAGCGGCACGAGCGCCGCCACCATGTGGGGCATGACCACAGCACACGTCACCGCCGACACCCTCCAGGTCCGCTTCACCCGCAGGGAGAAGATCGCCGGCCTCGTCCGCGACATCGACCTGCCGCTCGCAGCGATCCGGGACGCACAGGTCGTCCCCGACGGGCTCGCGGCGACCCACGGGCTCCGCGCGCCCGGCCTCGGCCTGCCCGGCTACCGCAAGATCGGCACCTGGCGGCGCCCCGGCCACAGGACCGTCGTCTCCGTCAGCCGCGGGCGGCCCGCCGTCCAGATCGCCGCGGACCACCCCCGGCTCGACGGGCTGCTGCTCGACGTCAGCGACCCGGAGCAGCTCGTCGCCGCCATCCACGGCCGGTAACCCTGCCGAACGCCGCCGGCCGCCCGGAGCGCGCCGTCGGAGCTGCCACCTGCACGCCGACGACGGTGGCAGGTGGCTGCCAAGGGCAGTTGTGCGCACCCGGGCACCTCGGCCGCGCGCCCCCTCGGTGGGACGATCGCCGCAAGGGGGTGGCAGGCATGACATTTCGGGTGAAGGTGCAGGTGGTGGGCGCGACCCACGTCATCACCGTCGTCGGCGAGCTCGACGGCGCCACCGCGTGCCGGCTGCGCGCCGCGGTCGACCGGGCGCTCGACGCCCTGCCGACCGCCGTCGTCGTCGACCTCGGCGCGGTGACGTTCATCGACTCCGCGGGGGTGCGGGCCGTGCTGGACCGGCGCACGGTGATGAGCACGCTGGACGCCGCGCTGCGCGTCGTGGTGACGTCCGACCAGGTGCGCTCGGTCCTCGAGCTCTCCGGGATGACGGACGGGATGGTCCTGCACCGCACGCTGGACGAGGCGCTCGGGCGGGACGCCGGGCACCTGGCCGAGTCCGTCTAGAGCTCCCGGGCGCCACCGGACACGCGCCGGCCACTACGGCGGAACTTGCCGCGCCGCGTCGCCGCACCGGTAGGCTCGCCCGGGTAACAGCCATCCGTGACGACGTCGTCGCAGGTGGAACGCGCTGCCGAGGAGGGCGGATGCTGGATCTGGGGGCCACGAGCCTGACCATCGTCGGGATCATCGCGGGAGTCGCGATCGTCTCGCTCATCATCGCGGTGCTGCTGCGCCGCCAGGTGCTCGCCGCGGACGCGGGGTCGCCGCGGATGCGGGAGATCGCGGGCGCGATCGAGGAGGGCGCGCAGGCCTACCTGAGACGGCAGTTCCGCACGCTGGGCATCTTCGCGGTGGTCGTCTTCGGCCTCCTGTTCCTTCTGCCCGCCGATCCGGAGATCAAGGTCGGCCGGGCGATCGCCTTCCTCTTCGGCGCCGGGTTCTCCGCCGCCATCGGGTACCTCGGCATGTCCCTCGCCGTGCGGGCCAACGTGCGGGTCGCCTCCGCGGCCACGCGCGCCGACGGCCGCACCGAGGGGGCGCGGATCGCGTTCCGCACCGGTGGCGTGGTCGGCATGGCGGTGGTCGGTCTGGGCCTGCTCGGCGCCGCGGGGGTCGTGATCTTCTACCGCGGGGACGCCCCCGCGGTTCTCGAGGGCTTCGGCTTCGGTGCCGCGCTGCTCGCCATGTTCATGCGCGTCGGCGGCGGCATCTTCACCAAGGCGGCCGACGTCGGGGCGGACCTCGTCGGCAAGGTGGAGCAGGGCATCCCCGAGGACGACCCGCGCAACGCCGCCACCATCGCGGACAACGTGGGCGACAACGTCGGCGACTGCGCCGGCATGGCCGCGGACCTCTTCGAGTCCTACGCCGTGATGCTGGTGGCGTCCCTCATCCTCGGCAAGGCCGCGATGGGGGAGCAGGGGCTGATCCTGCCGCTCATCGTCACCGCCATCGGGGCGCTCGTCGCCCTCCTCGGCGTCGTGATCACGCGGGTCAAGGGCCAGGAGTCCGGCCTGACCGCGATCTACCGCGGCTTCTACGTCTCCGCCGTCGTCGGTGTGGTGCTCGCCGCGATCGCCGCGTTCGTCTACCTGCCCTCCTCGTTCGGGGCCATCGATGGCGTCAGCGAGGACCTGGCCGGCAACAGCGGGGACCCGCGGCTCATGGTCACCGCCGCCGTCATCATCGGGGTGGTGCTCGCCGGCGTCATCCTGTGGCTGACCGGCTACTTCACCGGCACCACCTCCCGGCCGACGGTGCACGTGGCGTCGACCTCGCGCACCGGCGCGGCGACCGTCGTCCTCTCCGGCATCGGCGTGGGCTTCCAGTCCGCCGTCTACACCGCCGGCATCATCGCCGCCGCGATTTGCGGCGCCTTCCTCATCGCGGGCGGCCACATCGGCCTCTCGCTGTTCCTCATCGCGCTCGCCGGCTGCGGCCTGCTCACCACGGTCGGCGTCATCGTCGCCATGGACACCTTCGGCCCCGTCAGCGACAACGCCCAGGGCATCGCGGAGATGTCCGGCGAGGTCGACGAGGCCGGCGCCCAGGTGCTCACGGACCTCGACGCCGTCGGCAACACCACCAAGGCGATCACCAAGGGCATCGCCATCGCGACGGCGGTCCTCGCCGCCACCGCGCTGTTCGGCTCCTACGCCGACGCCGTCCGCGTGGCGCTCGCCGAGATCGCGGACGCCGGGACGCAGGTGGCCGGCGGGATCGTCGGCGCCATGGTCAGCTACGAGATCATCTCCCCGATCACCCTGGTCGGCGTGATCCTCGGCGGGGCCACCGTGTTCCTCTTCTCGGGCCTGGCGATCGACGCCGTCACCCGGGCGGCCGGCGCGATCGTCTTCGAGGTGCGCCGCCAGTTCCGCGAGCACCCCGGCATCATGACCGGCCAGACCCGCCCCGAGTACGGGCGGGTGGTGGACATCTGCACCAAGGACTCCCTGCGCGAGCTGGCCACGCCCGGCCTCCTCGCCGCGTTCGCCCCGATCGCCGTCGGCTTCGGCCTGGGCGTCGGTCCGCTCGCCGGGTTCCTCGCCGGGGCCATCGGCGCCGGCGTGCTCATGGCCGTCTTCCTGGCCAACTCCGGCGGCTCCTGGGACAACGCGAAGAAGATCGTCGAGGACGGGCACTACGGCGGGAAGGGCTCGGAGGCCCACGCCGCCGTCGTCATCGGCGACACCGTCGGCGACCCCTTCAAGGACACCGCCGGCCCGGCGATCAACCCGCTCATCAAGGTCATGAACCTCGTCTCGCTCCTCATCGCCCCCGCCGTGGTGCAGCTGAGCGTGCCGGCGGACACCAACCACGCCGTGCGCATCTCGATCGCGCTGGTGGCCGCCGCCATCGCGTTCGGCGCCGTGGTGGCCTCCCGGCGGCGCGCCGGGCAGGTGGACACCGCGGAGGACATCGACAACACGATCGCCACCCGGCCGCACGTGGCCGGGGAGATGGAGCAGGTCGCCCCGGAGCCCACGACCCGGACCGGGAGCACGACCGGCAGCGCGGGAGCGTCCGAGCCGGCCGAGCGCCGCTGACGCGGCCGAGCACGACGGCGGAGGGCCCGGGGTCGGGAGACCCCGGGCCCTCCGCCGTCGGGGCAGTCCCCACCGGGGACGAGTCAGCCGCGGTGGCGGCGGGTCCCGCCGTGCGCCCGCTCTCCTGTCGCGTCGTCCCGCTCCGCGAAGGCCGCCTCGAGGCGTTCGTCGATGTGCGGGACGACGTGCGGAGCGAGGTCGCCCTCGAGCCGTGAGGTGATGTGCCGGTCCATCCGGCGGGCGAGCTCGTCGCGCCGCTGACGCCGCTCCGCCTCCACGAGCACGCGGTGCTCGGCGTGGAGCGCGCGGAACGTGGCCACGCACATCCCGATCATCACCACCGACACGGGCAGCGCGGTCAGGATCGCGGCCGTCTGGAGCGAGGCGAGACCGCCGGCGAGGAGCAGGGCGATGGCGACGGCGCCCTGCAGCAGCCCCCACACCACCCGGACCCAGGTGCGCGGGTCGGGGTTACCCCCGGACCCGAGCATGGAGATCACCAGGGAGCCGGAGTCCGAGGACGTGACGAAGAAGATGGCCACCAGCGCCACGGCGATGACGATGAGCACGCCGCCGGCGGGCAGGGAGCGCAGGAAGTTGAACAGCACGTCCTCGGCGACGACACCCTCGGCGGCGTCGAAGAGCCCGCCGTTCATGTCCTCCCACGCCTGCCGGATCGCGGACCCGCCCAGCACGGTGAACCAGACGAAGCTCACCGCCGTCGGGACCAGCATGACGCCCGCGACGAACTCACGGACGGTGCGACCGCGGGAGATCCGGGCGATGAACACGCCGACGAAGGGCGCCCAGGAGATCCACCAGCCCCAGTAGAAGATCGTCCAGGTGCCCTGCCAGGCCAGCCCCTCGTCCCCGGTGTACGCGGAGGCGTTCAGGCTCAGCGCGATGACGTTCTGCAGGTACGACCCGAGGGACTGCACGAGGTCGCGGAGCAGGAACAGCGTCGGGCCGAGCACGAGGACCGCGACCATGAACACCCCGGCCATCCCGAGGTTGATGTTCGAGAGCCACTTGATGCCCCGGCCCACGCCGCTCACGACGGACATGAGGGCCACGAGCGTGATGACGACGATGAGCACGATGAGCAGGCTGCTCGTCACCTCGCCGACCACGCCGAGCGTGGACAGGCCGGCGGAGATCTGCTGCACGCCCAGGCCGAGCGAGGTCGCCACGCCGAACAGCGTCCCGACGACGGCGACGACGTCGATGACGTCGCCGAGCGCGCCGCGCACCCGCCGCTCGCCGAGGAGCGGCTCGAGCGCCCAGCGGATCGAGACCGACCTGCCCTTGCGGTGGATCGCGTAGGCGACCGACAGGCCGACGACGGCGTAGATGGCCCAGGCGTGGAAGCCCCAGTGCAGGAAGGTCTGCGACATGGCGGCGGTCGCGAGCGTGGCCTTGCTGCCGTCGACCCCGGGCTTGGGGTCGACGAAGTGGGTGAGGGGCTCGGCGGCCCCGTAGAAGACGAGACCGATACCCATCCCGGCGGCGAACAGCATCGCGAACCAGGAGCGCAGGCCGAACTCGGGCTCCTCGTCGTCGTCCCGCGCGAGCTTGATGTCCCCGAAGCGGCTGAGCCCCATGGCGAGCGTGAAGAGGACGAAGGCGAAGACGAGGACCACGAGGTACGGCCCGAAGCCGGCGACGACGCCGGACTGCAGGGTGGTGAGGACCGAGGCCGTCCCGTCGGGGAAGACGATCGCCAGCACGACGGCGAGGACAATGAGTGCCAGCGCCGGGTAGAAGACCCTCGGCGCCTCGACCCTCCGGCGGCCGGTCTCGGGCGGCGTCCCGGTTCGGGGGGTGGTCACGATGTCCTCCGTCGTCGTTCCCCGGCAGCCGTGTGCCAGCGATCCGTTCTCATGGCCGCGACCGAACGTATCCGGACCGCCACGGGCACACCATTCGGGGGCGGCGGCCGGCGGCCGGGGCCTCGGCCTGCTTCTCTCCGCGCGCGCGGGACGACGCCGGAACCTACGTTGCGCTCATGGGTGTCACCGAGATCCTCCTGGTCAGGCACGGCGAGAGCGCCGCGAACATCGCCGCCTCCCGCGCCGAGGCGGCCGGGGCCGAGACCATCGACGTCCCCGCGCGCGACCCCGACGTCCAGCTCTCGGCCGCCGGGCAGGCCCAGGCGGAGGCGCTGGGGGCCTGGCTCCGGGACCTGCCGGACGACCGGCGCCCGGACGTGGTGTGGTCCTCCCCGTACCGCCGGGCGCTGGACACCGCCCGCACGGCGCTGCGGGTGGCCGACGCCGACGTCCCGCTGCGCGTCGACGAACGGCTCCGCGACCGCGACCTCGGCATCACCGACACCCTCACCACGGCCGGCGTGCTGGCCCGGTTCCCCGAGGAGGCGGAGCGCCGCCGGTGGCTCGGGAAGTTCTACCACCGGCCGCCGGGCGGGGAGTCCTGGGCCGACGTCGCGCTGCGCGTGCGCACCGTGCTGGCCGACCTCGAACGGCAGTCACGTCACCGGCGCGTCCTCGTGACCTGCCACGACGTCGTCGTGCTCGTCTTCCGCTACGTGTGCGAGCAGCTCGACGAGGAGCGCGTCCTCGAGATCGGGCGCACCGAGGGCGTCCGCAACGCGTCCGTGACCCGGCTCGTCCACGACGGCGAGGACTGGCACCTCGCCGACTACAACCTCGACGCCCACCTCCGCCAGGAGCACGCCCCCCGGACCGACGAACCGAGCGCCGTGCGGGAGGTCCGGTGACTCACGCACCCGAGCCGGTGACGCCGGCGCTGCTGCGCGCGTGGCCGCTGCCCGAGCCGCACGGGTCCAAGTACGGGCGCGGCCAGGTGATGGTGGTCGGTGGCGCGCGGGCGACCCCCGGCGCGGCGATGCTCGCCGGCCTGGCGGCGCTGCGCGTCGGTGCGGGCCGGCTCAGCCTCGCGGTCGCCGCGTCCGTGGCCCCGGCGGTGGCGGTCGCCGTGCCGGAGGCCGGGGTGCGTGGGCTCGCCGAGGACGACGACGGCGAGGTCACCGGTGACGACGCGCGGCGGCTGGAGCAGCATGCTGCCAGGGCGGACGGAGTCCTCCTCGGACCGGGCCTCGGGGCGCCGGAGGGCACCCTCGCCCTGCTGCGCGGGCTCGTGCCGCACGTCGGCGAGGACGTACCGGTCGTCCTCGACGCCTTCGCGCTCGGGGTGCTGCCCGGTGCCGGGGAGGTCCAGGAGCGGCTGCGGGGCCGGCTCGTGCTCACCCCCAACCTGGTCGAGATGGCGCGGCTGCTCGACCGGGACGAGATCGCGGACGAGGCGGCCGCCGACGCCGTGCACGAGGTGGCGGAGCGTTACGGCGCCGTGGTCTGCGGGCACGGGATCGTCTCGGACGGCGAGCGCATGTGGCGCTCCTCCACCGGCCACACCGGTCTGGGCACCTCGGGCAGCGGCGACGTCCTCGCGGGCGCGATCGTCGGGCTGCTCGCGCGTGGCGCGGAGGCGGCCCAGGCGGCCGCGTGGGCCATGCACCTGCACGCCGCGGCCGGGGACTCCCTCACCGCGCGGGTGGGGAAGGTCGGCTTCCTCGCCCGCGAGCTGGTGGACGAGCTGCCGCACGAGCTGCACGCCCTGTCGGCCTGAGCTCGGGGACCGTCCTCCCGGGCGGCGGCAGCCCGTGCGTCAATAGGCTGCCGGTATGACCTCGCGACCAGGCCCGTCCCCGTACGCCGCCGAGCCGAGCACGGCGCGGACCGGTGCGCCGCCGCCCGCCGGTGACCGGGCGGTGCTGGCGGCCCTGCGCGCCGACCTCGAGCGGTCGGAGTTCACGCGCGAGGCGGTCGAGGAGCTGGTCGGCGGCGTCGCGTCGGCGGCGCTGCACCGGGAGCAGCGGCTGCCCGCCCTGCGGGCGGCCCGCACGCAGGACCACCCGGCCGCGGTGCTCCTGCGTGCCTTCATGCTCGGCGACGACGTGACCCGCGCCGAGCTCGACGGCGCGCTGCCGCGCACCGGTGCCGACGGTGCCGAGCGCCTGGGCCTGGTGCGGACGGCCGGCGCGGGCCCGGAGGACGCCGCGGCCGCCGTCGTGGACCTGCGCCCCTACGCCGTCACGGACGGCGCCGGCACGGCGCGGTGGTGGGTGGCGTCCGACCTCGGCGAGCTGGCGACCGGTGCGGTGCTGCGGGCCGACCACGTGCTCGGGATCGGCGGCGCCTCGCTCACGCTGGCCCAGGTGACCGCGCGCACGCCCCGGCGCCGCACGCTCGACCTCGGCACCGGGTGCGGCGTGCAGGCGCTCCACGCGTCACGCCACAGCGAGCAGGTCGTCGCGACCGACATCTCGGCGCGCGCGCTCGGGTTCGCGGCGTTCAACGCCGGGCTCGCGGGGGTCGACGTCGACCTGCGCGAGGGCTCGATGCTCGGGCCCGTGGAGGGGGAGACGTTCGACCTCGTCGTCTCCAACCCGCCGTTCGTCATCACTCCGGCCGCCGCGTACGACGCCGGCCTGCCCGTCATGGAGTACCGCGACGGCGGGCGCGGCGGGGACGACCTCGTCCACGACCTCGTCTCCGCCGTCGGGCAGCACCTGGCACCGGGTGGGGTCGCGCAGCTCCTCGGCAACTGGGAGCACCACGGCGGGCAGGACTGGCGCGAGCGGGTGGCCGGGTGGCTGCCCGAGGACTGCGACGCCTGGGTGGTGCAGCGGGAGGTCCAGGACCCCGCCGAGTACGCCGAGCTGTGGCTGCGCGACGGCGGGATGCGCCCCGAGCTCGACCGCGCCGGCTACGAGGCCGCCTACGCCGCGTGGCTGGCGGACTTCGAGGCGCGCGGGGTCGAGGGGATCGGGTTCGGCTACGTCCTGGTGCAGCGGCCCGCGACCGCCCGCGCGCCGTGGCGGCGCGTCGAGGAGGTGGCCGGCCCGGTGCGCCAGCCCCTGGGCCCGCACGTGGCCGACGTGCTCGCCGTGCGGGAGCGCCTCGCCGGCACCGACGACGCGGCCCTCGCCGCCCTGCGGGTGGTGCGCTCGCCCGACGTCACCGAGGAGCACCACCTGATGCCGGGGGACACGGACCCGCAGGTGCTGCAGCTCCGGCAGGGCGGCGGGCTCGGACGGGTCGTGCGGCCCGGGACGCTGGTCGCCGGCGCCGTCGGGGCCTGCGACGGCGAGCTGAGCGTCGGGGAGATCGCGGGCGCGCTCGCGACGCTGCTCGAGGTCCCCGCCGCCGACGTCGCCGCCGAGCTGCTGCCGGCCGTGCGCGAGCTGCTCGTGGACGGGTTCCTGCGCCTGGGGTAGGTGCCCGCGGGCCGGGCGGGCGCCGCCTCGACGTGCGGGCGGCGGGCTTCTCCGGCAACGATGGGCCATGAGCAACGACCTGTCGAACATCCCCGTCCAGCAGCAGGAGTGGCCCGGCTCGACGTCGGCCCTCGATCCCGCCCCGGACCACGGCGAGACGTCCTACACCGGGCACGGTCGCCTCGCCGGGAAGAAGGCCCTCGTCACCGGCGGCGACTCCGGGATCGGCCGCGCCGTCGCGATCGCCTTCGCCAAGGAGGGTGCCGACGTCGCCATCGCCTACCTGCCCGAGGAGCAGGACGACGCCGAGGAGACGAGGAAGCACGTCGAGGCGGCGGGGCGGAAGTGCGTGCTGTGCCCCACCGACCAGCGCACCGAGCAGGCCAACGCCGAGCTGGTGACCAAGGTGGTCGAGGGGCTCGGCGGGCTCGACGTCCTCGTCAACAACGCCGGCTACCAGATGACGCACTCCGAGCTCGAGGACTTCCCCGGGGAACAGATCGAGCGGACCTTCGCCACCAACGTCTTCGCGACGTTCTGGCTCACCAAGGCCGCGGCGCCCCACCTCAAGGACGGGTCGGCGGTGATCAACACGACGTCGATCCAGGCCTTCCAGCCCTCGGAGCCGCTCCTGGACTACGCCGCCACGAAGGCCGCGCTGAACAACCTCACCGTCAACCTCGCGTCCGAGCTCGGCCCGAGGGGCGTCCGCGTGAACGCGGTGGCGCCCGGGCCGATCTGGACGCCGCTGATCCCCGCCACGATGCCGGAGGAGAAGGTCGAGGGCTTCGGCGCCGACACCCCGCTCGGGCGCGCCGGGCAACCGATCGAGGTGGCGACGGCGTTCGTCTACCTGGCGAGCGACGAGGCCAGCTACGTCTCCGGCACCGTGCTGGGGGTCACCGGGGGCAAGCCGGTGTTCTGAGCCACGAGGAGGCACGATGCAGGCGGTGGCCGAGCACATCCTCGCCCTGCCGGGGTGGTGGGCCCTCGCCGTCGTCTTCCTCGTCCCGGCGCTGGAGGCGTCGGCGTTCGTCGGGTTCGTCTTCCCCGGCGAGGTGGCCCTCGTCCTCGGCGGGGTGCTCGCCTACGAGCAGCGCGTCAGCCTCGTCGCCGTGCTCCTCGCCGGGGTGCTCGGCGCGGTCGTCGGGGACAGCGTCGGCTACGCCGTCGGGCGCCGGTGGGGACGGCGGCTCCTCACCGGCACGGTCGGCCGGTGGGTGCGGCACGACCACCTGGACAGGGCCGAGCAGTTCCTCGCCGAACGCGGCGGCCGAGCGGTGTTCGTCGGCCGGTTCACCGCCGCCCTCCGGGTGCTCATCCCCGGCCTCGCCGGGATGGCGCGGCTGCCCTACGGCACCTTCGCGGCGTACAACATCGCCGGCGGGACCATCTGGGCCGTCGCCGCCGTCCTGCTCGGCTACCTCGGGGGCCGCAGCTGGCAGCACGTCGAGCACATCGCCTCCCGCGTGGGCCTGGGGATCCTCGCCGTCGTCGTGCTCGCGCTCCTCCTCGGCCGGTTGCTGCGCCCCGAGCGCCGCGACCGGCTGGCCGCCCGGATGCGGTCAAGCCCGCGGCTGCAGGCGGTGCGGCGGCGCTTCCCCCGGCAGACGGCGTGGCTCGCGGCCCGCGTCGAGCGGCGCCCCACCGGGCTGCCGCTGACGCTCGCCGTGGCCGTCGGCGCGGGTGGCGTCTGGCTGTTCGCCGGCACCACGCAGGACGTGGTGGCGCACGAGGAGTTCGCGCTGCTCGACCCGGTGGTGCGGGGCTGGGTCGAGGCCCACCAGTACCCGTGGGCGACCGTGGCCGCCGAGGTGCTCGGCACGCTGGGCAGCTCCGTGGTGCTCGTCCCGGTGGTGCTCCTGGCCGGCGGCCTCGCCTGGCGGCGCACCGGCCGGTGGTCCGCGGCGGCGGGGCCGCCGGCGCTGTACCTGGGTGCCGTCGCGCTGCGCGACCTCGTGGCCGTCCTGGTCGACCAGCCCGCCCCGGGCGGCGGGGCCGCGCCCGCGCTGTCGACCTATCCCGCGGCCCGCACCCTCCAGGCGGCCGTGGCGGCGGCGGCCGTCGTGCACGTGCTGCTGCGGCACGTCCACCTCTCCGTGCCGCGCCGGCCCGCCGTCGTCGCCGTGGCGTTCGCGGCCGCGGTCGCGGCGGCCGACCTGTACCTCGGGACCTGGCTCACCGACGTCACCGGTGGCCTCGCCCTCGCCGCCGCCTGGGTCGCCGCATGGGCGGTGGGGCTCCTGACGCTCGAGGGGCGGCCACGGGCACCGCTCGAGGGGCGCCCGCGGCCCGCCCGGCCCGGCTGAGGCGGTGCGGGCGGCGCTCGGGTCGCGGCGTCGGGCCCCCGAGGGCACGATCGCACCTGTGGGTGCCTCGCCACGGCGTGTGGGGGGCGACCCCACGCGCCCCCGGGGCCGTCCAGGCACCGCCCGGGCGTGGCGCCACGTGCGCGGCACCGCGCGTGCGGCGGCGCGGCTCGTGCTGTCGAGCGACGTGGCCCTCGGTTACGCGGCGCTGGTCGCCGCCGTGACGATCGGGCTCCAGCTGGTCCCGGCCGAGGTGCGCGCCGACGTCGTGCAGCGCTGCAGCACCAACCTCGAGAACCTGCGTGACCGGCCGGTTCTCGTGCTCGTCGTCAGCGCCTTCGTGGTGCCCACCCTCACCGGGCTGCTGTCGCAGCTGCCCCTGCTCCTGCTCGTCTACGCCACCGGGCAGCGGTGGGTCGGCCGCGCGGGGACCGTGCTGGTGGCCGGGTTCGGCCACGTGGGTGCCACGCTGTTCGTCGCGGCACTCATCGCCTCGGGCATCACCCACGGCCGGCTCGCCGAGAGCGTCGCGCGCGCCTCCGACGTCGGCGTGAGCTACGGCGTCGCGGGCATGACCGCCTTCGTCGTCTCCCGGGTGCCGCCTCGTTGGCGCGGCGTGTACGTCGCCGGGGCCGCGGGCTTGTACGTCGCGCCGCTGCTCTGGCACCAGACGTTCACGGACGTGGGTCACGCGAGCGCGTTCCTGCTCGGCCTCGGTCTGGCGCTCCTCGCGGCCCGCGTGGCGCGGGCCGCGCGCACGGCGGAGCGCCTCCCGTGACCCCGCCCCGCACCGTCACCCTCCCGGTCTGGGTGCCCGTCGCCGCGGCGGCCCTGCTCTGGCGCCTGGTCCCGGTGCTGGCCGGCGGGGGGCTGCGGGGGGCGGGCGTGTACGACGACGGCGTCTACTTCACCGCCGCGACGGCCCTGGTGCACGGCCGGCTGCCCTACGCCGACTTCGTCCTCCTGCACCCGCCCGGGATCGTTCTCGCCCTGGCGCCGTTCGCGGCGCTCACGCGGTGGCTGCCCGACAGCGTCGCGTTCGCCGTCGCCCGGGCGGCCTTCGCCGTGGTCGGGTGCGTCACCGCCGTCCTCGTCGCCCGGCTGGCGGGTGCGGCCGGCCGGGCGGCGGCGCTGACGGCGGGGCTGGCGTACGCCGTCGCCCCGGCCGCGGCCCACGCCGAGCGGACGACGATGCTGGAGGGGCCGGCCAACCTCTGCCTGGCGGCCGGCCTGGTCGTGCTGCTGGCGCGGCCGGAGCTGACCGCACGGGCGGCGCTGGGCGCGGGGGCCCTGCTCGGTCTGGGCGTGTGCGTGAAGATCTGGGGGGTCGTCCCGCTCGTCATCGTCGCGGTGTGGGTCGGCCGGCGCTCCGGGCGAGGCAGGCTCGGGCAGCTCCTCGCCGGAGCGGCGGGTGTCTGCGTGGCGGTGTGCCTGCCGTTCTTCCTCGCCGCACCCTCGGAGATGGTGCGTTACGTCGCGCTGGCCCAGCTCGGGCGCACCCGGGCGGCTGCCGGCTGGGCAGAACGGATGGCCGGGATGGTCGGCCCCCTCCTCGGCCGTGACCCCGTGCTGAGACCCGTCCACGTGCTGCTGGTGGTGGGTGGCTGCGCGGCGGTGGCCCTGGCGGCGTGGTCGGTGCGGCGGGACCGGCGCGCGCACCTGTTCCTCGCGCTCCTGGCCGGCGCCGTGCTGACCCTGCTCGCGAGTCCGACGACCTTCCGCCACTACGGGGCGCTGGCGGCCGTGCCGGTGAGCGTGGTGCTGGGCCTGGCGGTCCAACGGGCCCGGGCCCTCCAGGTCCGTGGGCGGCGCCCGGCGCAGGTGATGGTGGCGGGCGCCACGGCGGTGCTGCTCGTCGCTGCCGCGCAGTCGCTCGCCCCCGCGGTCCGCGCTCCCTTCCCCCGGGCGCTCGCCGGTGCGGCGCGGCACGTGGACGGGTGCGTCACCGCCGACGACCCCACCGCGCTGGTGCTCATGGACACCCTCTCCCGCGACCTCGCCCGGGGGTGCCGCCTCTGGGTCGACGTCTCCGGCCTGACCTATGACCCGGCACGTCCCACCCACGGCACCCCGCGCCGTCTGGACGGGCCGTGGCAGCGGCAGGTGCTCGGGTACCTCTCCTCCGGGGAGGCGACCGTGGTGCACCGCAGGGGCACGGGGCTCGACGCCCTGTCGAGGGCCACGGTGGCGCGCTGGCCGGTCCTGGCCGAGGCCGGCGGGTACCAGCTGCGGGAGCCGCGGCCGTGACCTCCGCTCCTCGCCTGGTGTGCGCGGTCGCCGCAGCCGTCGCCCTGCTCCTCCTCGTGCCGGCGAGCCAGCAGGAGACGCCGATCCCGGAGAATCCCCGGTTCCGCGGTGACGTCGTCGTCTTCTACCCGGAGCACCCTGACGACGAGACGCTCCTCGGCGCGAGCGCGATCCGCGCCGCCCTCGCCCAAAAGGGGCCGGAGAACGTCTACGTCGTCCTCGTCTCCCAGGGCCGCGGTGTGGCGACGCTGCTGCCGGGGCCCGCCCTCGCCGGGATGACGCCGGCCGAGATCGGTGCGCGGCGGGCGCAGGAGTTCCGCCGTGCCACGCGGGCTCTGGGCCTTGCGGCGAGCCACGTCACCGTCCTGCCCGACGTGCGCCCCGGCCCTGCCGACAACCTCGCCGAGATGCGCGCGACGGCCCTGCGGTTCGAGCGCTCCGAGGCTCTGGCGGGGCGGTCGGTGACCCACGTCGCGCACACCTACGCCTTCGACGCCAACCCCATGCACCGCGCGAACGGCCGTGTCCTCAAGCGGCTGTCCGACGCCGGCCTGGTCCACGACGCGCTGTTCTGGGTCGACCCGTTCGGGGACGTCACCGCGCGGCGAGGGCTGTGGCGCTTCCAGGCCCTCACCACGACCGACGCGCGGGCGGTCCGCGCCGCGCTGGAGGCGTACCGCCGCGCCGACCCCCGGTCCGGTCTCGACGCGATCGGCTACCGCAGCGCGCCCTGGCACTTTGTGCTGCTCGCCTCCGACCGGTATCTCACGTCCTACCTGCACACCGCCGCGGTCCCGGACTGATGCCCACGGCGGCCTGCTCGCCACGACGAGCACGACGCCATGACCACGTGCCCGCCCGCAGGGCACGCCGCGACGGCGGTGGCCGCCCGGCTCACATGTTCCGGCGGTACTCCCCGCCGACGTCGTACAGGGCGTGACTGATCTGGCCGAGGCTGTGGGTCCTCACCGCCTCCATCAGCGCCTCGAAGACGTTCTCGCGGTCCCGCGCCGCCCGCTGCAGGAAGGCGAGGCCGTGCGCACCGCCGTCGGCCGCCCCGGTACCGGCAGGTCCGGCCTCCGAGCCGCCGCGTCCGGTCTCGGAGCGGCCGCGTCCGCCGTCGGCCGGAAGGTGCCGGGACGACGTCGCGCCCACCGGAGCGAGCGGGTTACGGGCCTCCTGGAAGGCGCGCACGTTCGCGATCTGCTGGGCCTTCTCCTCCTCGGTGGAGCGGATGAGCTTCACGGGCGTGGCGATCTCGCCGGCGTGCTCGGCGGGGAGGAACGTGTTCACCCCGACGATCGGCAGCGACCCGTCGTGCTTGCGCCGTTCGTAGTAGAGCGACTCCTCCTGGATGCGGCCGCGCTGGTACATGGTGTCCATCGCGCCGAGCACCCCGCCGCGCTCGCTGATCGCGTCGAACTCCCGGTAGACGGCCTCCTCGACGAGGTCGGTGAGCTCGGAGACGACGAAGCTGCCCTGCCACGGGTTCTCGTTGGCGCTGAGCCCCAGCTCCCTGGTGATGATCATCTGGATGGCCATCGCCCGCCGCACGCTCTCCTCCGTGGGCGTGGTCACGGCCTCGTCGTAGGCGTTGGTGTGGAGGCTGTTCGTGGCGTCGAACAGCGCGTAGAGCGCCTGCAGCGTGGTCCGGATGTCGTTGAACTCGATCTCCTGGGCGTGCAGGGACCGCCCGGAGGTCTGGATGTGGTACTTGAGCATCTGGCTGCGCGGCCCGGCGCCGTACCGGTCCCGCATCGCGCGCGCCCAGATCCGTCGCGCCACCCGGCCGATGACCGTGTACTCGGGGTCCATCCCGTTGGAGAAGAAGAACGACAGGTTGGGCGCGAAGTCGTCGACCGCCATCCCGCGGGCCAGGTAGTACTCGACGAACGTCAGCCCGTTCGCGAGCGTGAACGCGAGCTGGCTGACGGGGTTCGCCCCGGCCTCGGCGATGTGGTAGCCCGAGATCGACACCGAGTAGAAGTTCCGCACCCCGTTGCGGATGAAGTACTCCTGGATGTCGCCCATCATCCGCAGCGCGAACTCGGTGCTGAAGATGCAGGTGTTCTGCGCCTGGTCCTCCTTGAGGATGTCCGCCTGGACGGTGCCGCGGACCACGCGCAGCGTCTCGTCCTTGATCCGCTCGTACGTCGCCGCGTCGACGAGCTCGTCGCCGGTCACGCCGAGCAGGGCCAGTCCCAGCCCGTCGTGCCCCGGCGGCAGGTCGCCCGCGTAGACCGGCCGCGGCCGGCCCGCGAACCTCTGCTCGAGCAGGCGCTGCGCCGCCGCCCACCGGTCGGGGTCCGTCCGCAGGTACTTCTCCACCTGCTGGTCGATCGCGGTGGTGAGGAACATCGCCAGGATGATCGGCGCCGGGCCGTTGATCGTCATCGACACGGACGTGGTCGGCGCGCACAGGTCGAAGCCGGAGTACAGCTTCTTCATGTCGTCCAGCGTGGGGACGTTGACCCCCGAGTTCCCGACCTTGCCGTAGATGTCGGGCCGGGGCGCCGGGTCCTCCCCGTACAGCGTCACCGAGTCGAACGCGGTGGACAGCCGCACCGCGGTCTGCCCGCGCGAGAGGTAGTGAAAGCGGCGGTTGGTGCGCTCGGGCGTGCCCTCGCCGGCGAACATCCGTGTCGGGTCCTCGCCCGTGCGCCGGTACGGGTAGACCCCGGCCGTGTACGGGTAGTGGCCGGGGAGGTTCTCCTTGCCGAGGAACTGCAGCAGGTCCCCCCAGCTGCGGTAGCGCGGCGCCGCCACCTTCGGCACCCGCAGGTGGCTGAGCGACTCGCGGTAGTTCTCCACCCGGATCGCCCGCCCGCGCACCTGGTACTCGGCGGCCTCGTCCGTGATCGACCGCAGCCGCTCGGGCCACCCGCGCAGCAGCGCGAGCGACTCGGGGGAGAGGGTGCCCAGCGCGTCGTCGTAACGACGGCGCAGCTGCAGGAGCGTCGCGTCCGGTCCCTGGGGCGTCGTCTCCGGGCCCCCGGGAGTCGCGTCCGGCCGGTGGGTCGGCGGACCGATGGGGCCGGCCGCCGCGTCACGTCCCGACGGCTCGGCGGCCGCGTCACGTCCCGACGGCTGGCCCGCCGTCAGGTCCGCGTCCGCGTACGCCTCGAGCGGGCCGGGCAGACGGGGGTCCCCGAGGTCCTTCAGCGCGGTCCAGTACGCCTGGGCGCGGTCCGCGGCGTCCGCCTGCACCGCGACCGCCGCGTTCGCCGCCCGGCCCTGCTCGGCGATCTCGGCGAGGTAGCGCACCCGGCTCGGCGGGATGAGCACGGTGGCGCGCGGCTCCCGCAGGGTCGTGTCGAGCTCGGGACGGAAGTCGACGCGTGCGGGCGGGCGGGCGGCGCCGTCAGTGCCGGCCCTGCCGTCGCTCCCCGGTGCGAGCACCCGCTCGCGGACCAGCCGGCACAGGTTCACGAACATCCAGGTGATGCCGGGGTCGTTGAACTGGCTGGCGATGGTCGGATAGACGGGCACCTCCTCGTCGGGCACGTCGAACGCCACCCGGTTCCGCCGCCACTGCTTGCGCACGTCCCGCAGCGCGTCCTCGGCGCCGCGCCTGTCGTACTTGTTCAGCACCACGAGGTCGGCGTAGTCCAGCATGTCGATCTTCTCGAGCTGGCTCGCCGCCCCGTAGTCGCTGGTCATGACGTACACGGGCAGGTCCACCAGCTCCACCACGGCGGAGTCCGCCTGCCCGATCCCGGCCGTCTCCACCAACACCAGGTCGAACCCCGCCGAGCGGAGGAACGCCACCGCGTCCCGCAGCACGGCGCTGACGGCCACGTGCCGGGCGCGGGTGGCCATGGACCGCATGTACACCCGCGGGCTGCGCAGCGTGTTCATGCGGATCCGGTCCCCGAGCAGCGCGCCGCCGGTGCGCCGCCGAGTCGGGTCCACCGACAGCACCGCCACCCGCATCTGCGGGAAGGACACGAGGAACCGGTTCAGCAGCTCGTCGATGACCGAGGACTTCCCCGCGCCCCCCGTGCCGGTCACCCCCACCACGGGGACGACGCCGGAGCTCGCCGCCCGCCCTGCCCACGCCTCGCGCAGCCTCTCGAGCTCGGCACCGTCCCAGGCGCCGTCCTCGATGGCGCTCAGCACCCTCCCCACGGCGGCGTCCTCGCCGGCGGCGACCGCCGCGCCGTCGGGGGGCGGCACCTCCCCGCGGGCGGCCCGGTGCCGGGCCGTGCGGGCGACCACGTCGTCGACCATCCCGGTCAGGCCGAGCCTCATGCCGTCGTCGGGGTGGTAGATCTTCTCGACCCCGTAGGCCTCGAGGTCGGCGATCTCCTCGTGCGTGATGGTCCCGCCGCCCCCGCCGAAGACCCGCACGTGCGCGGCCCCCCGCTCGGCCAGCATGTCCACCATGTAGCGGAAGTACTCCAGGTGGCCGCCCTGGTAGGAGGAGAGCGCGATCGCGTCGGCGTCCTCCTGCAGCGCGGCCCGCACCACGTCCTCGACGGAGCGGTTGTGCCCGAGGTGGATCACCTCGGCGCCCCGGTCCTGGATGAGGCGGCGCATGATGTTGATCGACGCGTCGTGGCCGTCGAAGAGTCCGGCCGCTGTGACGAACCTCAGCGGACTGGTGGTCACCTGCTTCTCGCTCGGGCGGGCGAGGGTGGTCATCGCGTGAACCTCCACACGTCGTCGGGCGGGGCGCTCGCAGTCTATCGGTGCGCGGATACCGTGGTCCCGTGACGAAGACCGACGCTCCCTCGGCACCTCCGCTCGTCGCCCGGCGCGCCGCGGGGGTGCTCCTCGCCGCCCTGGCGGCGGCCGCGGTCGTGGGGGTCTGGTGGTTCTTCGTGACGACGCCGACCGGGCAGCGCATCGACGAGATCGCCTACCTGGGCTCGCGGATCGGGCGCAGCCGGCTCGACGAGGGCGCCCAGTCCGTCCTCGACGTCGTCTCCGTGCCTTTCCTGGCCCTCACGATCCTGGTGGCCGGTGCGGTCGCGCTGCTGCGCCGTCGGGTCATGGTGGCCGTGGCCGTCGCCGCGGTGGTCGGCGGGGCGAACGTGACCACCCAGCTGCTGAAGTACAGCATCTTCGACCGTCCTCAGCTGGGCATCTCCGAGGCGACCATGAACTCGTTGCCGAGCGGGCACACCACGGTGGCCGCCGCGGTCGCCGGCGCCGCCCTCCTGGCGACGCCGCCGCGCTGGCGCTGGCTCGCCACGCTCGTGGGCCTGGCCTACGCCGGCGGCACGGGCCTGTCCACCATGATCGGCGGCTGGCACCGTGCCTCCGACGTCGTCGCCGCCCTCCTGGTCGTCAGTGCCTGGGTGTTCCTGGCCCTCGCCGTCGTCGGGCCCGGGACGGACGACAGCGGCCGCGCGGCGCCGGCGTGGTCCCGGCGGGCCGACGCCCTGACCCGTACCCTTTTGGCCGTCGTCGGGCTGGCGGGCGCGCTGGCCGCGCTGGTGGCCATGGTGGTCGCCTCCCAGGTGGGCGGCGACTCGCGAGCCGAGCAGCTGCTCGCCTACGGGGGCGCGAGCGCCGGCGTGGTCGCCGTGGCGTGCCTGAGCGGGTACGCGGCGCTCGCCCTCGGGGCCCCGCGGCGCTGACCTGCCGTTCGGTCCGCGCTCCGTCCCTCCGGCACTCCGGCCCACTCGGATCGTGCCGCCGCGGAGGCGGTGCGAAAGTGGTCCCACGATCCGCACGACCGAAAGGGCTTCGCGTGCTGGGACTGCCGGACGGCGTCAGAGCCTGTCTGTTCGACCTCGACGGTGTCCTCACGGACACGGCCCGCGTCCACGCCGCCGCCTGGGCCCGCACGTTCGACGAGTACCTCGCCGCCCGTGCCGCCCGCACGGGAACCTCCTTCGTGCCGTTCGACGCGCAGGCGGACTACGCCGCCCACGTCGACGGCAAGCGACGGGCCGACGGCGTGCGGGACTTCCTCACCAGCCGCGGCATCCACCTGCCCGAGGGGGAGCCCGGCGACGCCCCGGACGCCGAGACCGTGAACGGCGTCGGCAACCGCAAGAACACCCTGGTCCAGCAGCTGGTGCGGGACGACGGCGTGGAGGTCTACCCGGCCAGCCGCCGGTACGTGGACGCCGCCCGCGCGGCGGGCCTGGCCCTCGCCGTCGTCTCCTCCAGCGCCAACACGGCCACGGTGCTGCAGGTCACGGGGCTGGCGGACCGCTTCGACGTCGTGGTGGACGGCGTCGTCGCCCGCGAACGCTCCCTGCCCGGCAAGCCGGCCCCCGACACCTTCCTCGTGGCGGCGGAGGAGCTCGGCGTGCCCCCCGGCGCCGCCGCGGTCTTCGAGGACGCCATCGCGGGCGTCGAGGCCGGCCGGGCGGGAGACTTCGGCTACGTGGTGGGGGTCGACCGGCTCGGGCAGGCGGACGCCCTGCGGGCGGCGGGGGCCGACGTCGTCGTGACGGATCTGGAGGAGCTGCTGTGAAGGGACACGCGGACCTCGGGCGCGACCCGTGGGTGCTGTGCGAGAAGGAGCTCGACCTCGAGCACCTCGGGCAGACGGAGTCCCTGTTCGCCCTGTCCAACGGCCACATCGGGCTGCGCGGCAACTTCGACGAGGGGGAGCCGAACGTCGTCCCCGGCACCTACGTCTCCGGCGTCTTCGAGCATCACCCGCTGCCCTACCCGGAGGGTGGCTACGGCTACCCGGAGGCCGGGCAGGCCATCGTCAACGTCACCAACGGCAAGCTGATCCGCCTGCTCGTCGACGACGAGCCCTTCGACGTGCGCTACGGCAAGCTCACCAAGCACGAGCGACGCCTCGACATGCGGACCGGCATCCTGCGGCGCGAGGTGCACTGGACCTCACCCGCCGGCCGGCCGGTGCGGATCAAGTCCTCGCGCCTGGTGTCCTTCTCCCACCGCGCCGTCGCCGCCATCGCCTACACGGTGGAGGCGGAGGAGGAGACCCGCATCATCGTCCAGTCCGGGCTCGTCGCCAACGAGGCGGGACCCGTGCCGGCCGAGGGGGACGACCCGCGGGTGGCGAAGGCGCTGCACTCACCGCTCGTGGCGGTGAGCCAGGACGTCGAGCAGCGCGGCGCCGTGCTCGTGCACCGCACGGCGCAGTCGGAGCTCCACCTCGCCGCCGGCATGGACCACGACATCGAGTGCGACGCCCAGTACGACCTCGAGAACGAGGCGCGGGCCGACTGGGCGCGCACTTCGGTCGTCACCGTGCTGCAGCCGGGCCAGAAGCTCCGCCTCGTGAAGTACGTGGCGTACGGCTGGTCCGGCACGCGCACCTCCACCGCGCTGCGCGACCAGGTGGCCGCCGCCCTCACGAGCGCCCGCTACGGCGGCTGGACCACGCTCAGGGGCCTGCAGGAGGAGTACCTGGCCGAGTTCTGGGACGCCGCGGACGTCGAGATCGAGGGTGACCCGGTCCTGCAGCAGGCGGTGCGCCTCGGGCTGTTCCACGTGCTGCAGGCGGGTGCCCGCTCGGAGGGGCGCGCGATCGGGGCGAAGGGGCTGACCGGCACCGGCTACAACGGCCACACCTTCTGGGACATCGAGGGGTTCGTCCTGCCCGTCCTGACCCTGACCGCCCCGGAGGCCGCCGCCTACGCGCTGCGCTGGCGCGCCGGGACCCTGCAGGCGGCGAGGGACCGGGCGCGCACCCTCGGGCTGGGCGGGGCCACGTTCCCGTGGCGCACCATCGACGGCGCGGAGACGTCGGCGTACTGGCCCGCCGGGACGGCCGCCTTCCACATCAACGCCGACATCGTCCGGGCCTTCGAGGTCTACCGCCAGGTCACCGGGGACATCACGCTCGAGCGCGAGGGAGGCTTCGCGGTCCTCGTCGAGACGGCCCGGCTGTGGCACTCCCGCGGCCACCACGACAGCCACGGCGGCTGGCACATGGACGGGGTCACCGGTCCGGACGAGTACACGGCGGTGGTCGACGACAACGTCTTCACCAACCTCCAGGCGGCGCGGAACCTCACCAGCGCCGTGGAGGCGTGCCGACGCAACCCCGACCTCGCCGCAGAGATGGGCGTGACGACGGCGGAGCTGGCCGCCTGGGAGAAGGCGGCCCGGAACGTCCACATCCCCTTCGACGAGACCCTCGGCGTGCACGAGCAGTGCTCGCACTTCACCCGGTTCGCCGAGTGGGAGTTCGAGCCGAACGGGCACCGCTACCCGCTGCTGCTGCACGCGCCGTACGTGCAGCTGTACCGCAAGCAGGTGGTCAAGCAGGCCGACCTGGTGCTCGCGATGCACTGGCACCCGCAGGCCTTCACGGCAGAGGAGAAGGCCCGCAACCTCGACTACTACGAGCGCCGCACCGTGCGCGACTCCTCGCTCTCCGCCTGCACCCAGGCGGTGATGTGCGCCGAGGTCGGGCACCTGGACCTGGCCCGGGACTACCTCCACGAGGCGGCCCTGGTGGACCTGCACGACCTGCAGCAGACCACCGAGCACGGCGTGCACCTCGCCTCGCTGGCCGGCGCCTGGATCGGCGTCGTCGCCGGCTTCGGGGGCCTGCGCGAGGACGGTGAGGTGCTGCGCCTCGCACCCGCCCTGCCGTCGACCATCAAGGCGCTGACCTTCCGGGTGCGCTGGCACGGGATGCGGCTCGAGGTGCGGATCGGCGAGGGCGAGGTGCGCTGCGCGGTCGCCGGCCCGGCCGGCTGCCGCATGCCGCTGCGCCTGTACGACGAGGACGTCGAGGTCGGCGACGACGTCCCGCTCGTGCGCCCCCTGCGCACCCCGCAGCCGCTGCTGCCGCCGCCCACGCAGCCGCCCGGGCGGGCACCGCGGCGTATCAACGGCGAGGGCGGGTTCGAGGTGCCCCGGGCCCTCGAGGCCGACCACGTCGCCTGACCGGTCTCACTTCTCGTCGTCGTCGCGCCAGCCGTGGGAGTGACGCAGGCTGCGGGCGCGCGCGGCGTCCGCGGCCTGGCGGCGCCTGGCCCGCTCGGTGGCGCGGGTGTCCCGGACCGGCAGCTGGATCGCTGTCTCGGCCGCGCGGATGCCGGCGACGAGCTGGCGGGCGCGGATGGCCTCGGCGTCGATCTCCGCGCCGAGGAGCAGCGCCATGTTGATGATCCACATCCAGAGGGAGACCACGACGATGCCGGCCAGCACGCCGCCGTAGGTCAGGTCGAACCGGCCGGAGTAGGCGTACAGCCGCAGCCCCAGGGTGGCGACGGCGGCCAGGCCGATCGCGACGAGCGCGCCCGGGGAGACCCACCGGAACCGCGGGTGCCGCACGTTCGGGGTGGCGTAGTGCAGCAGCGCCACCACGAGGACGGCCGCGAGCAGGAGCACCGGCCAGCGCACCACCTCCCACACCACGACCGCGGTCCGGCCGACACCGAGCACCGCCCCCACCGCCCGGGCCACCGGCCCGGAGACCACGAGCAGGATCGTCACGAGCACCCCGAACGCCACGAGGACCACGGTGGTGAGCAGGTGCCACAGCTGCAGGCGCCACAGCGGGCGGCCCTCGTGCACCCCGTAGATCTGGTTCATCGCCCGACCGAACGACCCCACGTACCCGGCCGCCAGCCACAACGACGTGACGAGCCCGACGACGAGGGAGAACCCGGCGGCAGGATGGTCCGTCAGCGCGAGCACCGGTCGGGTCACCGCCTCGAACGACTCCTGGTCCGGCGCGAGCAGCCGCAGCACGTCGAGCACCGCCGTCACCGCGGCCTCGTTCTGGCCCGCGAGGGCGAAGATCGAGGAGATGGCGACCGCCAGCGGCGGGACCGACAGCGCCCCGAAGAAGGTCATGCCGGCCGCTCGGTCCCAGCACTCGTCGTTGAAGAACTCGCGCAGTGCCTTGCCCGCCATGAAGCGGCGCGAGGGGCGCCGTCCGACCACCTGCGTCTGCCGGACGGGCGCCGACGTCCCGAGCCCCTCCTGCGCCATCGCCTCCACCTCCCGGACCAAGCCAAGCACCGGGATGGCCGGCTCGCTCGGCGTCCGCCGGGCGGCCCACGTCCCCGCCCCGTTCTGCACCTTGTCCGGCGGACGAGGTACCGTCGGCCGCGAACCCCGTCGCCACGAGGCTCCCAGCAACGCCCCAGTAAGGAAGGTCCGCGTGACCAGCAGCCGCAAGCTTGTGATCGTCGAGTCGCCCGCCAAGGCCCGCACCATCGGCGGGTACCTCGGTCCCGACTTCGAGGTCGAGGCCAGCGTCGGTCACATCCGCGACCTCCCGCAGCCCTCCGAGCTGCCGCCGGAGATGAAGAAGGGGCCGTACGGCAAGTTCGCGGTCGACGTCGAGGGTGACTTCGACCCCTACTACGTCGTCGACTCGGACAAGAAGAAGAAGGTCACGGAGCTCAAGAAGGCGCTCAAGTCCGCCGACGAGCTCTACCTCGCCACGGACGAGGACCGCGAGGGCGAGGCCATCGCCTGGCACCTCCTCGACGTCCTCAAGCCCAAGGTCCCGGTCCGGCGGATGGTCTTCCACGAGATCACGCGGGAGGCCATCAACCGCGCCCTGGAGAACACCCGCGAGCTCGACACCCGCCTCGTCGACGCGCAGGAGACCCGGCGCATCCTCGACCGCCTCGTCGGCTACGAGGTCTCGCCGCTGCTGTGGCGCAAGATCAAGCCCGGCATCTCCGCCGGGCGGGTGCAGTCCGTCGCCACGCGCATGGTGGTCGAGCGGGAGCGGGAGCGCATGGCGTTCCGGGCCGCCTCGTACTGGGACGTCAAGGGCACCTTCACGGGGGGCCCGTCCGACGACCGTGCCCGGTTCGTGGCGCGGCTGGTCACGCTCGACGGCCGGCGGGTCGCCTCCGGTCGCGACTTCGGCGACGACGGCCAGCTGAGGGCCGCGGCCGTCAGGGCCGGCACGGTCCACCTCGAGCAGGCGCTCGCCACGGACGTCGCCACGGCGCTGGAGAAGGTCCAGGCCCGCGTCGTCTCGATGGAGACCAAGCCCTACACGCGCCGTCCCGCGGCACCGTTCACCACCTCCACCCTCCAGCAGGAGGCCTCCCGCAAGCTCCGCATGAGCGCCCGGGAGACCATGCGCACCGCGCAGGGCCTGTACGAGAACGGTTTCATCACCTACATGCGTACCGACTCCTCGGCGCTGTCCGGGCAGGCGATCTCCGCCGCCCGCCGCCAGGCCGCGGAGCTCTACGGCGGCGAGTACGTGCCCGAGAAGCCGCGCGTGTACGGCACCAAGGCCAAGGGCGCGCAGGAGGCGCACGAGGCGATCCGGCCCGCCGGAGACTCCTTCCGCACCCCCGCCCAGGTGGCGAGCCAGCTCAGCGGCGCCCAGTTCAAGCTGTACGAGCTGATCTGGAAGCGCACCGTCGCCTCCCAGATGGCCGACGCCCGCGGCTCCACCGCCACGGTGCGCCTCGGCGCCGACCCGACGCTGGCCGACGGGCGCACCGTGGCCGCCGAGCTCACCGCGTCCGGCACGGTCATCACCTTCCGCGGCTTCCTCGCCGCCTACGAGGAGGGCCGCGACGCCGACCGGTACGAGACCAACGGCAAGGACGACAAGGACACGCGCCTGCCGGTGGTGGCGGAGGGCGACGTCGTCGTCACCGAGCAGGTCCTGGCCGAGGGCCACGAGACCACCCCGCCGCCGCGTTACACCGAGGCCAGCCTCGTCAAGGCCCTGGAGGAGCGTGGCATCGGCCGGCCCTCCACCTACGCCGCGACGATCTCCACCATCACCGACCGCGGCTACGTCGACCGCCGCGGCCAGGCTCTCGTGCCCACGTGGCTGGCGTTCTCCGTGGTGCGCCTCCTCGAGGACAACCTCCCGCGCCTCGTCGACTACGACTTCACCGCCGAGATGGAGTCCGACCTCGACCGCATCGCGTCCGGCTCCGAGGACCGCGTGGACTGGCTCGCGAAGTTCTACCGCGGCGACGACGCCACCGAGCGTCCCGGCCTGAAGAACCTCGTCGAGGGGCTGGGGGACATCGACGCCCGCGCGGTCAACAGCATCGACATCGGCGACGGCATCACGCTGCGCGTGGGCCGCTACGGTCCCTACCTGGAGACCCCAGGGGAGGACGGCCAGGAGGGCAGGCGGGCCTCGGTCCCCGACGACGTCGCCCCCGACGAGCTGACGGTCGAGAAGGCCCGCGAGCTGCTCGAGCGCCAGGCCGACGACGGCCGCGAGCTCGGCGTGGACCCGGCCACCGGGCACACGATCATCGCGAAGAACGGCCGGTTCGGCCCCTACGTCACCGAGGTCCTGCCGGAGGAGGACGACGCGGCCGAGGCTGCGGCGTCGGGCAAGAAGCCGGCGAGGAAAAAGGCGAAGGCGAAGCCGCGCACCGCCTCGCTGCTGAAGTCCATGCAGCTCGAGACCGTCGACCTCGAGCAGGCGCTGAAGCTGCTGTCGCTGCCGCGCGTGGTGGGGACCGACGCCGAGGGCGTCGAGATCACCGCCCAGAACGGCCGCTACGGCCCGTACCTGAAGAAGGGGACGGACTCGCGCTCGCTCGAGAGCGAGGACCAGATCTTCGACATCACCCTGGAGGAGGCGCTGGCGATCTACGCCCAGCCCAAGACCCGGCGTGGTGCCACCGCGAAGCCGCCGCTGCGCGAGCTCGGCACGGACCCCGTCAGCGGCAAGCCGGTTGTCGTCAAGGACGGCCGGTTCGGGCCGTACGTCACCGACGGCACGACCAACGCCACCCTGCGCAAGGACGACGCCGTCGAGTCGATCACCCCCGAGCGCGGGTACGAGCTCCTCGCCGAGAAGCGCGCCAAGGGGCCGGCCAAGAAGCCGGCCCGCAAGCCGGCCGCACGGAAGACGACCACGACGGCGAAAAAGACGACCACCCGCAAGACCACGGCGAAGGGCTGAGCGGGCATGGTCGCGTCGCCGCTCACCCGCACCTTCCTCGTGGTCGCGGTCGTCTCCGGCACCGTGATCAGCGCCGCCGTGCTCCTGTGGGTCTTCGACGTGATCCCGATGGCGGCGTTCCTCGGCGTCGTCGTGGTGACGTTCGTCGTCGAGGCGCTCGTGATCCTCTCCACCGTCCGGAGGACCGGCCGGGTGGCGTCCGGGCCGGCAGGCGGCGTGGCCGCCCCGCCCGGGCCGGCCGGCACCGAGGTCCACGGCGCCTCGACCGTGCGCGAGCCCGGTGTCGACGGGGTCGGCTACGACCCGATGGAGAGATTCCGGCCGCCGCAGGGCTGAGACCGCCCGTAGATTTCTCCCATGACCTCTCCGGCGACGACGCCGCCCCCGCTGCCCGCACCGCCCGACCCCCGCGACGCGCCGCCGCTGCGCTGGGGGATCCTCGGGGCCGGCGGGATCGCCGCCCGCTTCGCCCGGGAGGTGCCGGCCCGGTCCGCGCAGCGGGTGGTCGCCGTCGGGTCGCGCGACGCCCTGAAGGCGGCCACGTTCGCCGCCGAGCACGGCGTCGAGCGGGCCTACGGCAGCTACGCGGGCCTGCTGGCGGACCCTGAGGTCGACGTCGTCTACGTCGCCACGCCGCACAGCCACCACCACGCGCACGCCCTGCTCGCCCTCAACGCCGGCAAGCACGTCCTGGTGGAGAAGGCGTTCACCCGCAACGCGGCGGAGGCGCGTGAGGTCTTCGCCACGGCCCGCGAGCTGGGCCTCTTCGCGATGGAGGCGATGTGGACCCGCTTCCTGCCGCACATGGTGGCGCTGCGCCACGTCGTCGCCGCCGGGATGCTCGGCGAGGTGGTCGCGGTCCACGCGGACCACGGGCAGCGCCTCGACCTCGTCGAGCGGCTCCACGCGCCCGAGCTCGCCGGCGGCGCCCTGCTCGACCTCGGCGTCTACCCCCTCTCCTTCGCGCACAGCCTCCTCGGGGCGCCGTCGGCGGTGCACGCCGCCGGGAGTCTCACGGCGCTGGGTGTCGACGCCCACGAGGCCGTCACCCTCACCTACGACGGTGAGCGGGCCCGCACTGTCGCCGTGTGCACCGCGAACATGTGGGCGCGCACCGCGACGACCGCCTCGGTGGTCGGGACCGAGGCGCGGGTCGACGTCGCCTCCCCGTTCTACGGGACCACCCGGTTCACGCTCGTCCCGTTCGACGGGCCGGCGTGGACCTGGCCCGCCGACGGCGAGGACCTCGGCGGCTTCCAGCACCAGGCGGCCGAGGTCGCGCGGTGCGTGGCGGCGGGGGAGCAGGAGTCCGCGACGATGCCCTGGCGGGCCACCGTGGAGGTCATGGAGACCATGGACGAGGTGCGGCGTCAGCTCGGCGTCGTCTACCCCGGCGAGCGTGCGGGCCTGGACCCCGCGGTCACGGCCGTCCCGGAGCCCGACGCCACCCCCCGCTGAGCGGGGAGCGGAGGCGGACTCGGCCGGCCCCGGGGACGACGGCGGAGCGTGTCCGCCCGCGCGGCTACCCTGGCCCGGTGAGCCCCGAGGTCCCTGCCGTCGTCCCGCCCGCCACCGACCTCCCCCACCGCGGGTGCTTCGTCTCCTTCGAGGGCGGCGACGGCGCCGGGAAGTCGACCCAGCGGAACCTGCTCGGCGCCTGGCTGACCGGCCTGGGGCACGACGTCGTCCTGACGCGGGAACCGGGCGGCACCCCGCTGGGCCAGGTGCTGCGCGACGCCGTCCTGCACGGCGAGGACCTCGACCCGCGCACGGAGGCGCTGCTCTACGCCACGGACCGCGCCCACCACGTCCACCGGCTGGTGCGTCCCGCACTGGCGCGCGGCGCCGTCGTCGTCACCGACCGCTACCTCGACTCCTCGGTCGCCTACCAGGGCGCTGCCCGCGACCTCGGCGACGGCGAGATCCGGGACCTGTCGCTATGGGCGACCCGGGGCCTGCTCCCGGACCTGACGGTGCTGCTCGACCTCGATCCCGCCGTCGGCGCCGGGCGCCGGACCGCGGCCCCCGACCGGCTCGAGCGGGAGTCGCTGGAGTTCCACACCCGGGTCCGCGAGCACTTCCTCGCCCTCGCCGCGCAGGAGCCGGCGCGCTTCCTCGTCCTGGACGCGACCGCCGCGCCCGAGGAGCTGCACGCCGCCGTCCGCACGCGCCTCCGGCCGCTGCTCCCGGCGCCCGCCGGACGTGCCGGCCACCCCGCCGCCGTGCCGGAGGAGCGCCCGTGAGCGTCTGGGACCAGGTGGTCGGCCAGGACGAGGTCGTGGCCACGCTGCGCGACGCCGTCCTCGCCTCCCGCCAGGCCGACGGCGCCGCCGCGGCCCGCGCCATGACGCACGCCTGGCTCATCACCGGGCCCCCCGGCTCCGGGCGCTCGGTGGCCGCCCGCGCCTTCGCCGCCGCCCTGCAGTGCACCGACCCGGCGGAGCCGGGCTGCGGCCGGTGCCACGGCTGCGCCACCGCGCTGGCCGGCACGCACGCCGACGTCACCCTCATCTCCACCGAGAAGGTCACGTTCCTCATCGAGGAGATCCGCCCGCTCGTCTCCCAGGCGCAGCGCGCCCCGTCCCAGGGACGGTGGCGGGTGATGCTCATGGAGGACGCGGACCGCATGGTCGAACGCACCTCCAACGTGCTGCTCAAGGCGATCGAGGAGCCGCCGCCCCGCACGGTCTGGCTGCTGTGCGCGCCGAGCCCCGAGGACGTGCTCACCACGATCCGCTCCCGCTGCCGCGCCGTGCACCTGCGCGTCCCGGACCCGCGCGCGGTGGCCGACCTGCTGGTCCGGCGCGACGGGCTCGACCCCGACGTGGCGCTGGCGTCGGCGCGTGCCGCCCAGTCCCACGTCGGCCTCGCCCGGCGCCTGGCGCGCGACCCCGAGGCCCGGCAGCGGCGCCGGCGGCTGCTGTCCGTGCCCGCCGGCATCCGGGGGGTCGGGGACGCCGTCCTGGCCGCCGCCGAGCTCATCGAGACCGCGTCCGCGGACGCCAAGGCCGCCACCGAGGAGCGTGACGCGGCGGAGAAGGCCGAGCTGCTGCGCAACCTGGGCGCCGACGCCGGCACCCGGCTGCCGCCCGCCCTGCGGGGGCAGGTCAAGCAGCTCGAGGAGGACCAGAAGCGGCGAGCCACACGCGCGCAGCGCGACGTGCTGGACCGCGCGATGGTGGACCTGCTCTCCCTCTACCGCGACGTCCTGGTCGTCCAGCTCGGCGCCGACGTGGAGCTCGTCAACACCGATCTGGCCGACGAGGTGCGGCGCCTCGCCGCAGGCACGACGCCGGAGCAGACGGTGCGGCGCATGGACGCCGTCGGGGTGGCCAGGGAGCGGCTGGCGGCCAACGTCGCCCCCCTGCTCGCGGTCGAGGCGATGATGGTGGCCCTGCGTCCCCAGGGGTGAACCGCGACGCATCGTGGGGGAGGGGGCGGTGCGGGACCGGGGTGGGCCGGTAGCGTGTGGGCGTGCCACGCTCCTTCCGCGCCGCCGTCCTCGGCGGGCTCGCCGCCGCCCTGACGCTGTCCGCCTGCACCGCCGAGCCGCTCGAGCGTGTCGCAGATCCCGGTACCACCGCCGTCCCCTCGGCCACCGCCGAGGAGACGTCCCCGTCCGCCGGGCTGCAGGGCTACTACGAGCAGCAGATCGCCTGGGAGAAGTGCGGCGACTTCGAGTGCTCCGAGGTCACCGTGCCGCTCAGCTACGACGAGCCCGACGGCGAGAGCATCACCCTGGCGGTCAAGCGTCTCGTCAGCAAGGACCCCGCCGCGCGGGTCGGCTCCCTCCTGGTGAACCCCGGCGGGCCCGGGAGCCCGGGCGTCGAGCTCGTCGACGCGGCTCCGACGATGTTCAGCGAGAACCTGCGGGCCGCCTACGACGTCGTCGGGTTCGACCCCCGTGGGGTCGGCTCCTCCACGCCCGTGGACTGCGTCAGCGACGCCGAGCTCGACCGGCTGCGCAGCGTCGAGTACGACACCGAGACCCAGGACGGCCTCGCCGCCTACGCCGCCGACGCCAAGCTGATCGCCGACGGGTGCGCCCAGAACACCGGGGAGCTCATCGGCCACGTCGACACCGAGTCGGCGGCCCGGGACATGGACATCCTCCGGGCCGTCCTGGGCGAGGACAAGCTCGACTACCTCGGCTACTCCTACGGGACCTTCCTGGGCGCCACCTACGCCGACCTCTTCCCGGGCAACGTGGGTCGCCTCGTCCTCGACGGCGCGATGGACCCGTCGCTGAGCAGCCACGAGACGACGCTGGCGCAGGCCGTGGGCTTCGAGAAGTCCCTGCGCGCCTACGTGGCGGACTGCCAGGGCGGGCCCGACTGCCCGCTCACCGGCTCGGTCGACGACGGGGTCAAGCAGGTGCAGACCCTCCTCGAGGTCGCCGGGGACACCCCGCTGCCCACGTCGTCGGACCGGGACCTCACCGCCTCCCTCGCCTTCTCCGGCATCATCACGCCCCTGTACGACAGTGCGAGCTGGTTCGTCCTGACCGCCGCGCTGGACCAGGCGATCAACTCGAACGACGGCTCCCAGCTGCTCTTCCTCGCCGACCTCATGGCCGGGCGCGAGCCCGACGGCACGTACCCGAACAACTCCACCGAGGCCAACTGGGCGGTCAACTGCCTCGACTTCCCGAGCACCGGCGACCCGGCGCTGTGGCAGCAGGAGGCCGCGGAGCTCGAGAAGGCGGCGCCCACGTTCGGCCCGCTCATGGGCTACGGCGACATGCTGTGCGAGCAGTGGCCGGCGAAGGGCGACGCCGAGCGGGGCCCGCTCACGGCGGAGGGCTCGGCGCCGATCATGGTGATCGGCACCACCGGGGACCCGGCCACGCCGTACGAGTGGAGCGTCAGCCTGGCCGACCAGCTCGAGAACGGGTTCCTCGTGACCTTCGAGGGGGAGGGGCACACCGCCTACGGGCGCTCGAACGACTGCATCGTGCGGGCCGTCGACGACTTCCTGGTCGAGGGCGTGGTTCCGCAGGACGGGCTCACCTGCTGAGGCTCAGGTGCCCGGGCTGCCGGGCAGCTCGGCCGGCCGGCCGGTCTCACTGCCGGGTGGTGCGCAGTGATGCCGCCCACACCTGGCGGAACGGTTTTGTTCGATGCGGCGCCGTCCCGGTACAGTTGTCTGCGCTGCGTCGGGCGATCCCCGACGGGCACGCCGCCTTAGCTCAGTCGGCAGAGCGATTCACTCGTAATGAATAGGTCGTGGGTTCGATTCCCACAGGCGGCTCCAGGCCAGCGGCCCGGTCTCGACGGACAGTCGGACCGGGCCGCTGCTCGTTTCGGCAGACAGTCCCACGCCGGCCAGCATTCGACGGAGCGGCTCTCCCGAGGCTGAATGGGTGCGTGCGGCGATTGGCGTGGCGGCACCAGGGCACCGCCATTGTTGGTGGCTCGTCGGGCGACAGCCGCACTTTCGTGATATCCGGGCGACGTCGGAATCGGGGGGCAGCGTGGAGTCCCGTGCAGCCCCGCACGCCCGCACGGTGGTCGCGCGAGAGATATCCGAAGAGACGCGACGGTATTCCGCACGCGCCTTCGACGGTGAATTACGGGCGCCTCGGCTGTGAATTACTTCTCATTCTGCCTGGCGATCGCTGGGGGAGTTGCGAATTCGAGCGAAGTCTGAAGCTGTCCGTGAATGACCGGCCCGACCCCTCCGCGCGGGGGTCGGGGTGTACCGGTGACCCGTAGGGTCCGAGTCCGGCGGGGCCGCTGCCCGTCGGCCTGCTGGTCCGCGGGCCCCCAGCTCCACCCGGGTCCGCCAGGGCGTCCCACGGGCGCGGCGGCATGCCGGTGCGGGCGGCACTGGTTCGTGGTGGGGCTCCCCGGCCGTCACGGACGCGACGGCACGGGTCCATCTGGCCGGTCCCGGTGCCTGCTGGTGGGCGGGGACCGCTAACGGTGGGTGAACCGGCCGACGTACACTCGAGCCGTGGATTATCTCGTCGCGCTCGTCCCCTCTCTGGGCACCGGGCTGCTCTTCTACTTCGTGATCCGCGCCTTCGTCAACGCAGACCGGAATGAGCGCGAGGCGCTGCGCCGGCTTGACGAGGAGGAGATGCGTAAAGGATCGGAACAGGTTCCCGGGGCCTGATTACTTCTTCGTCCACAGCATCGCTTCACCGGCGTGACAATTCTCGTCGAAAGAATTACGCTCGCCACACGAGTGATCGATACGTATCACCGGCAGGAGCGCGTCGCCCTGTCCCCCTGCGGGTGCGGGCGGTCCTGATTCTTGACGATTGACGACGAGAAAGAACTCACCATGGCGCAAAAGGTGCAAGTCCAGCTCATCGACGACATTGACGGTGCCCCCGCGGACGAGACTGTCACTTTCGCACTCGACGGCATTACCTATGAGATCGACCTCACCGACGCGCACGCCAAGGCTCTGCGTGAGTCCTTCGCGGAGTGGGTCGGCCACGCCCGCCGGGCGGGTGGGCGGCGCACGCCTGCCAGGCGTTCGGGCGGCGGTGCTCGCGCCGCGTCGTCGGACGCAGGGAAGATCCGCGACTGGGCCCGCCAGAACGGCTACGAGGTCTCCGAGCGCGGTCGCATCTCGGCCGAGATCCGCGAGGCCTACGAGCGGGCCACCAACTGATCCGCTGATCTGACGGCTCGCGCGGCCGGTCGCCCTGCCGGGGTGGCCGGCCGTCGTCGTCGGGTCGCCCGGGACGTCCCGGGTGACCCCGGCCCGATGATGGAAGAATGACGGGCATGACCTACACCCTGGTACTGCTCCGTCACGGCGAGAGCGATTGGAACGCCAAGAACCTGTTCACCGGCTGGGTCGACGTGCCGCTGTCGGAGAAGGGCGTCGTCGAGGCGAAGCGCGGCGGAGACCTGCTCCGTGAGGCGGGCGTCTCCCCGGACATCCTCCACACCTCCCTCCTGCGTCGGGCGATCTCGACGGCCAACTACGCCCTCGACGTCGCGGACCTCCACTGGATCCCGGTCAAGCGCAGCTGGCGCCTCAACGAGCGCCACTACGGCGCCCTGCAGGGCAAGAACAAGAAGGAGATCCGCGACGAGTACGGCGAGGAGCAGTTCATGCTCTGGCGCCGCTCCTACGACGTGCCGCCGCCGGAGATCGAGCTGGGCTCCGAGTACTCCCAGGACTCAGACCCCCGCTACGCCGGGGAGCCGATCCCGCGCGCGGAGTGCCTGAAGGACGTGCTCGAGCGGGCCCTGCCGTACTGGAACGCCGAGATCGTGCCGGACCTCAAGGCGGGCAGGACCGTGCTCGTGGCCGCCCACGGCAACTCGCTGCGCGCGATCATCAAGCACCTCGACGGCATCGACGACGAGACCATCTCGGGGCTGAACGTGCCCACCGGCATCCCGCTGGTCTACGAGCTGGACGAGAACCTCGTCCCCGTCGTCAAGGGCGGGAAGTACCTCGACCCGAAGGCGGCGGAGGCGGCGATCGCGGCCGTCGCGAACCAGGGGAAGTAGCGCAGGGCCCGGCACCTGGCCGGGTCCACGCACGACGAAGGGTCCCGCACCGTGGTGCGGGACCCTTCGTCGTCGGTCGTGCGTCGTGCGCGTGCGCCCTGGCGGGCAGGTGGTCCGCGCTGCTACTGGCGGGTGGTCTGCTTGCCGCCGGTCTCCTCGTCCTTCAGGCCCAGCATCGTCCCGGTGTTCACGACGGCGTTCTGCAGGTCACCGGTGACGAGGAAGGAGATACGGCGGGCGACGGAGACGCCGTGGTCGCCGAACCGCTCGAGGTAGCGCCCGAGCAGCACCGCGTCCACCAGCTGCTGGCGGGTGAGCTGCTCGTCGTCGTCCAGCACCACCTGGAAGGACTCGCGGTGGAGGCGGTCCAGGACGTCGTCGTCGGCCTCGATCTTCTCGGCCAGGTTGAGGTCGCGGGTCTCGAGGAGCTCGACCACCTGACGGGCCACCTTGACGGCCTGCTGGCCCATCTGCTGCAGGATCTGCTGCATCCGACCGGTCGAGGCGACCTCGGGGTAGCGGCCGCGGGCCACGTACGCGAGGTGACGGGCCAGGTCGCCCATGCGCTCCATCGTGGCGGACAGGCGCAGGGCGGAGACGACGATCCGCAGGTCCGTGGCCACCGGCTGCTGGCGGGCGAGGAGCGAGACGCCCCGCTCGTCCAGGCTGCGCTCGATCTCGTCGATGTGGCTGTCGGCGTCGATGACCTCCTCGGCGAGCGTGAGGTCCGCCGTCTCGAGCGACTGCGTGGCCTTCTCGATCGCCGAGCACATGAGCCGTGCCATCGTCAGCAGCTCCTCGCCGAGCTGCTCCATCTCTTGCTTGAAGATCTCACGCATCGCAGGCTCCTTCACGTTCATTCTCCCCGCCGCGAGCGGGATATCTGGCCTCTACCGTAGTCAAGCCCCACCCGGTGTACGACCGGTGGCGCCCAGATGAACCCCGGGTGTCTCCCCGGGACGGTCTCGGTGAACTCGCCCGCGCCGCCCTACTCTCATGGCATGGAGTTCTCGCAGATCCTCAGCTTCGTGCTGGTGGCTCTGCTCGTCGTCGCTGCCGGAATCATCGCGTTCCTCGTGAGTGAGCGCGAGCGGGGCGCTCACCGTCGACGGGACGAGGGTGACGGGCCGGACGACGTGGTCTCCGTGCTCTCGGTCCTCCCGCAGGCCGTCCTGGTCCTCGAGCCGGACGACGACGTGCAGCGCGCCAGCGCGGCCGCGTACTCCTACGGGCTGGTCCGCAACGACACCCTCGCCCACCCCGAGGTGCGGGAGATGGTCGCCGGCGTGCGCCGCGACGGGCACATCCGGGACGCCGAGCTGACCCTCACCCGCGGTCCGCTGGAGGGGGCCGGCACCCTGCGGATGCAGGTGCGGGTCGCCGCGCTGCGGCACGGCCGGGTCCTGGTGCTCGCCGAGGACCGCACCACCGCGCGGCGCCTGGAGGAGATCCGGCGCGACTTCACCGCCAACGTCTCCCACGAGCTGAAGACGCCCGTCGGCGCCCTGGGGCTGCTGGCCGAGACGGTCGCCGACGCGGCCGACGAGCCGGACACCGTGCGCCACTTCGCCGGCCAGATGCAGAAGGAGTCCGCCCGCCTCGCCGCCCTCGTCCAGGAGCTGATCGAGCTCTCCCGCCTGCAGGAGCCGGACGCGCTCGTCGACCCCGAGGTCGTCGATCTGGACGAGGTGGTGGCCGAGGCCGTCGACCGCGTCCGCGTCGAGGCGATGTCCCGCAAGGTGACCCTGGTGCTCGGCGGGGCGAAGGGTGTGAAGGTCTACGGGGACGCGGCCCTGCTGACGACGGCGGTGCGCAACCTGCTCGACAACGCCATCCGGTACTCCGGCCCCACGGGCCGGGTGTCGGTCGGGGTCTCGTGCCGCGACGCCCTGGTCCGGGTCGCCGTCGTCGACCAGGGCGCCGGCATCTCCGCGGAGCAGCGCGAGCGCGTGTTCGAGCGGTTCTACCGCGGTGACGAGGCACGCTCCCGGGAGACCGGCGGCTCCGGGCTGGGCCTGAGCATCGTCAAGCACATCGCCAACGACCACGGCGGACGCGTCGAGCTGTGGTCGACCGAGGGGAAGGGCTCGACGTTCACCCTCGTGCTGCCGCAGGCCTTCGAGCCGGACCGGCCCGACGAGGCGCCGCACACGCACGACGACGCAGCTGACGTGCCCGGGCGGCGCACCGCCGCCCGGGGGCCTGACGCGATGGAGGAAGCGCACTGATGACGACGATCCTGCTGGTGGAGGACGAGACCTCGTACCGGGAGCCGCTCACGTTCAAGCTCGAGCGCGACGGCTACGAGGTGGTCGCGGTGGCCGACGGCCGGGACGCGCTCACCGCGTTCGACCGCGGCGGCGTCGACCTCGTCCTCCTGGACCTCATGCTGCCCGGCCTGTCGGGCACGGAGGTGTGCCGGCAGCTCCGCCAGCGCAGCAACGTCCCGGTCATCATGCTGACGGCGAAGGACAGCGAGATCGACAAGGTGGTCGGGCTGGAGATCGGAGCCGACGACTACGTCACCAAGCCCTACTCCTACCGGGAGCTCGTCGCCCGCGTGCACGCCGTGCTGCGCCGCGGCGCCGGGCCGGACGACCTCGCCGAGCCGGCCGTGCTCGGCGTCGGGCGGGTGCGCATGGACGTCGACCGGCACGAGCTGACCGTCGGCGACGAGCCGGTGGCCATGCCGCTGCGCGAGTTCGAGCTGCTCGAGCTGTTCCTGCGCAACCCGGACCGGGTGCTCACGCGCGGGCAGCTGATCGACCGGATCTGGGGCGCCAACTACGTGGGCGACACCAAGACGCTCGACGTCCACGTCAAGCGGGTGCGCGCGAAGATCGAGGTCGACCCGTCCCGCCCGACGATGCTGCAGACGGTGCGCGGCCTGGGCTACAAGCTGGTGACCCCCGAGGCCTGAGCCGGTCCCGGACGATCCCTACGGACGAGCCCCCGGGACGCTGGTGCGTCCCGGGGGCTCCGACGTCGGCTCCGTCGTCGTCAGGTCAGGCCTGGTCGAGGAACTCGTCGTAGGGCGGGATGGTGCCGTCGAGCACGGGGACCTCGACCTTGAAGTCTCCGACGGTGGGGTCCGAGACGGTCGTGGAGATCGTCGAGCCGGGGGCGGCGTCGACGCTCTGCGTGGTGATGCCGGCGTCGGTGAAGTTGACGTGGTCGCCGGCGTCCACGCGGACGGGCACGCTGGCGCCGCCGCCCTCGAAGGAGAACGAGATCTCGACGTCCTCGGGGGACCGGTTCACCACCGCGCCGAGCAGGTGGCCCGGCTGGCCCTCACCCTCGGTGAGGATCATGAGGTTCTCCACCGAGACCTCGTCCGTCACGGCGACGCGGATGCCGTCGCTGGGCGCGTACGGGTGCGCGGTGGTGATGGGGCTCGCGACCGAGCAGCCGGCCAGGGTGAGCGTGCCGCCCAGGGCGATCAGGGCGGCCAGGCGAGTGCGGGTGAAGCGGGCCAAGGGATCTCCTTCGTCTGACGATCGGGACAGCGCGCAGGCCCTCCCAGGGGGAGGTTACCCGAGACCACCGGCCCGGTTCTGTCGCGTCTCTCACGAGCCGCAGAATCTCGCCACTTTTCCGTGTTAGACTTGGGTCCTTAGCGACTGAAGGAGCCTTAACACTATGACCTTCGCTGTCGGCGAGACCGTCGTCTATCCCCACCACGGGGCTGCGCTCATCGAGGACATCTCCACCCGCGTCATCCGCGGCGAGGAGAAGATGTACCTGCACCTCAGGGTCGCGCAGGGCGACCTGACCATCCAGGTCCCGGCCGAGAACGTCGATCTGGTCGGGGTGCGTGACGTTGTCGGCGCCGAGGGGCTCGAGAAGGTGTTCGACGTGCTCCGCGCGCCCTACACCGAGGAGCCGACCAACTGGTCGCGCCGGTACAAGGCCAACGTCGAGAAGATCGCCTCCGGCGACATCATCAAGGTGGCCGAGGTCGTGCGTGACCTCTCCCGTCGTGACACCGACCGCGGCCTGTCCGCCGGCGAGAAGCGCATGCTGGCCAAGGCTCGTCAGATCCTCGTCTCCGAGCTCGCCCTCGCGGAGAAGACCGAGGAGGACAAGGCCGAGGCCATCCTGGACGACGTCCTCGCCTCCTGAGTCTCGAGTGAGCTCGATCCGCGCGCGCGTGGTGGCCTGTGCCGCCACGCGCGCCGTGCTTTCCGCCCGCGTCGCGGGTGGCCCGCGGCTGTACGCCGGGGCAGTGACGGCATGACCTCGGCCGCCGTCCTGACCGCCGCGGGTTCCGGCACCCGTCTCGGCCACGCCGTGCCCAAGGGCCTCGTGGAGCTCGACGGCGAGCCGCTGGTCCTCCGTGCCGCACGCGGGCTGGCCGACGCAGGCTGCCTCGGTGCCGTCGTCGTCACCGTCCCCGCGGCGGAGGCCGCGACCTTCGCGACCCTCTTCCCCGCGGGCACCGTCCCGGGGACCGACGTGCCCGTGCGGGTGGTGCCCGGCGGCCCCACCCGGCAGGCCTCCGTCGCCGCCGGCCTCGCGGCGCTGGACCCCGACGTCGACGTGGTGCTCGTGCACGACGCCGCCCGCTGCCTCACCCCGCCCTCCCTCGTCCGGGCCGTCGAGGGCGCGGTGCGCGCCGGGCACCGCGCGGTGGTCCCCGCCCTGCCGGTCACCGACACCGTCAAGCGGGTCGGGACCGCGGGCGTCGACGGCGCGGCCCCCGTCGTGGCGACGGTCGACCGTTCCGACCTGCGCGCCGTCCAGACCCCGCAGGGCTTCGACAGGGCCCTCCTCGACGCCGCCCACGCGGCCGGTGCCCACCGCGCGGCCGACGAGGCCGTGGCCGTCTCCGACGATGCGGGCCTGGTGGAGGCCGTGGGGGAGCGGGTGTGGGTGGTCCCGGGCGACGAGCGCGCCCTGAAGATCACCACCCCGCGGGACCTGGCGCTCGCGACGCTTCTCGTGCGCGACGCGGGTGTCCCGTCCGGCGCGGCGGACGACCGCGCCCCCGTGCCGCGCGCCTGAGGGCGGCCGCGCCTGGTGCCCCGCGCCTGAGGTCCGCGGGGCGCCGTTAACCTGTCCGGCATGCAGCTGCCACGCACCGGGATCGGGACCGACGTCCACGCCTTCGCCCCGGAGGGCTCCGGCCGTCCGATGCGGCTCGCGTGCCTGGACTGGCCCGGCGAGGTGGGCCTCGAGGGGCACTCCGACGCCGACGTCGCCGCTCACGCCGCCTGCGACGCGCTCTTCTCCGCCGCCGGGCTGGGGGACCTGGGCACCCAGTTCGGGACCTCCGACCCGGAGTGGTCCGGTGCGTCCGGGGCCAGCATGCTCGCCGAGACCGCCCGCCGGCTGGCCGAGGCAGGCTGGGAGATCGGCAACGTCGCCGTCCAGGTGGTCGGGGTCCGCCCGCGGATCGGCCGCCGCCGCGCGGAGGCGGAGGCGGCCATGTCCGAGGCGCTCGGTGCGCCGGTCTCGCTCTCGGCCACCACCACCGACGGGCTCGGGTTCACGGGCCGCGCCGAGGGGGTGGCGGCGGTCGCCACCGCGCTCGTGGTGCGGGCGCCGCTCGAGGCCGCCTGACCGGCGCGCCGGCCGCTCAGGCCACCGGCGGCTGCACCAGGGCGCTGTCGCGCCGGGTGCGCGAGCGCACGGGCAGCAGGAGCAGCAGACCGGCGAGCAGCACCGCGACGATGCCGACGATGCCCCAGTACTGGACCTCGTCGGAGGTGGCGGCCCCGTTGACGGCCATGCCGAGGGTGAGGGCGAGGGAGAAGGCCGCCGGTGCCATGAAGCTCACCGCCCGGCCGGTGGTGGCGTAGAGGCCGAAGACCTGACCCTCGTGGCCGGCCGGGATGAGCCGGGCGAGGAAGGTGCGGGAGGCCGACTGGGCCGGGCCGACGAAGATGCACAGCACCAGCCCGAGCACCCAGAAGAGCATGGTGCCCAGCTCGTGCAGGAAGAAGATGCCCGTCCCCGCCACGATCATCGACGCGAGCGACAGCACGATGACGCGCTTCGGGCCGAGCCGGTCGTCCAGCGCCCCGAAGAGGATCGTCGCCACGCCGGCGACGAGGTTCGCGGCCACCCCGAACACGATGACCTGGCCGGCGTCGAAGCCGAACGTGCCGGCGGCGATGACCCCGCCGAACGTGAACACCCCGGCCAGGCCGTCCCGGAAGACCGCCGAGGCGAGCAGGAAGTACACGGTGTTGCGGTCCGTGCGCCACAGGTCCGCGACGGAGCGGAACAGCAGCCGGTAGGACTCCACCAGGCCCGTGCGCCCGCCGGCCGTGCGGGGGCCCCGCTCGTCGCGCACCGTGAGGATGACCGGGAGGGAGAACAGGAGCGTCCAGACGGCGCAGATCAGCATGGTGACGCGGACGTCCATGCCGTTCTCGCCGGTGATGCCGAACATCCCCACCTCCGGGCTGATGAGCCCGAAGTAGACGATGAGCAGCAGCACGATCCCGCCGATGTAGCCCAGGCCCCAGCCCAGCCCGGAGACCCGGCCGACGGTGCTCGGCGTGGAGATCTGGTTGAGCATGGCGTTGTAGTTCACGGACGCGAACTCGAAGAAGATGTTGCCGGCGGCCAGGAGCAGCAGGCCGAGCCACAGCAGGTCCGGCGTCGGCGCGACGAGGAACATCGCGGCCGAGGTCGCGACCACCAGGAGCGTGTTGACGGTCAGCCAGAAGGTCCGGCGCCCGGAACGGTCCGCCCGCTGCCCGCTGACCGGTGCGAACACCGCCACCAGCAGGCCGGCCGCGGCCAGCGCCCACCCGAGCTTCTGGTCGGCGCCGGGACCGAAGGCGTCGGAGGTGAGGTAGACGGTGAACACGAACGTGGTGATGACCGCGTTGAACGCCGCCGAGCCCCAGTCCCACAGGCCCCAGGCGTACACGGGCCAGCCGAAGCGGCGGGCTGGGGCGGCCCCGGCGGGCGACGGCAGCGACGTCTCAGGCGTTCTCACACCGCGAACCGTAGCGGGACGAGGGGTCCTCGGGGTGACGAACCGGCGGTATTCGGACGGCGCCGGGCGTGTGCGCCGTCGTCGGCGACGTGCGGCCGTCACCGGAAAGGCTGCGCGGGCGCGCCCCGGTAGCCTGGGCGGGTGAGCCTGAGACTGTACGACTCCGCGACGCGGTCGGTGCGCCCCTTCGAGCCCCTCGAGCCGGGGAAGGTCGGCATCTACCTGTGCGGGGCCACGGTCCAGGGGTCTCCACACATCGGCCACATGCGCGCCTCGATCGCGTTCGACGTCCTGGTGCGCTGGCTCCGCCGCACGGGCCTGGACGTCACCCTCATCCGCAACGTCACCGACATCGACGACAAGATCCTCACGAAGTCCGCCGAGGCGGGCTGCCCGTGGTGGGCGTGGGCCTACCGGTTCGAGCAGGAGTTCACCGCCGCCTACGACGCCCTCGGCGTGGAGCGGCCCACCTACGAGCCCCGCGCCACCGGCCACATCACCGAGATGGTCGAGCTCATGCAGCAGATCGTCGAGAAGGGGCACGCCTACCGCGGCGCGGAGGGCAACGTCTACTTCGACGTGCGCTCGCTGCCGGAGTACGGCTCCCTGACCCGTCAGGCGCTGGAGAACATGTCCGTCTCCGACGACGGCGACGCCGAGCCCGACAAGCGTGACCCGCGCGACTTCGCGCTGTGGAAGGCGCCCAAGCCGGGGGAGCCCGCGACCGCTGCGTGGCCGACGCCGTTCGGGCGGGGCCGGCCCGGCTGGCACCTCGAGTGCTCAACGATGGCGCGCCGCTACCTCGGCGAGAGCTTCGACATCCACGGCGGCGGCATCGACCTGCGCTTCCCGCACCACGAGAACGAGCAGGCCCAGTCCCACGCCGCCGGGCTCGGCTTCGCGCGCTACTGGGTCCACAACGCGTGGGTCACCACCGGCGGGGAGAAGATGAGCAAGTCGCTCGGCAACTCCCTCGTGGTCTCGGAGGTGCTGGCCCGCACCGACGCCGCCGTCCTGCGCTACGCCCTCGGCACCGTCCACTACCGCTCCACCGTCGAGTTCTCCGACGTCACGGTCGCCGAGGCGGCCGGGTCCTGGGAACGTTTTGCCGGGTTCGTCAAGCGCGCCGTCGAACGGGTCGGCGAGGTGCCCGCCGAGGAGATCGCCGCGCAGGGACCCGGGCAGCTGCCCGAGGCGTTCGTGGAGGCGATGGACGACGACCTGAACATCTCCGCCGCCCTGGCCGTGGTGCACGAGCACCTGCGGGCCGGGAACACCGCGCTGGCCGAGCGCGACGACGTGACCACCCGCGCCGCCCAGGTGCAGGTGCGGTCCATGCTCGACGTGCTCGGGCTGGACCCCCTGGCCGCGCCGTGGCGCGGCGGCGGCAACGCCGAGGACTCGGCCCACCACACCGCCCTCGACACCCTCGTCACCGCGGTCCTCGCCGAGCGCGACGAGGCTCGCGCCACGAAGGACTGGGCGCGGGCGGACGCGCTGCGCGACCGCCTGGCCGACGCCGGGGTGGTCGTCGAGGACTCCGCCGGCGGAGCCCGCTGGCACCTGAAAGGAACAAGCTGATGGCAGGTAACTCCCAGCGCCGCGGCGCCGTGCGCAAGCCGGGGTCGAAGAAGGAACGGACCGTCGGGTCGGGCGGGCAGCGCCGTCGGGCGCTCGAGGGCCGCGGGCCCACGCCGAAGGCGGAGGACCGCCCCTACCACCCGGCGGCCAAGAAGAAGGCGGCCGCCGAACGCAAGGAGGCACGCCAGAGCGGCACCCGCGTCGCCGGGCGGGACGCCGGCCGGGAGGCGCGGGAGGCGGCCCGCAGCGCCTCGCTGACGGCGAAGGTGCGCGGCGCCCTCGGCGTCGGCGGCGACCACGAGGTCATCTCCGGCCGCAACCCCGTCACCGAGGCCGTGCGCGCGGGCATCCCGCTCGGGAAGGTCTTCCTCGCCGGCGGCATGATGACCGACGAGCGCGTCGCCGAGGTGGTGCGCACGGCCACCGCGCTGGGCGCCCCGCTCGTCGAGGTGTCCCGGTCCGACCTGGACCACCTCACCGACGGCGCCGTCCACCAGGGCGTGGCGATCGAGGTGCCCCCCTACGCCTACCGCGACGTCGCCGACCTCCTCGCCCGCGCCGAGCGCGCGAACCACCCGCCGCTCATCGTCGCCCTCGACGGCGTCACCGACCCCCACAACCTCGGGGCCGTCCTGCGCAGCTCCGGCGCGTTCGGGGCCGACGGCATCGTCGTGCCGGAGCGCCGCTCCGCGGGCGTGACCGCGGCGGCCTGGAAGGTCTCTGCCGGCGCCGCCGCACGCGTGCCGGTGGCCCGGGTGACGAACCTCGTCCGGGCGCTGAAGGAGCTCAAGGAGGCCGGCTGCTTCGTCGTCGGGCTCGACGGCGGAGGACCGGTCGCCGTCGGCGAGCTCGAGCTGGCCACCGAGCCCCTGGTGCTCGTCACCGGCTCGGAGGGCAAGGGCCTGAGCCGCCTGGTGCGGGAGACCTGCGACGTCGTCGCCTCCATCCCGATCGGCGCGTCCGTGGAGTCGCTCAACGCCGCCGTGGCCACCGGGATCGCCCTGTACGAGGTGGCGCGCCGTCGCCGGGAGAGCTGACGTGGCCGGACCGTGGAACCGCGCCGAGGGCGTGCTGGTGGCCACCCGGCTCGACCCCGACGCCGTGGCCGCCCACCTGGCGGCCGCCGGGGTCCTGGCACGGCTGGAGTGGTACCCCGGCACCGAGCACCTGCTCTCGCTCTCGGTGCTGACCGACCCGGCCGGGTCGGTCGGCGCCGCCGGCGAGGGGCAGGTCGTGGCCGGTCCCACGCTCCCGGAGCTGGTCGAGGAGCTGCAGGCCACGTTCGACGCCGACGTGCTCATGGACGGCGTGCCCGCCGGCCACGAGGCCGACTGGACGATCACCGAGGAGGGCATCACCCTCGGCCCGGGCGCGCGCGAGGCCACCCCCGAGGACGGCGCCATCCCCGGCGTGGTGGAGGAGGAGGACACCGCCCACGACGCCCGCACGGTGGTGCTCACCCCCATGCCCGTCCACCAGGTGCCCCTGCATGCCACGCTGCTGGGCCGGCCGGTCACGGTGGCCGAGCAGCCGGTGGACGGCGAGCCGCGCCGGCTCGTCATGACCACCGGCCCGGGCCGCGAGCTCGGGGTGCACGGCTGGGACGCCGACGCCTACCCGGTGCTGCGGCTGCAGGTCGACGCGGAGGACCGCACCGCCCTCCTGCTGCCCGGCCCGGACTCCGACGTGGATGAGCGGGAGGGCGGCGTCGCCGTCTTCAGCTGGTCCATGCGCAGCCGGTACGTGCTCCCCGACGACGCCGCCGGGCCCGTGCGCACGCTCGTCGAGGACCTCCTCGGCGACGGCGAGGACGCGGCCGCGTTCGCCGCCGCGGTCCCCGGTGCCGACCCGGCCGCCGTCGCGGCGTCCTTCGCGCTGCCCGGGGCGGACGGTCTCGCCGCCTTCGTCGCCGCGCTCGGGCTGCCGCCCGCCGTGGCCGACGTGCTGGAGGGGCGCGCCGAGCCGGCGGACCTCGAGGGTGCCCGCACCCACGAGGCGGAGCGGCTGCCCCGGGCCGCGGCGCAGTCCGCCCGGCTGGCCCTCGAGGGCCAGCCCCCCATGGCGCCGTCGACCCGGACCGCGCTGCGGGCGGGCGCCGTCGGTCTCGGCGCGCTCGCCGTCGTGGCGATGGTCATGGCGCGGCGCGGCCGCCGCGGCTGAGACCGCTCAGGCGCGGAGCGGGGCCAGGACCCGGAACGGCCGCCGGACCCGGGAGCGGCACAGGACCCTCAGAAGTCGACGGCGGGCATCTCGACCGAGTCGCGGTCGAGGAAGGTCCGCTCGTCCGGGCGGTGGCGCAGCACCTTGTCGACGTAGGAGCCGACGGCCTCCGCCATGGGCACGTCGCGGGCCTGCTGCTGCGAGATGAACCAGCGGTGCTCGAGGACCTCGTGGAAGATCTCGGCCGGCTCGAGCTTGCGGCGCAGGTCGCGCGGGACCGCCTGGACGGTGGGGTTGAAGACCTCGTCGAGCCAGTCGTGCGCGACGATCGTCAGGTCGTCGTTCTGCCGGTCGGTCTCCGCCCGGTAGCTCTCCAGGTCGTTGAGCATGCGGCGCGCCTGGTTCTCCTGCACGTCCAGGCCGGTCAGCCGCATGATCTGGCGGTGGTAGTGCCCGGCGTCGACGACCTTGGGCTGGATGGAGACGGTCGTGCCGTCCACGTCGGTGGTGATGGTCAGCTCGCCGACGTCGAAGCCCAGGTCGTTGAGGCGGTTGATGCGCTCGGTCACCCGCTGGCGCTCGGTGGAGCCGAAGGACTCCTCGCGCGTGAGCTCCGCCCACAGCGACTCGTAGCGCTCGACGATCTGGTTGCCCACCTCGATCACGTCGACGTCCTCGTCGAGCATCTCGCCGGCCTGGAGGTCCATGAGCTCGCCGATGATGTTCGTGCGCGCCAGGTCGAGGTCGTAGCCGCGCTGGCCTGGGGTGAGCGAGGGATGGAGCTCGCCGGTCTCCGCGTCCACCAGGTAGGCGGCGAGGGCGCCCGCGTCGCGGCGGAACAGCGTGTTCGAGAGGGAGACGTCGCCCCAGTAGAAGCCGAGCAGGTGCAGCCGCACGAGCAGCACGCTGAGGGCGTCGATGAGGCGGCCCGCGGTCTCGGGGCGCATGTACTGGCTGAAGAGCGCGCGGTAGGGCAGGGAGTACTGGAGGTGCTCGGTCACCAGCACCGAGTTCAGCTCCTCCCCGTCCGGCGAGCTCCGCCCGGTGATGACGGCGAGGGGCTGGACCGCCGGGGCCTCCAGGCGACCGAGCGAGCGCAGCTGCTCGTACTCGTGGTAGGCCACCGACTCGCCGATCTCCTTCACGGCGATGATCCGGCCCGAGAGCCGCACGAAGCGCACGACGTGCCGGGAGATGCCGCGGGGCAGCGCGGCGAGGACCTCCGTCGGCCACTCCTCCAGCGGGACCTCCCACGGGAGGTCGAGCAGCGCCGGATCCACCCGTGCGGCGGTGATCTGGAGCTGCTGTGCCATGAGGTCATTCTCCCCGCTGGCCCCACCTCCGCGGGCGGGCTCAAGGGCTGTTCGGAGTGTGAGGTTCGTCCGGTCGCGGCGGCCGGTACGGCCAATCTACCGGCCGGCACGGAGGAGGGGCGGGCCCGAGGACCCGCCCCTCTCGCGAGACGTCAAGTTCTCCCTGAGTCGTCAACTTCTCCGTGAGTCGTCAAGTCCTCCCTGAGACGTCAACCTCTCCGCGAGACGTCACCACTCACGGCGACGTCGTGCACGTGCCCGCCGGTGCGGCGGGCCGAGGTGCTACTGCGGCAGGCGCTCGCCGGTGGCGGACGAGAACGCGTGCTGCTCGCCCTCGCGGATGCGCACGAAGATCTTGTCGCCCTTCATCGGCACGTCGCGCGGGTCGATGCGCACGATGATCTGGTCGGAGTCCTCGCCGGAGCCGAGGTGCTCGTTGAGCTCCCGCGAGCCCGCGAGCTCGCCGTAGACGAAGGCGTCCGAGCCGAGCTCCTCGACGAGGTTGACGGTCACCGGGATGGCGCCGTCGCCCTCGGGGACCCGGTCGAGGGACTCCGGCCGGAAGCCGAGGATGACCTTGCCCTTGTCGGCGTCCGTCAGGGCGCTGATGGTCGAGCGGGAGAGCGGCACGTGGGCCTCGCCGAGGACCGCCTGGCCGTTCTCGACGCGGAAGTCGCCGAGGTTCATGGCGGGGGAGCCGATGAAGCCGGCGACGAAGACGTTGGCCGGGGTGTCGTACATCTCCCGCGGGGTGCCGACCTGCTGGAGGAGGCCGTCCTTGAGCACCGCGATGCGGTCGCCCATGGTCAGGGCCTCGGTCTGGTCGTGCGTGACGTAGACCGTGGTGACGCCCAGCCGGCGCTGCAGCGAGGCGATCTGGGTGCGGGTCTGGACGCGGAGCTTGGCGTCGAGGTTGGACAGCGGCTCGTCCATGAGGAACACGCGCGGCTGGCGGACGATCGCGCGGCCCATGGCCACACGCTGACGCTGACCGCCGGAGAGCGCCTTCGGCTTGCGCTGGAGGTACTCGCTCAGGTCGAGGATCTTCGCGGCCTCCTTGACGCGCTGCTCGATCTCGGCCTTCGGGGTGCCGGCGATCTTCAGCGCGAAGCCCATGTTGTCCGCGACGGACATGTGCGGGTAGAGCGCGTAGTTCTGGAAGACCATGGCGATGTCACGGTCCTTGGGCTGGACGTCGGTGACGTCACGGTCGCCGATGAAGATGCGGCCGGAGTTGACGTCCTCCAGGCCCGCGAGCATGCGCAGCGAGGTGGACTTGCCGCAGCCGGAGGGGCCGACGAGGACCAGGAACTCGCCGTCGGCGACCTCCAGGTCGAGGGCGTCGACCGCGGGGCGCTCGGAGCCCGGGTAGATGCGGGTGGCTTTGTCGAACGTGACGGAGGCCATGGTGATGTACATCCCTTCACCGGCAGGTACGTGCCGGACGATCCGTAGTGAAGAGTGCCGAGAGAGGTGTCCGCTCTGACACAGCGAACCGCCGCGGACACCGGGGTCCGCGACAGCTGCCGGACCCATAGTGGCACACGAATGTTACGGGTGTGAGTCGTGGGTCCCTTGACGCAGCTCGAGGAGGCGGACCAGGACGGCGGAGAGCTCGTCCGGGTCGGCCACGCGGTACGCCGCCGCGGTGTCGCCGTCGCCGACCTTGATCGAGACGTCGCCCTCGCCCAGCACGGTGAAGGCGTCCTCGTCCGTGGTGTCGTCGCCGGCGTAGAGCACCGCGTCGACGCCGAGGGCGGAGCGCAGCTGCACCAGGGCGTCCCCCTTGGTCACCTCCAGGACGGCCATCTCCACGACCTCCTTGCCGACGACGACGCGCACGCCGTCCCGGGCCGCGGGCCCGGCGAGGGTGCGCTCGGTGAGGCGCTCGCCGGCCGCGCGCTCGGCCGGCCGGGTGTGGAGGACGACGGCGGCCGGCTTGACCTGCACCCACGCGCCCTCGACGTCGGCCGCCAGGGCCTCCGTCTCGCGCAGCAGCTCGGCCTTCAGCGCGGTCTGCTCCGCGGTGAGGTCGACGGGCTCGGCCTCCAGGGCGGTGCCGCCGCCGGGGGGGTCGACCACGCGGCCCCACTGGGCCCCGTGGGAGCCGATGACCCGGGTGCCGCCGGGCAGGCCGGCCAGCGCCACGAGGTCGCCCGCCTCGCGCCCCGAGACGAGGACCACCTCGACGCCCGGCTGCTGCGTGAGCCCGGCGACCGCCTGGGCCGACGCCGGCAGCATCCGCGACGTCGTCGGGTCCAGCACGATCGGGGCCAGCACGCCGTCGAAGTCGAGGGCGACCAGCACCCTCTCCCGCTCCGCGAACTCGCGCAGCGCGAGGTCGAGGGACTCCTCGAGGTGGGCGGTGAACAGCGGCGCCTCGACGCCGGGGCCGGGTACGCCGGCGTCGAAGGTGGCCGCTCCGCCGTCGTCCTCGGGGGAGCCGGCACGCGGGGCGCGGGAGTGGTCGGCGGTCACCGGGCGGCCTCCTGGGGGCTGGGGACGGACATCGGGCTGGGGACGGACATGGCGAGGTAGCCGAGGAAGTCGTCGGCCCACCGCTGGACGTCGTGCTCGAGGACCCGACGGCGCAGGCTGCGCATCCGGCGGCGCCCCTCCCGGGCGTCCATCCCGATGGCGCGCATGATCGTCGCCTTGGTCCCGTCGATGTCGTGCGGGTTGATCTGCAGCGCCTGGGTGAGCTCGTCCGCGGCCCCGGTGAACTCGGAGAGCACGAGCGCGCCGCCGAGGTCGGACCGGGCGGCCACGTACTCCTTGGCCACGAGGTTCATGCCGTCGCGCAGCGAGGTCACGAGCATGACGTCCGCCGCGCGGTACAGGGCCGCCATCTCCTCCATCGGGTAGGAGTGGTGCATGTAGTGCACCGCCGCCCGGCCGAGGGTGCCGAAGTCGCCGTTGATGCGCCCGACGGTCACCTCGACCTCGTCGCGGAGCTGGCGGTACTGCTCCACACGTTCGCGGGAGGGGCTCGCCACCTGGATCATGCACGCCTCGGGCACGCGCAGCTGGCCGTCCTCGAGGAGCTCCCCGAACGCCTTCAGGCGGTGGCGGATGCCCTTGGTGTAGTCGAGCCGGTCGACGCCGAGGAGGAGGACGTCCGGGCTGCCGAGCTCCTTGCGGATCTCCTTGGCGCGGGCCAGCACCTCGGGGGTGCGGGCCAGCTCGTCGAAGGAGGCCGCGTCGATCGAGATGGGGAACGCCTGGGCCCGGACGGTGCGGTCGGGCCGGGACCAGCGGCCGGGGACCGTCACCTGCGGGCCCTGGACGCGCAGGCCGGTCAGGCGGCGCACCGCCCGGAGGAAGTTCGCCGCGTCACCCGGGCGCTGGAAGCCGACGAGGTCCGCGCCGAGCAGCCCCTCGACCACCTGACGGCGCCACGGCAGCTGGGTGAAGATCTCCAGCGGGGGGAACGGGATGTGGTTGAAGAAGCCGATCTTCACGTCGGGGCGCAGCAGCCGCAGCACCGAGGGGACCAGCTGGAGCTGGTAGTCGTGCACCCAGACGGTCCCTCCGGGCGCGGCGGCCTCGGCGGCGGCCGCGGCGAAGCGGCGGTTGACCGAGACGTAGGTGTTCCACCAGGCGCGGTGGAACTCCGGCGGGACGATGACGTCGTGGTACAGCGGCCACAGCGTGCCGTTGGAGAAGCCCTCGTAGTAGGCCTCGATCTCGTCCTCGCTGAGCGTGACCGGCCACAGGCGCATGCCCTCGCCGTCGAAGGGCTCGTGCTCGAAGCCGGCCTGGCCGGACCAGCCGACCCAGGCGCCGTCGTTCTTCTGCATGATCGGCGCGAGCGCCGTCACGAGGCCGCCGGGCGAACGCTCCCAGCTCAGCGACCCGTCCGCGGCGACCGTGATGTCGACCGGGAGGCGGTTGGCCACGACGACGAACTCGTGTTCTCCGGCAGGCAAGGGGATCTGTGCTCCTTCACTCGGTTCCTGCCACCGTACCGGCGCCGTGACGCCGATGCCCGGCGGGGTACCTGGAGGAGGCATGGATCACGAGGGTGTGCGGGTAGGTAGCGTTGGAGCATGACGGAGCCGGAGCAGCAGGTGCGCGAGGTGGGCGGCTACCGCCTGCTGCGCCGCCTCGGTTCCGGCGGCATGGGCACCGTCCACGAGGCCGTCGACGCAGACGGGCGCCACGTGGCGCTGAAGCTCCTCCACCCCCACATCGGCACCGACCCCCAGGCGCGCCGCCGGCTCGCGCGGGAGGTCTCGCTCCTCCACCGCGTGCGCGACGCCGGGGTGGCCCGCGTGCTCGACGCCGAGGTCGAGGACGCCGAGGCGTTCGTCGTCACCGAGCTCGTCGACGGCCCGACGCTCGAGGAGGACGTGGCCGCGGACGGGCCCTTCTCCTCGCACGAGCTGTCGAACCTCGCCCACGGACTGGCGGAGGCGCTGCGGGCCATCCACGCGGTCGGCGTCGTCCACCGCGACCTCAAGCCCGGCAACGTGATGATGTCAGAGCACGGCCCGGTGGTCATCGACTTCGGCATCGCCCAGGTGGCCGACGACGCCCGGCTCACCCAGACCGGCATGGTCACCGGCACCCCCGGCTACCTCGACCCGGAGGTCATCGCCGGCGCCGAGCCCGCCCCGGAGTGCGACTGGTGGGGCTGGGCCGCCGTGCTCGTCTTCGCCGCCACGGGTCGGCCGCCGTTCGGTCGCGGACCCACCGGGGCGGTGCTCGCCCGCGTGGCCACCGGGAAGGTGGACACCGACGGGCTGCCCGAGGTGACCGCACGCGCGCTGCGCGCCGCGCTCGACCCCGACCCGGCCAGGCGTCTCGACCCCGACGGCGTGCTCGCCGTGCTGGACCGGACCTGGGGGGACGACCAGCTCACCCAGGTGATCGGGACGACGTCCGGGCACGCCGCCGCCGCTGGCGCGGCGGGCGCCGTGGCTGGTGCGGCCGGGGCCGCTGGTGGTGCGGCCGGGGCCGCGGGTGCCGGCGCAGCCGCCACGGGTCTCGTCACCGCGGGCCCCGCGACCCACCCCTTCGCCGACGGCACGCGCGCGTTCCGTGACGACCACGCCACCTCCGCGCTCCCGGGCGCGACGGCGGAGGACACCAGCGCGGGGGCCGCGACCCGGGCGCTCCCGGCCGAGCCCCGGGGCGTCCCCGCCGAGCCGGAGACCCGGGCCATCCCCGCCGAGCCGGCGACGCGGGCACTCCAGGCCGAGCCGGCGACCCGGGCCATCCCGGCCGAGCCGGCGACCAGGGCGCTCCCCGCCGAGCCGGCGACCCGCGTCATGCCGGCCGCCCCGCCCAGCTATCCCGTGGGGCGTGCCGGCACGCCGACCCAGGAGCCGCCCACCCGGATGCTGCCCCCGGTGACCGGCGACGTGGCGCAGCGCCCCGGCGCCGTGCAGCCGTACCCGGATACCCGGCAGCCGTACCCCGACAGCCAGCAGCCGTACGCGGGAGACGGGCGGTGGCCCGGCCCGCCCGGTCCGTCCCCCCACGGCGACGTGGCCTACCCGTACCCGCCGCAGGACCCGCGGCCGCCGCGCTGGGCGGTCCCGCCGCGCCGGCGCACGCTCACCGTGGCGGCCGTCGGGCTGGGCGTCAGCGCGGCCGCGGCCTCCTTCCCCGGGGTCTTCGCCCTGGTGGCGGCGGCGCTCCTCGTCCTGACGGCGACAACCGGGTGGGCCGGTCGGGCCCGCCGCTCCTCTCGGCTCCGGCGCGGCCCCCGGTCCGGCGACGACGCGAGGATGCTCGCCGGTCTGCCGTGGCACCTCGTCCGCGGGCTGCTCGCGCTTCTGCCCGGCGTGGTCCTCGGCGTGCTGCTCGGCGGGGTGGCCTGGTGGGTCGCCGGGCGGGCGCCGCTGTCGCTGGAGCCGGCCGTGCAGGAGCCCGCCGCGCTCTGGGCGGGCGCGCTCGTCGCGCTGCTCGTCGCCTGGCTGATGCCCTCGAGCCGGTCCGCCCGCGAGGGGGCCCGCGCGATGATCGACGTCCTCACGCCCACCCGCGGCTTCCGTGCGCTGCTCGTCGTCCTCGTGCTGGGGGTCGCGGCCGTCGTGGCCGTGCAGGTCGCGCTGGGTGCCGCACCGGTCGCCTCCTGGGCGCCGCTGCCGGAGCCCCCGCTGCCCTGACCGCGCCCGGCGCGGCGGTGCCGGAACCGGGCATCTCGCCCACCCCCCGACCGTTACCCTGGTGCGGTGATCGCGCGGCACCCTGCGTGGCGGACGGGACTGGTCCTGCTCGCCGTCGTCGTCGCGCCCGTGGCTGCCGCCCTGGCGAGCGGCGCGGCCGTCATCCAGGCGTGCGTGCCGGCCTCCGGCGCGTGGTCGCAGGTGGCGCTCCGCCTGGCGCTGCTGCACCCCGACGCGGCCTGCCCCGAGGGCACGCTCGGAGCCGGCGCCGCACCGGAGCAGGCCCTCACGGTCGTCGCCGCCGTGGCCCTGCCCGCGCTGCTGGGGCACCTCGCCCTGCTCACCGGGGCGGCCGGGCTCGTCGGCTCCGCCCGGCGCGTCATGGCCGCGGAGGTCCGCCGGTTCGTGCGGGTCCTCCTGCCGGCCGCCGCTCCGCCCGTCCCCGACGACGGGGGCGACGTGGTCCTGCCTGTGCAGCCGGCCCGGCCGGTGCGCCTGCTCCTCGCGCGCCGCCCGCTGCGGCGCGGCCCTCCGGCGTGGGTCGGCGCGTAAGCAGCCTTCCCGCCGGGCGTCCAGCGGACGCCGCCCCCGACCCACCCCTGACAGGAAGAACCGATGTCCTCCAGCTCGTCCTCCAACACCAAGGCCCAGCGCCGCGACGCCGCGCGCGAGCAGGCCCGCAAGCTCCGTGAGGCCCAGGCCAAGCGCGAGAAGCGCAACCGCAGTCTCATCATCGCCGGCGTGCTCGCCCTCGTGGTCGTCGTCGGCATCGCGCTCTACGTGATCATCAGCCAGGGCAACAAGTCCGTCATCGAGTCCGTCGCGGACGTCCCCGCGAACACCTCGGTCCAGGACGGTGGCATCTCGCTCGGGTCGGACCTGGTGGCCGGCACGGAGAACTCCGGGGCGCCGGTGCTCGACGTCTACCTCGACTTCTCGTGCCCCCACTGCGCCACCTTCGAGGAGATCAACGCCGACGACATCGACTCGCTCGTGGCGGCCGGCGAGGCCACCGTCGTCTACCACCCCGTCGCGATCCTCGACGGCAGCGGCGGCGAGTACACCGGCTTCTCCGGCCGTGCGGTGAACGCGGCCGGCATCGTCGCCGACCAGGCGCCCGAGGCGTACAACGCCTTCCAGGAAGGCATGTTCAAGCTCTTCGCCGGTGCGAGCGCCGAGCCCACGGACAAGGAGATCGCCGCGACGGCGGTCGAGGCCGGCGTGCCGCAGAAGGTTGCGGACACCATCGCCGCGGGCGAGCACCCGTACAAGGACTGGGTCGCGGCCACGACCAAGCAGTTCAGCCGTGACGGCTTCACGGGCACGCCCACCGTGCTCATCAACGGCAAGGAGTTCGACGGCTGGAGCGAGCCCGGCGCCCTGGTCGAGGCGCTCAAGAACCAGTAGTCAGGACGGACGGGGACGAGCGTGCCGCGCCCGTCGTGGCAGACTCGTCCCCGGTCACGCCGCCTTAGCTCAGCTGGTAGAGCACCCGCCTTGTAAGCGGACGGTCGTCGGTTCGAGTCCGACAGGCGGCTCCACGGGTCGCCGACGTGGCCTCAGGCCGCGTCGGCGATCTCCCGCAGCCGCTCCGCGTCGAGGATCGCGGTCCAGCGCCGGCCGGACTCCACGACGCCGTCCTGGCGCAGCCTGCTCATCACCCGGGAGACCGACTCGGGTGTGGACCCCGTCATCCCGGCGAGATCGGCACGGCTGAGCGGGACCTGCAGCAAGGTGCTGCCGTCGGCCCGCGACTGCCCGAGCTCGCCCGACAGTCGCAGCAGCGTCGTCGCCACCCGTTGGGCGACGGAGCCGGTGGAGATCCGGCCGACGTCGGAACGGGCCCGGGCGAGCCGGCCCGCGACGTCGTCGAGGACGCGCAGCGCCACCTGGGGATGCTCGGTCAGCACGGCCCGGAAGGCGGCCGGGTCGATCCGCAGCGCGCAGGCGGTGGTCATGGCCTCGGCGCTCTCCGGGTACCTGGGCTCACCGAGGCTGCTCAGCGCACCGAAGAGGTCCCCGGGTGTGAGGATGTCCGTGAGGACGTCCTGGCCGGTCGGCGTGGGCTGGGTTACCCGCACCCGGCCGGCGGCGAGGACGTAGAGATGGTCGGCGGGGGCGCCGGCCTCGTACAGCGGGTCGCCCTCGGCCCAGGAGAGCGAGACCATGCGCCGGTCGATGTCGGCGAGCTCGCTCTCGTCGAGCCCGGCGAAGTAGGGGACCTGGCCGAGCACCTTCATGCGCACCGGGCGGGGGCAGTGGTGCGGCTCCGCGCAGGTGCTGCGCAGCGGGACGCGACGACGCGCCGCGCCGTCGGTGCTCATTCGATGACGCCGTCGTCCTGCCCCGAGTCGCCGTGCACGAAGTCCTCCTCGACGTCCGGCCCGGCGCCCACCAGCTCGGCGTCGGGACCGGAGCGCTCGGCGTCGGTGCGGGGCGCGCCGGAGGGGCGGCCACCGCCGAGGACGTCCCGCGAGCGGTAGCGGTCGACGTCCTGGTCCGGACGGACGAGGCCGCGGTGGACGAGGGCCTCGGTGACCAGGTCGGGCCGCCGGACGGACTCGCGGGGGGTCATGCTCACCACTCCTCGGTCGGTGCGGGGCGCCGGGTCCCGGCGCCCTCCTGCCGCGAATGCTACGTGAGGGACCAGTCCACCGGCTCGCCGCCGAGCTCGGCGAGGAGCGCGTTCGCGCGTGAGAACGGCCGGGAGCCGAAGAACCCGCGGGAGGCCGAGAGGGGGCTCGGGTGGGCGGAGGTGATCACCGGGGTGGAGCCGAGCATCGGGCGCAGCGTGGCGGCGTGGCGCCCCCACAGGATGGCGACCAGGGGCGTGCCGCGGGCCACGAGCGCCCGGATGGCGTGCTCCGTGATCTCCTCCCAGCCCTTGCCCCGGTGCGACGCCGGCTCGCCCGGGCGGACAGTCAGGACCCGGTTGAGCAGCATCACACCGTGGCGCGACCACGGCGTGAGGTCACCGGTGGAGGGGACCGGCAGGCCGAGGTCGTCGTGGAGCTCGCGGTAGATGTTTTGCAGCGAGCGCGGCACCGGGCGCACGTCGGGCTGCACGCTGAAGGACAGGCCCATGGGGTGCCCCGGCGTCGGGTAGGGGTCCTGCCCGACGATCAGCACGCGCACATCGGCGAGCGGGTAGGTGAAGGCCCGCAGCACGTCGGTGCCCGCGGGCAGGTAGCTCCGGCCGGCCGCGATCTCGGCACGCAGGAACTCGCCCATCGCGCCGATGCGGTCCGAGACGGGGCCGAGCGCGCGGGCCCAGCCGGGGTCGAGCAGGTTCTCCAGGGCGGTGGCTGTCACGCAAGGGAGGGTAACCACGCGGGGCCCCCGGCCGACCGGCGTGGCGCCACGCGGAGGAATGACACCGGTGTCGTTCGCGCCCTAGCATGGAACCCGGACCGCACGAGCACGCCCGAGACCTACGGAGGAGAGCATGGCCGCAACGCACGCGGAGGCCGACGCCGCCGGGTCGGCGAGCACCGGGCTGAGCGAGACGGAGGCCGCGATCCTGGGCTTCGAGCGGCAGTGGTGGAAGTACGCCGGCGCCAAGGAGACGGCGATCCGTGAGCTGTTCGACATGAGCGCCACCCGCTACTACCAGGTGCTCAACCAGCTCCTCGACTCCGAGGCCGCGCTCGCGGCGGACCCGATGCTGGTCAAGCGCCTGCGCCGCATGCGGTCGTCCCGCCAGCGGGAGCGGTCCTCCCGCCGCCTCGGGTCCTCGCTCTAGGAGCGCCCTCAGCGCCCACGACGCCGGAACGGATAACCTCAGCCCGTGAGCACGCCACACGAGGACTTCCCCGAGGACGAGTTCGACGTCGCCGGCCGCGACCGCACCCCGCAGGGTGTGCACCGCGGGCCGCGCTCGCCGCTGCGCACGCTGCTGCCGATCCTCGCCGTCGTCGTCCTCGCCCCGCTCCTCGCCTGGGGGGCCATCGCGCTCCTGGGCGACGGCGGGGAACCTGCCCCGACGGCGGGCGCGCCAGCCGCGACCGCGACGGCCGAGCCGGGCGGCGACGGCACCGGGACGGCCGCGACCAGCGAGGCCCCCGCCGAGGGGACGGAGGCACCCTCGGACGAGGCGACCAGCGAGGAGCCGACCGAGGAGACGACCACCGAGGCGCCGAGCGGCGACATCCAGTACGGCGCGCCGATCGCGGTCCTCAACGGCGCCGGGATCAACGGGCTGGCGAGCGACGTCGTTGGGACCCTCTCGGGGGCGGGTTACACGGGCGGCGTGGCGGACGACTACACCTCCGGGGCGCCGGCCACCACCACGCTGTACTACAACAACCCCGACCTGCAGGCGACCGCCGAGGACGTGGCGAGGACGCTGAACATCGGGAACGTGGTCGAGAGCTCGAGCGCCACGCAGTCCATCGCCATCGTGCTCCGCTCGGACTACCAGGGCCGGTGACATGACCCGCGAGGTGCGGGACGCCGTCGTCGTCGGCTCGGGCCCCAACGGCCTGGCCGCCGCCGTCACCCTCGCACGCGCGGGCCTCGACGTCCTCGTGCTGGAGGCCCGGCCCACGCTCGGGGGCGGGGCGCGCACCCTGGACCTTGGGCTCGCGCCCGGCCTGGTGCACGACGTGTGCTCCGCGGTGCACCCCCTCGCCCTGGCCAGCCCGTTCCTGCGCGCCTTCGACCTGCGGGCGCGCGGCGTCGACATCGTCGTCCCCGAGACCTCCTACGCGCAGCCGCTCGAGGGGCGTGACGCCGGCATCGCGTACCACTCGCTCGAGCGCACCGCCGCCGCGCTCGGCGAGGACGGGCCGGCGTGGCGCCGGCTGATGGCTCCGCTCGTCGACGACGCGCGGGCGGTCACGGCCCTCGGGCTCGGCGACCACCGCAGCGTGCCGCCCGAGGTGCTCAGCCCGAGCGGCGTCCGCGCGGCCCTCGCCTTCGGCACGACCCTGCTCGAGCAGGGCACCGGCCTGTGGGACCTGCGGTTCTCCGGCGACGTCGCACCCGCGCTGCTCACGGGCGTCGCCGCCCACACGATCTCCGCGCTGCCCTCCCTCGCCGGTGCCGGCACCGCGCTCCTGCTCGGCTCGATGGCCCACGCCGACGGGTGGGCCCTGCCGGTCGGCGGGAGCCAGGCCATCACCGACGCCCTCGTCGCGGACCTGCGCGCGCACGGCGGGGAGATCCGCGCGGACACGCCGGTGACGGGGTGGCGCGAGCTGCCCCGGGCGCGGGCCTACCTCTTCGACACCACGCCCCGGACGCTGGTCGAGGTCTGGGGGGAGCGGATGGCACCCTCCGTGCGTGCGGCGCTCTCGCGGTTCCGGTACGGCGACGCCGCCGCCAAGGTCGACTTCGTCCTCTCCGGGCCGGTCCCGTGGACCGACCCGCGGGTGAACGGGGCCAGCACCGTCCACGTCGCGGGCACCCGCGCCGAGATGGTCGCGTCCGAGGCCGCCGTCAAGGCGGGCCGGCACGCCGAGCGGCCGGTCGTGCTGGTCTCCGACCCCACGGTGGCGGACCCCGGCCGGGAGGTCGGCGGCCTGCGTCCGCTGTGGACGTACGCGCACGTGCCCAAGGGCTCGACCCGGGACGTGAGGGAGGACGTCACCGCCCAGATCGAGCGGTTCGCGCCCGGCTTCCGCGACGTCGTCGTCACCTCGCGGTGCATCCCCGCGGCCGAGATGCCCGCGCACAACGCCAGCTACGTCGCCGGCGACATCGCCTCCGGGGCGGTGTCCATGTACCGGATGGTGGCCCGCCCGAGGCTGGCGTGGCACGTCTACGACGCCGGGGTGCCCGGTGTGTACCTGTGCTCCTCCTCGACCCCGCCGGGGCCCGGCGTGCACGGCATGGCCGGCTGGCACGCGGCCCGGCGCGCGCTGAAGGTCCGGTTCGGCAGCTCCCGGCCACCGGCCCTCGGCCCGACGGCGTAGCGGCGGCCGAGGGGACGGGGCGGGCGCTGCGCCGCCGCCGGGGCCGTCAGCGGCCGGGGATCTCCACCACCTGGGGCCGGGGGCGCTTCGGTGCCCGTGCGTCCCCGGAGGACCGACGGCGGAGCCGTCGCCCCACCCACGGGCCGGCGTAGGTGCGCAGCCAGGTCAGGTCCTCGCGCAGCCGCTCGGCCCGGGCCGCCGGCGGCAGGGGCTCGAGCGGGTCGTCCCAGTCCGGGGTCTCGGCGCCGAGGCCCAGCGCCACGAGGGCGCCCTGCGTCACCCGCTCGTGCCCCTCGGTCGAGAGGTGGATGCGGTCCTCGGCCCACATGCGCCAGTCCCTCAGCGAGCGCATGCCCCACACGTCGAGCACGTGAGCGCCGTGCCGGCGGGCGATCGTCCACAGGTGCGCGTTGAACACGGCCACGCGTGGCCTCGTGGCCCGGATGACGGGGGAGTCGTGGGCGTCCATGCCGGTCGCGAGGAGCACGTCGGCGCCGGTGGCGCGCACCTTCTCCACCGCGGACTCCATGAGGGCGGCGAGGGCGTCAGGGTCCGAGCCGGGGCGCAGCAGGTCGTTGCCCCCGCCGACGAGGGAGACCAGGTCCGGCCGCAGCGCCAGCGCGGCGGGCAGCTGCTCGGTGACGATCTCGCCGAGCAACCGGCCCCGCACGGCGAGGTTGGCGTACTCCAGCGGGCCGTCACGCCGCTCCGCGAGGCGGCTGGCCAGCAGGTCTGCCCAGCCGCGGAGAGTCTCCGGCGCGGCCGGGTCGACGTCCCAAAGCCCCTCCGTCATGGAGTCGCCGAGTGCCACGTAGCGCTCCCACCGTGCGGCGGGTCCGGGTGCGGTGCTCACAGTGCACCAGCCTCCTCCAGTGCGGCGACGGTCAGGACCACATTGGCGCTCGACCAGGTCAACGGCGCGACGGCCGCGGGTGCCCCGTTGGCGAGCACCTTCTCCGGGATCGCGCCCGAGGCGGTGCGGTGCTCGACCACCCAGTCCAGCCACGCCGTCGCCCGGCGGGGGTGGCCGTTCTCCGCGGCCGTGAGCGCGTACAGGGTGGTCTCGGGCGTCCACGAGATCCCGTCCCGCTTCCACCCCGCCCCCGGGGCCACCCCGCCCGCGGGACGTGCCATCTCCTCCGCGGAGACCAGCCACGCCTCCTCGGCCCCGGGCAGGGCCCCGGTGGTGAACGGGGGCAGGAGCATCGCCGTCGCGGCGTCCCGCCCGTCGGACCCGAGCAGCGAGGTCATGGGCGCGTCCCCGGCGTACCGCTCGTAGCCGCCGGGACCGAAGGTCGTGACGACGGCGGAGCGGAGCTGGCCGGACCGGCGGCCCACCCGCTCGGCGCGGTCGTGCATGCCCTGGTCGGCGTAGAGCGTGGCCGCGTGCTCGAGGCCGGCGAGCATGGGTGCCGCGGTGCCGAGCGTCAGGTCCTTCTCGCGGACCTCCCAGTAGTCCGCCGACGGCGGGGGCAGGTGCGGAGCCTCGGCCGTGAGCTCGAGGACGTGGTCGGTGGCGGTGTCGATCAGGGGGCGCAGCTGCCGGAACGCGGTGCGGCGCTCGCCCTCGTCCTCGATCTGCGCCAGCACGGTGGCGGCGGACCACAGGACCCACCCGTTGCCGTCGAGCTGGATGCCGCGCCCGTCGGGCACGCCCGAGCCGTCCGGCAGGTAGCGGGCCTGGAACCCGCCCTGGCTGCTCTGCACCTCGCCGACGAAGCGGAGCACCGCCACCGCGTCCTCCACGTGCCCGGTGCGGGCCAGGGCCGCGGCGACGAACGAGGCGTCGCGGGGCCAGACGTAGCGCCATCGGTCCGTCCACCCGGCCACGACGGCGCCGGGGGCGGCCTCGGTCGTGGCACCGTCATCGTCGAAGGCGGCCCCCGTGAGGGTGTGGATGTCCAGCAGCGCGTTCGTGACGAGCTCCTCGTAGGCGGTCCCCGCGCCGGGGACGCTGCCCTCGGCCAGCCAGTCCCGCTGGGCCTGGGCGAGGGCCTCGGCGTCGGCGTCGCCCGCGTGGGCGGCGAGCACGCGGGAGCCGGGCAGGTACTCGGCGGGCTCGTGGGCGGGCACGTCCGCGACCCGGCCGTCCGGCTGGAGGTGGACGCCGTCGAGATAGAGGTCGATGAACTCCTCGGTCGACTCGTTCGCCTTCAGGTGCACCGACCACAGGGCGGTGGCCACGTACAGCACGACCGCGAGGGACCAGCCGAGCACCCGACGGGTGCGGCGCCGCCGCCGGCGCTCCGGGGCGGGGGCGGAGGCGGGGGCCGTCGTGCGGCGATCTGGCAGGACGACGGTGGTCACCGCAGCAGGGTACGTCAGGGGGTTAACGGAGATTCATCGCAGGTATGGGCCCGGACGCACCTCACCCTCAGGCCCGACCTGGCAGGAGCTCACTTCGACGGTGACGTGGTGATCGGCCTGCCGTCCGGGCCGACGACGAACCACACGCCCCCGACGTTCCCGTCCACGAGGATCGGACCGAGATCGGTCTGTGCGACCTGCAGCGTGGTCGCCGCAGCCGCGCTACCGTCGGTCCCGTCCGCGGTCCCGGTGGCGGGGCCTCCGGACATGTAGCCGCCGGGCGCAGAGGTCCCGGGTTCACCGCCACCTGTCGCGGTGCCGCCGCCATCGCCGCTGCCGGCAGCGCAGGCCGTGAGGACGCTGGCGAGCAGGACGACCGCAGTCACGGCCCGCAGGCCGGATCGTGCACGCATGACTCCTCCGGAGGTCGTGTCCCGATGCCGAGGTCGTGGCGGCCGGACGGCTCCGTGGAGGGGCCGGACGGCGCGTCGAAGGAGATACGTCCCGCACGGCCGCCGAGCTGGCGGGCGGACGGCGCAATCCCGGGTGCGCCGTCGGACGTACCTCAGGGCGTGCAGCTCTTCCCGCGGACGGACCGCGCGGCCGACGCGGCGCTGGTCGACGGCCTCGCCCTGGACGACCCCGACGCGGCGGCGGCCTTCGTGCGGCGTTTCCAGGGCGCGGTGTTCGGGCTGGCCGTCTCGATCACCCGGGACCGTGCACTGGCGGAGGACGTCAGCCAGGAGGTCTTCGTCCGTGCCTGGCGGGCCGCGGCGAGCTACGACGTCCGCCGGGCCTCGGTGCTGACGTGGCTGCTGACGATCACCCGCAACGCCGCCATCGACGCGGTGCGGGCCCGGCGCCAGGCCCCGACCGACGCGGAGGTGCTCGAGCAGCTCGTGGACGCCACGCTCCGCCCGCCGGACCCGGAGGAGCTGGCGCTGCGCGGCGTCGACGGTGAGCGTGCGGCGCGCCGGCTGATGGAGATCCCGCCCGAGCAGGCCCGGGCGGTGGTGCTGGCCGCCGTCGGTGGCCTGACGGCCAAGGAGGTCGGTGAGCACGAGGGCGTCCCGGTGGGGACGGCCAAGACGAGGATCCGCACGGGGCTCATGCGCGTGCGGCAGGCGATGGAGGACGAACGTGGCTGAGCAGCCGGGCGGGCCCGTCCCCGACCACCCGGAGCCGGACGAGATCGTGACCCTCGCGCTCGGGGAGGTCCACGAGCCGGGCCGGAGCGAGCTGGCGCGCCACCTCGCCGCTTGTGAGCCGTGCCGCGAGGAGTACTCGGCGGTGGTCGCCGGGCTCGAGCAGGTCCTCGCCGCGGCCCCGACCGTCGCGCCGCCCCCGGGGTTCGAGGGACGGGTGCTGACGGCCATGGGCATGGCGGGGGCGCCGGCCGCCGCCGGTGCACGAGAGCATCCCAGGGACGCCGGCAGGTCCGGGGTGGGTCCCAGCAGGTCCGGGGTGCGGCGCCGCGCCGTGCTGGTCGCGGCGGCCGCAGGCGTCGCCGGTCTTGCGGTCGGTGCCGGCGGCGCGTTCCTCGTCACCCAGGACGCGGGAGGCCCCGGCACGGGTCCCGCGGCACCGCCCCCGTCGGCCGGTGCGCCGTACACCGGCGCAGACCTGGTGCGGGCGGACGGCGCCGTCGTCGGCCGTGTCAGCGGGAGCCGGTTCGGCGGCAGGGACGTGCTGGTGGTGGACGTCGTCGGGGCGCCGGAGGGCGTGCGTTACGAGTGCCGGGGCGTGATGCCCGACGGCACCGAGGTGCCGCTCGGCGCGTGGACCGTCGGCCCCGAGCGGTCGGCCACCTGGGTGGTGACCGACCCCGGCGTGACGGCCGTGCGTCTCGTCACGGGAGACGGCCGCGCCTGGGCCGACGCGGCGCTCTGACGTCGGCCGTCACGGGACGGGCCTGTCGGGCACGCCGTCGTGCGCCGCACGCCTGTTCCCTCTCGGCGGACAGCACCTTGCACTCGGCCGGTGAGAGTGCCAATATCGAGTTAGCACTCTCGTCGTGAGAGTGACAAAGCAACCGGCTGGCCGGTGAGGCCCGGTGCGAGGCGGGACGTGACCGTCCTCGGGCCGGGTCGTCCGTCGCGGGCACCCGTCAGCCACACCACCACACCGTGGAGGAACCAGCTATGGCCAAGACCATCGCCTTCGACGAGGAGGCCCGTCGCGGCATGGAGCGGGGTCTCAACACCCTCGCCGACACCGTCAAGGTCACCCTCGGCCCCAAGGGCCGCAACGTCGTCCTGGAGAAGAAGTGGGGCGCCCCCACGATCACCAACGACGGCGTGTCCATCGCCAAGGAGATCGAGCTCGAGGAGCCGTACGAGAAGATCGGCGCCGAGCTCGTCAAGGAGGTCGCCAAGAAGACCGACGACGTCGCGGGTGACGGCACCACCACCGCCACCGTGCTCGCCCAGGCGCTCGTGCGCGAGGGCCTGCGCAACGTCGCCGCCGGCGCCAACCCGATCGCCCTGAAGAAGGGCATCGACAAGGCCGTCGAGGTCGTCATCGAGAAGCTCTTCGAGCAGGCTCGTGAGATCGAGACCAAGGAGCAGATCGCCGCCACCGCCGCGATCTCCGCCGGGGACCCGGCCATCGGCGAGCTCATCGCCGAGGCCCTCGACAAGGTCGGCAAGGAGGGCGTGGTCACCGTCGAGGAGTCCAACACCTTCGGCCTCGAGCTCGAGCTGACCGAGGGTATGCGCTTCGACAAGGGCTACCTCTCGCCGTACTTCGTCACCGACGCCGAGCGCCAGGAGGTCGTCCTCGAGGACGCCTACGTGCTCCTCGTCGAGTCGAAGATCTCCAACGTCAAGGACCTGCTGCCGCTGCTGGAGAAGGTCATCCAGTCGGGCAAGCCGCTCGCGATCATCGCTGAGGACGTCGAGGGCGAGGCCCTGGCCACCCTCGTCGTCAACAAGATCCGTGGCACCTTCAAGTCGGCCGCCGTCAAGGCCCCCGGCTTCGGCGACCGCCGCAAGGCGATGCTGCAGGACATGGCCATCCTCACCGGTGGCCAGGTCATCTCCGAGACCGTCGGTCTCAAGCTCGAGAACGCCGACCTCGACCTGCTCGGTCGCGCCCGCAAGGTCGTCATGACCAAGGACGAGACGACCATCGTCGAGGGCGCCGGCGCCGCGGACCAGATCGAGGGCCGCGTCGCGCAGATCCGCGCCGAGATCGAGAACTCCGACAGCGACTACGACCGCGAGAAGCTGCAGGAGCGTCTGGCGAAGCTGGCCGGCGGCGTCGCCGTCATCAAGGCCGGTGCCGCCACGGAGGTCGAGCTCAAGGAGCGCAAGCACCGCATCGAGGACGCCGTGCGCAACGCCAAGGCTGCCGTCGAGGAGGGCATCGTCGCCGGTGGTGGCGTCGCCCTCATCCAGGCCGCCAAGGACGCGTTCGAGGGCCTCGAGCTCGAGGGCGACGAGGCGACCGGCGCGAACATCGTGAAGGTCGCGGTGGACGCCCCGCTCAAGCAGATCGCCGTCAACGCCGGCCTCGAGGGCGGCGTCGTCGTGGAGAAGGTTCGCACCCTCCCCGCCGGCCAGGGCCTCAACGCCGCGACCGGTGTGTACGAGGACCTCCTCGCCGCCGGCGTGAACGACCCGGTCAAGGTGACCCGCTCTGCCCTGCAGAACGCGGCCTCCATCGCCGGCCTGTTCCTCACCACCGAGGCCGTCGTGGCCGACAAGCCGGAGAAGGCCGCCGCGGCCGCCGGCGGTGAGCCGGACATGGGCGGCATGGGCTTCTGATCCCGCCCCGCTGACCGGCGGACGACGTCGGAGCAGCACAGACCGCAAGGGCGGCACCCCGCGAAGGGGTGCCGCCCTTCGGCGTACCCGGCCACGTTCCGGCGGGCGCGGGTCAGCGCCGGAGATGGATCTTGTGGTGCTCGATGGCGGCCAGGTCGTCCGACGTCGCCTTCAGCAGCCGGTCCGCGAGGTCCCGGAGGGCGCGTGCCGTGGCGAGCTCCTCGCCGATCTCCGGGACGTCCTGGTCCTCCGGGTTGCGCCGGGCGCGGCCGTAGCCGTGGATCGGCGTGGGTGCCGACGTGGTCAGGACGGCGTGCGCGGTGGTGACGGCCTCGTCCGAGCGCACCTCCTCCGCGTCGAAGATTTCGATCCGCACGTTCCACGTCTTCGTCATGACGGCTCCTCGAGTGGGTGCCCGGCGCACGCGGCGGTGCGGCGCCGGAGTGGTCCCTCCATGGTCCGTCGCTCGTTGCGGCGAGTCCAGGGGACTCCCGGTGGCTCGTGTCAGGCCACCGGGTGCAGGTCTGACCGTCGCGCGCGCCGGCCACCGGGAGCCGGCTGCGAGGCCGGTCAGTCGTGCGGTCGGTCCAGCAGGGCAAGCTCGCGGCGGAGGTTCTCCCGGGCCGGCGTCTCCCAGCGTGCGCGGCCGGACGCGGTCGCGAAGATGTGCTCGTGAGCGAGCAGGCCGCCGAGCACGGCCGAACGTCCACGCCGGAAGTCCTCGTCCGGCACTCCCGCGTACTCGGCGCGCACGGCGGCGGAGTACCGCGCGTAGCGACGCGGCGAGGAGGCGAGGATCGCCAGGTCCGCGTCGCACAGCGCGGCGCCGGCCGCGTCGCCCCGGGCCGGCGCGTGGCTCGCCGTGAGCATCACGAGGCGCTCCACCTCCGCGACGGTCGCCGGACCCGCGCCCAGGTCTGACAGCCGTTCGCGGGCGAGCTCGGCGGACCGCTGCTCGTCGGCGCCGGGCACCAGGTCGTACACGGCGTCGTGGAACCAGGCGGCGAGCTCCGCCGTGACGGGGACCGCCTCCCCGTCGGCACGGAGGACGTCGAGGTGCTGCAGCACGTCGTCCAGGTGCGTCAGGTCGTGGTAGTGGCGGTGCGGCTCGTCCCACCGGCGGAGCAGCTCGGCACCGGCGTCGACCCACTCGGTCGACGCCGGAGCGGCGGCCCGAACCTCTCGGACGTCTCGGCGGTCCCGGTCGGGTCCCATACGGCCGGCCGGGGTCCGGGCAGCGAGCGCTGCCCAGCGCAGGGCCAGGTCCGCGGTGAGCCGGCGGTGCTTCTCCTGGAGCCGGTCGGAAGCCCGGACCCGCAGGCCCGACGCGCGCAGCCGGGCCACCAGTTCGCGGCCGGGGACGAGCTCGGCGCCCGCGGCCACCAGGGACTCGAGGCGCTCGGCCGGGACGTCGTAGTGGTCCAGGTCGAACGACCGTGGCGGAAGGCCGTTGGCGCGGGCGAAGCGGTGCAGCTCCTCCAGCGACCGGTCAGAGACCAGATGGGCCCAGACCGTCCCGTGGGCGGGCCAGCGCGGCTGGTCGACGAGGATGGCCACGATCCCGATGCTACGGCCGGTGGCCGTCCTCGTCCCGGTGGCCGTCCTCGTCCCGGTGGCCGTCCTCGTCCCGGTGGCCGTCCTCGTCCCGGTGGCCGTCCTCGTCCCGGTGGCCGTCCTCGTCCCGGTCGCCGTCCCCGTCCGTCCCGGCCGTCCTCGTCGGCCGCCGCCCGTGGTCAGCGCGCGAAGAGACCCTGGGCGGAGGCCTCGGCGTCGGCGTAGGTGCGCGACGCGGCGTCGAGGGCGATCGTGATCTGCTCCAGGGAGGCCTCCACCTGCGCCTGCGTGGCCCGCCACTGGTCCGCGCATGCGCCGAACGCCGCCGACGCCGAGCCGGTCCAGGAGGCCTGGAGCTGGACGAGGTGGTTCATCATCGCGGCCGCCTCCGCCCGGAGGGTCGCGGTGGTGGTGCGGGTCTGCGCGGCGGCGAGCGCCACCTCGGCGCTGTCGACCTGGAACCGTGCCATGGTGTGCTCCTCCCGTCCGCGCCCCGGTGGCGCGGGTACGCATCGGGACGTTACGGAGACGACCGGCACTGCCGGGGGAGCGGCGTCCGGGTCTGTGGACACCACGGCCGTCCGGCGCACCTGTGGACGGCCGTCCTGCTACCTCCTCTTGTCCTTCTTCCGGCGGGGTCGGTCGAAGAAGTCGGGCTCGCGCTCCATGCCGTGCTGCGGGGCGCCGTCCTCGGTCGGCCGCTGCCCGGTCACCGGTTGCGCGTCGACGAGGGGCGGGACCGGCTCGACCGTGCCGCGGGGCTGTTCCGGCGTGACGCGGCGGCCTGCGGAGTCCGGCGTCCCCGGGCTGGGCGGCGTGGGCGGCGTGAGCGTGGACGCCGCACTCGCACGGCGCTCCCGGACCGGGACCAGCATCTGCTCGCGCTCCGCCCGGGCGGCCAGCCGCCGCTCCCGCTGCAGCCGCTCCCGGTCCGCCCGCTCGCGGCGGTCGCGCGCCGCCTGCTCGATGAGCTCGCGGGAGGATCGTGCGACGGCGTCCCTGGTCGCCCGCGTGGTCTCTGCGCCGGCACGGGGCCGGGCGGCCAGGTCGTCGGGCTCGGACTCGAGGGAGGACGTCCGGGTAGGACGCTGTCCGCGCTCGGCCGCGGCCTCCGACGGCGTCGGCGTGCTGCCAGGGGTGACGGCGCCAGGGGTCACGGCTGCGGGAGTGACGGTGCCAGGGATCGCGGTGCCAGGCGTCACGGCGCCTGCAGGCGCGACCTCGGAAGGCACCGCGTCGGGTGTCGCGGCCCCGGGCCCTCGGCCCTGGCCGGGAACGGGCCCCCACGTCGGACGCGCGGCCGGGCCGGCGTCGGCGGCGGACTTGGCGGCGGGAGCCGGCCGGGCCGCCTCGTCGCCGGAGGTGGCGGATGCACCGGAGCCTGATGGCATGGAGGCGCCGGGGCCGGCGGGCAGGGCAGAGTCGGCCGGAGCCTCGGTGGCGGCGCGGACCGGCGCGGTGAAGACGTGGGACCCGGTGTCGTCGCGGCGGTGGCTCTCCTCGACGACCTCACCCTGCGCTGCCTCGGCCGCAGCGACGGACTCCTCGGGCCCGGCCTCGCCCATGGCCGCCAGCTCCGCCTGCAGCCGGGCGAGCTCCGCGGAGAGGTTCTCGCGAGCCGCGTCCTCCCACTGCGCACCCATCGGCGAGACGAAGAGGTTCCGCCTCGCGAGCAGCTTGGTGACGATGGCGAGCCGGGCCTCGACGTAGTGACGGGCGGGCAGGTGGGCGTACTCGGCCCGCACCGCCTTGCGGTACGCCTGGTAGTGCTGAGGGTCGGCCGCCAGCACCGCCAGGTCCGCGTCGGAGAGGGCGAGGCAGTCGATGTCGCGGCTCCGGATCTCGTGCCGCTTGAGGTTGAGGATGAGCTCCGCGATCCGGTCCCGGGTGGCCGGGGGCACCCCGAGGGCGCCCAGCTCCTCCCGGGCGAGCTCGGCCGAGGCGCCCTCGTCCTCCCCGCCGCTCCGCGAGTAAGCCTTGCCGGGCGTGGAGCTGAACACCGCGCCGTGGTACCACGCGGCGAGCCGCACGGTGTCGGGGTGGTGGGTCTCCTCGGCGAGCTCGTCGACGCGGGCGAGCACGTCGACGAGGTGCTTGAGGTTGTGGAAGTGCCGGTCCGGCTCCTGCCACCGCTCGAGGAGTCGGCGGCACGTGGCCTCGATCTCCTCACGCGGGGCGGTGGCCCCGACGGCGAGAACGCTGCGGACGAACGCGGCGGGCAACCATTGAGGTACGTCGATGACGCCCATGGCTCAGATCCTTGCATGCTGATCGTGCGGTCGCCCGATCGTAGACCCGCCCGGCGCGGCGGTGGGACGGATGGGGACCACCCGTGTCGAGGCTCACGGCCACGCCCCGGCGGGATGCGGACGGTGGCCCGGGAAACGGTGCGGCTCCCGGTAGAGTTCGCGGAATGTCACAACCGTTGGACCAGGCGCACGTCCTGCTCACGGGCGCCACGGGCTTCGTCGGGCAGGCCGTGCTCGAGAAGCTCCTCTCCGCCTACCCCAGCACGCGCGTCAGCGTGCTCGTCCGCCCCCGGGGAGACCTCTCCGCCGAGCAGCGCGTGGCCAAGCTGCTGCGCAAGCCCGTCTTCAAGGCGTGGCGCCGGTCGGTGGGCGAGGAGTCGGCGGCGGCCGCCTTCGCCGAGCGTGTCTCCGTGATCTCCGGCGACCTGGGAGACCTGCCGCCGCTGCCCGACGACGTCGACGTCGTCCTCCACTCCGCCTCCACCGTCTCCTTCGACCTGCCGGTCGACGAGGCGTTCGCCGCCAACGTCGGCGGTCCCATCTCGCTCTACGAGGCGCTGGCCGCCACCGGGGCCGACCCGCACGTCGTCCACGTCTCCACGAGCTACGTAGCCGGCCTGCGCAAGGGCGTGGCCGAGGAGCGGGCCCTGGACCACGAGATCGACCGCGAGGTCGAGCTCGCCTCCGCCGTCGCCGCGCGGGAGGCGGCGGAGAAGGAGTCCCGCACCCCCGAGGTGCTGGGCCGCCTGCTCCGCGAGGCAGAGAAGGAGCACCGGCGTGCCGGGGCGCGCGCCGTCGCCGAGGCCGCCGAGACGGCCCGGTCCGAGTGGGTGCGTGAGCAGCTCGTCGAGCACGGCCGCACCCGCGCACTCTCCCTCGGCTGGCCCGACGTCTACACCTTCACCAAGGCGATGGGCGAGCGCGTCGCCGAGGAGATGTGGGCGGGTGCGGGCCACCGTCTCTCGGTGGTGCGCCCCACCATCATCGAGTCCTCCCTCAGGCACCCCTACCCGGGCTGGATCGACGGCTTCAAGGTGGCCGACCCGCTGATCGCCGCCTACGGCCGCGGCCTCCTGCCGGAGTTCCCCGCCCTCGCCGACACGGTGCTCGACATCATCCCCGTCGACTTCGTCGTCAACGCGATCCTCGCCGCCGCCGCGGCACCGCCCGCACCCGGCGGCGCGAACTACTACCAGGTCAGCTCCGGGATCACGAACCCCCTGCGCCTCGGTTCGCTGGTGCACATGGTGCGCGAGTACTTCTCCGCCAACCCGCTCAAGGACGCCGAGGGCGCCCACGTGGCCGTGCCGGCGTGGTCCTTCCCGCACCGCGGCGCCGTGGAGCGCGCGCTGGGGCGGCGCGAGCTGGCCGTGGACGTGGCCGACCGGGCGCTGGGCTACCTGCCCGCCAACCGGCGCACCCGGCAGTGGATCTCCGCGCTGTACAAGGCGCGCCGCGACCTCGGGACACTCCGCAAGTTCACCTCGCTGTACCAGCCGTACACGCAGACCGAGGTGATCTTCGACGACGCCCGCACCCGCGCGCTGCACGCCGCCCTGCCCGCCGAGCGGCAGGCCGAGCACGGCTTCGACGTCGCCGAGATCGACTGGCGCCACTACCTCCTGGACGTGCACATCCCCGGCGTCCCCGGGCTGATGCGCGACCGCACCCCCAAGGAGGCGCCCGGCGCGCCCGCGGAGCTGCCGCGCCGCAAGGACGTGCTCGCCGTCTTCGACCTGCAGCGCACGGTCGCCGCGGCCACCCTCGTCGAGCAGTACCTCTGGGTCGAGCTCGCCGCGAAGCCGGCGTCGCGCTGGCCGGCGTCCCTGGCCAACCTCGTCGCCCTCGGCCCGCGCTACCTGCAGGCCGAGCGCCGGGACCGCGGCGACTTCATCCGCACCTTCATGCGCCGCTACGAGGGGGCCAGCGAGCAGGAGCTGCGGGCCGTCATCGCGCGGAAGGTGACCCCGTCGCTGCGCCGCGGTCTTCTCGTGGAGGCCGTCGAGCGGATCCGGGCGCACCGCGAGGCGGGCCACCGCACCGTGCTCGTCACCGGTGAGATCGACGTCTTCGTCGAGCCGCTCGCACCGCTCTTCGACGAGATCGTGGCCGGGCGGATGGAGACCGACGGCGACGGGCGCTGGACCGGCCACCTCGCCACCTCCCCGCTGGTGGGCGAGGCGCGCGCCGCGTGGCTGCGCCGCTACGCGCGTGAGCAGGGTATGGACCTGACGGGGTCCTATGCTTACGGGGACAGCTATGCCGACCGGCCGTGGCTGGAGGTCGTCGGGTATCCCAACGCCGTCAATCCCGACGCAGGCCTCTACCGCTACGCCCGGGCTCGGCGCTGGCCCACCCACCAGTGGACCGCCACGGCCGAGGGACGGCTCACCCCCGTCCTGCGCAGCATCAAGGGAGAACGCCAGTGACGCAGGGGAGCGAGAGCCCGACCGCGGGGTCCCGGCTCCACGGGCGTGCGCTCGTGACCGGCGGGACGTCCGGCATCGGGCTGAGCTTCGCCCGGGCGCTGGCCTCCCGGGGCTGCGACCTGGTGCTCGTCGCGCGCGACGAGGCCCGCCTCGCCAAGACGGCCGAGCAGCTGCGCTGGCGCTACGGCGTCGAGGTGGAGACCATCGTCGCCGACCTGTCCCGCCGGGACGCCGTCGGCGCGGTCGCCGCCCGGCTGGCCGACCCCGTCTCCCCGGTGGAGATCCTGGTCAACAACGCCGGCAGGGGCCTGCACGTCCCGCTGCTGGCCGAGGACCCGAGCGAGCACGAGGAGGCGCTCGACCTCATGGTGCGGGCCGTCCTCGTGCTCGGCGGCGCCGCCGGCCGGGCGATGAAGGCCCGCGGGCACGGGGTGATCGTCAACGTCGCCTCCGTCGCCGGCCTGATCCCGATGGGCGGCTACTCCGCGATCAAGTCGTGGGTGCGCACGTACTCCGAGTCCCTCTCCCTCGAGCTCGACGGCACCGGGGTGACCGTCACGGCGCTGCTGCCGGGTTGGGTGCGCACCGAGTTCCACGACCGGGCCGGGATCCGGGCGAGCTCGATCCCCGACGCCCTCTGGCTCGAGGCCGACCGCGTCGTCGAGGACTGCCTCGCCGACGTCGAGAAGGGTCGGGTACGTTCCGTCCCGTCCAGGCGGTTCGCGACGCTGGCGTTCCTCGCCGAGCACGCGCCGCGCCCGCTGGTCCGTCGCGCGACGGCGATCATCAAGGGGAGCCGGAAATGACAGGTGCACCGAGCCTGAGGCGCTACCACGCCGGCTGGCACCGGGCTGCGCGGTTCGTCGCGCAGCGGATGGTCCTGCGACCCGTCGTGCGGACCGTGACGAGGACCGTCGTCGAGGGGCTGGACAACCTCGAGGGGCTGAGCCGCCCGTTCGTCGTCGTCGCCAACCACTCCAGCCACCTGGACACCGGCGTCCTGATGAGCATGCTGCCGCGCCACGTCACCGAGCACCTCGCGGTCGGCGCGGCCGCCGACTACTTCTACTCCCGCTGGTGGACGAAGGCGGCGACGTCGCTGTTCTTCAACACCTACCCCATCCACCGCACCTCCGGCGGCAAGCGCACCCGCAAGGGTCTGTCCCAGCGCCTGGTGGCCGAGGACGTGCCGGTGCTGATCTTCCCCGAGGGCACCCGCTCCCGCGACGGCGTCATGCGCGCGTTCAAGCCCGGTGCCGCGGCCCTGTGCGTCGCCAAGAACGTCCCGTGCGTGCCGGTGGCGCTGCTCGGCACCCACGAGGCCATGCCCGTGGGCCGGTCGTGGCCGGTGCCCGGACGCCCGCGCGTGCGCATGCTCGTCGGCCGCCCCATGCGCCCGCGGCCCGGCGAGAAGCCCCGCGAGTTCAACGACCGCGTGGCTGCCCGCGTGCGCACCATGCTCGAGATGCAGACCCCGTACGTGCTCGCCGACGGCGCAGCTCCCGGCCAGGAGGCCGGTACGGACCACAAGCAGGAGGAGGCCTCGTGAAGGGTGTCGCACACCAGAAGTGGTGGGGCTGGGGTGTGGAGGGCGTCGCGTTCAACTACCGCGACAAGCCCAGGATGGCACCGTTCGTGATGGACAAGGTCGGCATCGACCTCTCGGCGCCGGGCACGCCGCCGCCGGCGTTCGAGGAGCTCGACGTCCCGGCCACCCGGCTGGGCGAGGAGCTCGCCGCGACCCTCGGCTCCGCCGTCGGCCAGGAGCACGTGGTCACCGACGACCTGGACCGGGTGGTGCACACCTACGGCAAGGGCCTGGCGGACCTGGTGCGGGTCCGGGCCGGTGACCTGCCGCGCGTGCCCGACGTCGTCGTCTACCCCGCCGACGAGGACGAGGTGCGCGCCGTCGTCGACGCCGTCGTCGCGGCCGACGCCGTCCTCATCCCCTTCGGGGGCGGGTCGAACATCTCCGGCTCGCTGACCCCGCCGCCGGCGGAGGAGCGCACCGTGGTCTCGCTCGACCTCGGCCGGCTCAACCGCGTGCTCGAGGTCGACGAGCACGCCGGTCTCGCCCGCATCCAGGCGGGCGTGCTGGGCCCGGACATGGAGGAGCAGCTCAACGCCCGCGGGTGGACCATGGGCCACCAGCCGGACAGCTTCCGCCACTCCACGCTCGGCGGCTGGATCGCGACGCGCTCGTCGGGCATGCAGTCCGACAAGTACGGCGACATCGCCGACATCACCCGCGGCCTGCGCCTGGTCCAGCCCGGCAAGGTCGTGGTGCTGCGGCCGCTGCCCTCGACGTCGTCGGGGCCGTCCGTGCGCGAGATGATCCTCGGCTCCGAGGGGCGCCTGGGCGTCATCACCGAGGCGTGGGTGCACGTGCACCGCCTCCCGGAGAACCGCGACATCATCGCCTACCTGTACCCCTCGTGGAGCGCCGCGCTGGCGGCGATGCAGGAGATCTCGACCTCCGACGCGCACCCCACCGTCACCCGCGTCTCCGACGCCAACGAGACCGCCTTCTCCTTCTCCACGCAGAAGGCGAAGAAGGGCATCTCCGGCAAGGTGCAGACCGTGCTCTTCGACGTGCTCGAGAAGCGCGGCTGGGACCTCGACGCGGTGTGCCTCTCCTACGTCG